>CACJEN010000004.1 GCA_902592445.1 uncultured Pelagibacteraceae bacterium
TATGGCCAAATACCTATTAGTTCATTTTTTTGATGTCGCTCTAAAATTATGGTTTTACTCATTAAAACAAAATAATAGTCCATAGGCGTTTGAAATAAGATTTTTTGAGTGTTCTTTTCTTTTTTATGGAAAAATTTTGATTTTATAAATTTTTTTTCTTCAGAATTTAAACTGATGTATTTTAAAAAAAGCTTTATTTTCTTTATCATTTTAAATTTTTATAAAAAAGACTCTCTTTTTTCCATCTTTTAAAAAAATTTATAACTTTTTTGATATCATCAAACTCAAAATCTTGGTTATATTTTTTGGAATTTTTTAATATTATGATTAGGTCGTTTTCATTAAAATAATCGTTTGTAAGAATAACTTCAAATCCATAGAATTTAAATACATTGGATAATGAATTAATTGACCAATGCCAAGGATGCGTGTAAGCCGATTTTTTTTTTGGATTAAAATAATTGAATATTGGTTTTTTAAACGGAACTAGAATTCTAGAACTTTCTGCAACGACTAAATATCCATTTTTTTTTAAAGATTTACTTATTGATTTTACAATTTCAAGAGGTTCTGAGCAATTACATAGTGTCCAGGTGAGGAAACCTAAATCATATCTTTGTGAATTTTTAAAATTTTCAATAGTTGATTGAAATAATTTTGGTTCCTTAAGCTTTTCTTTTTTAAATCTCTTTTTAATCAAACTGATATTTTTTTTTGAATGTTCAAGACCAGTTAAATTATTAAATTTAAAATATTTTTTTGCTTTTAGAATTAAACCACCTTGTCCACATCCATAATCTATAATTCGTTTATTTTTAAGATTTTGCTTAAATTTACTTATTAAGAACTCTAAAATTAAAAAATGTCGGGATGACATGCCTGGGTTGTTATCAGTATATGTTTTGTTTTTAATATCTGTTTTGTTACTAAAAATTTTATTACTCCATTCTTCTACAACTGTTAAAGAAGGTTGATAATCATTATGGAAAACTAGTCCACTTTTTTTTGAAACAAAAACTTTAGTTTTGGAAAAATTATCAAGAAAATCTAATCTTAATATTTCTTCTTTCTTAAAATTAAAACTAAATTCTCTTTCAATAATTTTTTTTTTTTCTATATTAATTCTATTCACTGGAAATGATTTTACTATTTAAATAAATAAATATATATAACAATTTAAAAAAATAAAAATAACTTTAATTATGAAAATTGATCACAAGCCTATTATTGACAAATATGGATTATGTTTGAATGAATATAAAAACAATAAGAATAACGCAAATGTTTATTACAAAAGAGCTATTGGAAAGTTTCCTGAAATGGAAACTTCAAAAGCAATGGCAAAAATAATTAAAAAAATTCTGGTGAATGAGGACAAAATACTTGATGTGGGATGTGGTTCTGGTCATTTTTTGAGATCATTGCGACGTGTCATAAAAAAAAAATTTTTATATACAGGAATAGATCCCTACGAGATATTTTTAAAAAAAGCAAAATTAGCTTGGAAAAAAGATAAAAATGCAAATTTTATAAAAGGTAATATTTACAATTTGCCAATTAAAAAGAATAAATTTGATATTTCATATTCCAGTAATGTTTTTATTCATTTAAATGATATTGAAAAACCTTTAAAAGAATTATTTCGAGTTACAAAAAAAGCTATTATTATAAGAACTGTTTTGTATGAAGTTTCTTATAAAATACAGCTTGTTTATAATAATAAGTGGTGGAAAAACATAAACGTAAAGCCTGAAAATGAATTTGATAAAAAAGGAAACCCGAGAGCTTACTCTTTTTTTAATATACATTCGAAAGATTATTTTTTATCACAGATAAAAAAAATAAACAAAAATGCATCTGTTAAACTTATTAAAGACAATTTTTTTTTAAAAAAAAATATTTCAAAAAGTTTAAAAGATGAAAAAAGACCTTTGGCAACGAGAATTATTAATGGAGAACAATTTTCTGGGTGTATAATGCAACCTCATTACTTTATAATAATAAGAAAATGAAAAAAATTTCTTTTTCCAAAGTAGATATAAATAAGAAAGATACTAAAGTAATATCAGATATACTGTTATCAGGATGGCTCACACACGGAAAATACACAACAAAATTTGAGAATAGTTTCAAGCTTTTTACGAAATCTAAATACTCTATTACAGTGTCCAATTGCACTGCAGGCTTACATCTCATATTTCTTGCGCTGGGAATTAAAAAGAATGATGAAGTGATAGTTCCAGCCATGTCACATGTTGCGTCTGCACATTCAGCAAGTTACACGGGGGCAAAAGTAAAATTTTGCGATGTAAATAAAGTAGATGGAAACATAAATCTTGATCAAATAAAAAAAAATATTTCATACAAAACAAAAGCCGTTGTAGTTGTTCATATGGCAGGATCACCTGTAAAAGATGTTAAGGAAATATCAAATTATTGTAGAAAAAAAAAAATTTATTTAATTGAAGACTGTGCTCATGCGCTAGGAACTAAAATTAATTCAAAACATGTTGGCAATTTTGGTGATGCCTCATCATTTTCATTTTATCCAACAAAACAAATTACTACTGGTGAAGGTGGGATCGTAATTACAAATAATTATAAAATCTTTGAAAAAATAAGAAGACTTAAGGCATTTGGTATAAATAATGATATTAACAAAAGAAAAATGCCTGGGAAGTATGATGTGCTTGATTTAGGTTTTAACTATAGAATGACCGATTTTCAAGCGGCATTGGGATATTTTCAAATTAAAAGATATAAATCAAATCTAAAAAAAAGACGAATGAACGCAAAATTATACGAAAAAAGTTTAAATGGTTTAAAGAATGTATTTTTTGAAAAATATAACATAAACAATTCATATTTTATATTTCAAATTTTTGTTGATAGAGATAAAAGAGATCAAATTGTAAAAAAATTTCAAAAGTTGAATATAGGCTGTTCTATTCATTATGCTAAACCAATTAATGAATATAAATTTTATAAGAAGGATAAAACAAAAAAATTTGATAACGCAAAATTTTACGCTGACTCTAATATATCTTTACCAACTCATTCATCTTTAAAGCCAATGGAAATTGAGCTTATTTGTAAAAAAATCAAAGAATTGACGTAAAAATGAAAAAAAAAATTGCTTTAGTCGGCGGAGGTGGTTTTATAGGACACAATTTAGCTTTAGAGCTTAAATCTAGAGGTCATGAACCTTATATAATAGATAGTTTTTCAGTCAATAATATCTTAAATTTTACAGACAAAGATATTATTAATCGAAAATTTTATCGATCGATACTGAATAGCAGAATTGATTTGTTAAACAAAAATGAAATAGAAATATTTGTTGAAGATGCAAGATTATACCATCAACTTGGCAGAGTATTAAATGAGACTAAACCAGATATAATCGTACAGTTAGCTGCTGTTTCACATGCAAACAAAAGTAACAAAACTCCTCATGATACTTTTGATCATAGCTTGAGAACTTTAGAAAATGTTCTTGATTTTGCAAAATTAACCAAAACACATATAATCTATATGTCATCAAGCATGGTTTATGGTGATTTTAAAAATAATGAAGTTGACGAAAAAACTAAGTGTAACCCCAAAGGGATTTATGCGGCGGTCAAACTATCTGGAGAAATGATACTTAAATCTTACAACCAGGTATTTGAACTTCCTTATACAATCATCAGACCATCTGCACTTTATGGAGAAAGGTGTGTTAGTCGGAGAGTTGGTCAAATATTTATTGAAAATCTTTTATCAAATAAAGAGATAACAATATCTGGAAAGGGTGATGAAAAATTAGATTTTACCTATATTAAAGATTTAGTTAATGGAATTATTTTATGTTGTGAAAAAAATGAGGCAAAAAACGAAACTTTTAACATCACTTATGGAAATTCTAGAAAGATTAATTCCCTGATAGATATTTTGTCAAACCACTTTGATAATATTAAAATAGTGAATAAAGAAAGAGATAAATTAGTTCCAAAAAGAGGAACACTTAGTATAGAAAAGGCAAAAAAACTATTAGGATATAACCCGTCTTACCCAATTGAAGTTGGATATGAAGAATATATAAAATGGTACAAAAGCTTTTCTGAGAAAATTTAATTATAAATTTCTATTGAGTGTATCTCTGATAAATGTGGAGAAAGTTGTAAAAATCTGGATACCTTAGATTTTTCGTCTAAAATTACAATTCCAGAATCAATTGATGTATTATTAGTTATCCCTATATTTCTTGAAAAATTTCTATTTTTACTCTGGCCAATATAAAAATAACTGCCATCGTTAGCCAATCCTCTAGTAAAACTTTTGAAGTTACTTACTATATTGAAATTATTTCCTAATAAGTTTCCTCTTAAAGAATCATTAACATAAAAATTACCATTAAATATTTTTGGGTTATGTGGCATCCAAAGATTTCTTACAATTGCTTTATCTACTTTTTTTTTTTTTAGATCAATTTGCAATATACATCCATCATAAACATCTAGTTTCCAATTACCTGACTCTGAAAACATTGAAACATATAAATAATCATCGTAAACTTCACAATCATTTATATGGTGAGAAGGTACTTTTGAGTTTTTAAATTTATCAGAAATACTTATTATTTTTTTTTTATTAAAGTTTTTATCTAAAATTAAAATCTCATCTTTATATGAGCAACAAATATAAAATTCTTCATATTTTGAGGAATAAGCAACACCATGTGGTCTGCTAAAAGAAGGTAATTTTTTTGATCTGGTAATTTTAAAATTTTGATCAAATTCAAAAATTCCTATGCTTTGATCAATGCTTATATAATTAGACTTATATTTTATAATTCCATAACAATTCCCATCAATTTTTTTTGAGTAAGTCCATTTAAATTTTTTCAACTCTAAAAGGTAGATACCACCTCCATAATATTTGTTAGAAACTGACGGAGCACCAGAGCTAAATATTAACTTTCGCTCTAATTGCTCTATTTCATCTATTGTTCTCAAATCATTTAAAATAGGACTAACAATAAAATCTTTATCTAGTTCATAATTAAAATCTATTAACTGGTTTGCAACTTCCCTGTATGAAGTAGTACAAATAATGATAAAATATTTATTATATTTTTTTTTAATTATTGATGGATCCTTGATATTTAATGATATCGTATCATCTGCTGTATTCCATAAATTTTCCGCATTATCTATTATAAATGAAACTTGAAAATCTTTTGTAATTCGATAAGTTTTTTGTGCAATATCACCTGCACCAAATAAAATTATTTTTCTTTTATTTAAATTATTAGCAATATCTTTAATTGAATATTTACTGAAGTTCATTTTTTTTTATAAATTTTTCTCTTTTCTGATTAAAATTGATAATTTGTTCTTTGCTTAAACTGACTGATCCATAATTTCTAACTTTGCCATCAATATCTTGTTTATACCATGAATTATTTTCAATCCACCATACTCTATAATCTCGAAAGGTATCTGCAATTTTCCAAAATTCATCTTTGGACATATCTACATAATTTAACCAATATTCTAAATCAGAGCTTACTACGTGATCATGCTTCAATACATAGCTTATTCCTTTTTCTCTAGAAATATATCCAGTTCTTATATCTTTTGAAGCGTGATCAGAGGCCCTTCCGTAACCAAATTTAACAAACTTCATTAAATCATGAATTCCATTTTCATATCTATCATCAAGGTTAGATACCAATCTATAAGTCCTTTCAAAGGGTTTTTCAGCTTTTTTCCATCCATACAAATCAATCATCAATTGAGAATGAGAGTGAGGGTCCCATTTTAAAAAGTTTCCTATATATAAACCTTTTAAACCAAGTTTTATTATTTCAGCATCAGTAGGATACTTAGCCCAAATCATATCTTTTTCATTTAATCTGTCTTTTTCATCATCTAAAAAATTGTTCCATTCAAAACCTCTCAATCCATGCTCATGTCTCATTCTAGCACTAAATTCCACAAAATCGTCTGGACTAAACATGCCAGAAACATCCCAATCAACCTCTCCCCAAATAATTATTGGTATTTTAAATTTCACAGCTATTGACACTGGTGCAGTATAAATTCCACAATGGTTTTGCCAATTCATATCTCCCATAATTTTGAAGGCTAACCTATTTAATTTTTTTAAAACCTCTACGCTTGGTCCCCAAACTATGTGGTCTGCATCAAAATTATGTCTCATCATATCTCTATTAAAGTCACCCTCAGGCAAAAAATTATTACCATGATAAGTCATTAATAAAGGTTTTAAGCCTAATTCTTTTACTATTATGTGAGTTTGAAAATAACTATCTTTACCTCCACTAACAGGAATTAAACAATCATAATTAGAATTATTTTTTTTTTTATTTTCTTCAAATTTTGTAATTAATTTTTTTTTTCTTTCTTTCCAATATTTGTCACTAATTTTATCAAATTGTGCGAATGATTTGCAACTTGAGCAAATTCCGTCATTATCAATTATTAAATTAACTGCTGCCTTTGGATAAACACATTTTTTACAATAAATCATCTTCATACTCTAAATTAAATAAATCTGGTTCCCTAATGTTAAGTCCTTTTTCGAATAGCATTTTTTTTGCATAATAAACACTTTGATCTTTGTAATGAAATATATTTGCTGCTGCAACTGCGTCTATATGATTATAAGAAAGCCCAATACAAAAATCATTATAGTCGCCAACTCCACCCGCAATAATTAATGGTACTTTTATATGATCCTTAACACTTTCAATTAAATTTAAATCATATCCTTTACCTTGACCATCCATATCTATAGAGTTCAATAATATTTCTCCAGAACCCTGATCTTGTACAAAGTTTAGCCAATCATGAATCTTTATTTCAGTATTTTTTTTACCACCTTGAACATATACATAATAAAAATTGCCATTTTTTTTTACATCAATTGATGAAACGATGCACTGACTTCCAAATTCTTTGGACGCTTCTTTTATAATTTCTTTGTTATAAAAGGCCTCAGAATTAATACTTACCTTATCTGCACATTTACTCAGTCTAATTTCAATATCTTTTAAAGTTTTAATTTTTCCACCCACAGTGATCGGCATAAATGTTTTTTTGGAAACATTTTCAACAATATCTAAAAGGTTTGACAAATTTTCAACGTTATAATCATCTCTATCTAAATCATAATTATCATTATTTGATATATCTAAAAAAATTAATTCATCAGAAGCCCATTCACTTAACCTTTTGATAGCATTAATAGGGCTTCCAAGTATTTGGTAAGAATTAAAATTTCTACTTTGAACAATTTTACCATTTTGAAGTAGTAGTATTGGAATTAGCCTTTTTTTTTTCATAATTTCAAAAAATTAGATAAAAATTTTAGACCATAAGATTGGCTTTTTTCAGGATGAAATTGAACGCCATAAACATTATCTTTTTTTATTACACTTGAAAATTTTTCACCATAGTTGGTTTCTGCAAGAGAATGTTCCTTATTTTTAACTTTAAATCTATAACTGTGAACAAAATAAAAATCTAATAATGACTCTATACCATTAAATATTTCATCATTTTTAATTATCTCGATATTATTCCATCCAACATGTGGTAATGGAAGCAATTTTGTATTTATTTTTTCAACTACTCCCTCAATTATATTTAACCCATTCGTTTTTCTGTTCTCAAAACCAAAACTTGAAAGTATTTGCATTCCAACACATATTCCTAAAAAAAATTTTTTTTTAAATAATATTTCATTCTTTAAATTTTCAATATCAACTTTTGTATGAATTTTTGAAATACAATTATCAAAAGATCCAACTCCAGGTAAAATTATTTTATCACAATCATTAATCTCTTTAGTGTCGTTTGTAAGAATAGGAGTATAATTTAAAAAATTTAATGAATTATACAATGATTTTATATTTCCAGAACCATAGTCTATTATAGCAACTTTCATAAAAGAATTTTAAAAAATTTATCTATTAATTATTTAAATTCAACTAAAGTTTTTTTTTATATTATCAATTTTAAATTCTTAATACTCTTAACATTAAAGGAAAAAATAACAATTAAGTGTTAAAATAATATTAAGAATTTTTATTTAAGAAAATATTTACGTTAATTACAGAGAATAAGAATTTTGAGAAATGATTTGAAATTTTTGAAAAATTTATATTTTTATATAAGCTGCTTAAGTCGACAAATTCATTTACTAAATTTGTTTTATTGAAAATTTTATTAATATTATTTTTATCTTTTAAATCAATTAAAGAACTTATATCGGCATTAAAACCCTTTTTTTTTCTATCCATTCTTACACTATCTGTCAGGATTCCTTTCATTGACTCTCTTAAAATAAATTTTTGGTAACCATTTTGAATCAAAAATTCTGTTGGTATTTCATTAGTTAAATTGAACAAATTCTTATTTAAATATGGACTTCTATTTTCAACAGAATGCATCATAGAATTATGATCATCATGTTTAAGTATAACAGGTACAACTTCATGAAATATTTCATTAAGCATTCTGTTCCTTAGAACATTGTTTGAAAAAGTTTTTTGATTAAGTTTAATTAGATTTGATTTGTTGCGAGCAAAGGTATCTAATGAGAAGTTTTTTTCAAAAACATTTGAAAGAGATTTTGGATTTTTAATATAAAAATCACTATCTTTAAGTGCTTCATTTCTTAAATTTGGTTTAATATATTTTTTCCAATATTCTAAATTTTCTTTGTAAATTTTATTTTTTACATTGACACTTCCAAAATATTGATTGTAGTGATCATAATAACCAGTATATAACTCATCGGCGCCTGTTCCAGAAATAGATACTTTAAAATTATTATTAGAAATATCCTCTAATAAATATGAATGTATAAAATAAGAAATAGTTGATAATGGGGAATCATGATAGTCAATTAAATTATCTAATTTTTCAAAAAAATTTTTTTTTTTATCTTTTAAAAAAATTAAAAAATGATCTGCATTACAATCTTTCGCAACCTTTTTTATATTTTCAATTTCATTATACCTTTCATCTTGATCAATAATTGAAAAACAACTTACCTTTTTGTTCAAAACTTTTGATGCAATTGAAATCAAAGAACCAGAATCAATTCCGCCACTTAAGCAAAAAGCTAACGGGACATCCGCTCTCATTCTTAACTCAACATTTTCAATTAAACATTTTTTATTTTTTTTTATAATTTCGTCTAGATTTGTGTTTGTATTTTTTTTAATATTTGCTTTATATGAAAAATACTTTTTAATTTTAAATTTGTTGTCATTATTAATTTTTAATAAAGTACCTGATTGAAGTTCTCTTATATCCTTAAAAAAAGTATTATTATCGTTATAAATAGATTTATAACCATTAAACAAAAAATCATTAATCTTTTCATTATTTGTTTCTTTTTTTTTATTTGATAACGAAAAAAGATATTTTATCTCTGAACCAAAAAAGAAGCTGTTGTTAGAAAATGTGTAATATAAAGGTTTCTCTCCAAATGGATCTCGAGATAATACCAAATTTTTATTCTTTTCATCCCAAATCGCAAATGACCACATGCCATCTACAATTTCATGAAATTTTTCTCCGTACTCAATAAAACTATATAGTAATACTTCAGTGTCAGATTGTGTTTTGAATTTATATTTTTTTTCTAAATGTTTTCTAACTTCTAAGTAGTTATAAATTTCACCATTAAATATAATTGTAAACTCTCTTATTTTCATTGGTTGGTTTGACCTCTCTTTTAAATCAATGATATTTAAACGAGAGTGCAAAAGATAAATTTGCTTGTTAGGACTTTGATATTTAATATAATTTTTATGGTCTGGTCCTCTTGAAGACATCAATTTAAGCGTTTTTTCTATATTTTGTTCATATAATGAACTGTTTGCTATAAAACCTGAAATGCCACACATCTTAAGTAAAATATTTCAATTTTATTAATTCACCCTTAGAAATATTACGGTTTATTTTTTTTCCAATAAAAAGATTTAATTCTACTGGATTCAAAGTTACTTTTGGTCTTAAAAATTTAATTTTACTAATATTTATTTTTTCGCCCTTTTTAATATCATTTTTTGCAAAAGGCTGCCTTCTCATAATTTTCTTATTGATTTTTTCGTCCTTGGATAAAAACTTAGAATAACTTGATGTCATTTTTTCAATATTTTTAATACTCGAAACTAGTGTTTTCATATCTTGTGGATCGGCTGATAAAGAATGATCTCTAAAATTTGAAAAATTTTTATCTAATGTAAAATGTTTTTCAATTATCTCTGCTCCAAGTACTCTTGCAGCTAAACATGCTTCGATTCCTAGTGTATGATCTGAATATCCAAATTTCAACTTTGGCCATTGTCTCTTCAATTCTAATATTCTTTTTAAATTTGCGTTTTTATATTCAACTGGATATGAGGATACGCAGTGTAAAAAACTAATTTTTTTTAATGCCAATTTATTTTTTGAAAGGTTTATAATTTCTTTTATCCTCTTGTTAGTTTCATTGTGATCTAAGAGACCTAAAGAAACAATAATTTTCTTATTATATCCTAAACATAAATCAATTATATCTAGAAAATTGTTATCACCAGATGAAATTTTAATGGCATCTGCAACCTTTCCTAAAAATTTAGCACTATTAAAATCTAATGGTGTTGATATAAAATTTAGTTTGTAACTATGAGAAATTTTTTTAAGTCTTTCAAAATTATCAAAAGACATTTCAAATTTTTTTAAAATTTTTTTTTTATCTTCATTTTTTATGAAATCATTAGTTTTAAAAGTCTGAAATTTAACAGCGTTAACTCCACTACTTGCAGCTTTTTGAATTAATTTTTTTGCTCTGGCAAAAGATCCTTCATGATTATTTCCAATTTCTGCTACTATAAATGCCGAATTTTTTTTAAAATTTAAATTCATTATTCTTAAAATATCTTAGTCTTTAATTCCCAACTATTTAACCAATCATTTTTATTATTTTTGCTCCAAATTTCATCATTCCTATGTTTATCTACTATTTCTTGAAACTCTTTTTTATCTAAAGATAAATAATTTAAAACTTGATCTAAATTATTTTTAGGAAACTCACCATCATGTTTTTTTACATAATTAATTGCATCTTTTCTTGAAATTCTATTATTCTGTACTAATCTAGAAGCATCTCTAACACATCTTCCAAAACCAAATTTTATATATTGCATATAATAATAAAGATCATCAATCTTGTCATCTAAGCTGTCGAAATTTGTGAAAGTACCACATGTTCTACCAAATTCTGATGTTTTAAATTTTACTAATTTTTTTTTAACAAAATCGTAATTATCAGCCATGCTCCATTTAAAAAAATAACTAAAATATAGAGCTGTTGGTTTAAAATTATCATCATCTAATTTTGGGTATAAATATGGCTCAATATCATGTTCTGATATTTCTCCATCTATCCAGTTTTCAGGAAAATCACCAATCTGATGTTCTATAACTTCTTCATAATCTCTTATTTTGTGACTATCTTGATTTAAAACAAGTCCACCGTACTCACTTTCTCCATGTTCTGCGTAAAAAATATATGGAATTTTGAAACTTAGGGCAATTTTTAATGGGATAGAATTAATACCAGCATCCCAGGCAACTTTTGGATTGCCTCTTTCAATAAAAAATCTTCTTGCTAGCAATTTTGCTATTTTTTGATTAGGACGAAAAAATATACTATCAAAACCTTCATCTAATAAAATCTCTCTGTTATACTGACCTACCTCGTTAATAATTAAAGGTGAAAATGTTACCAATAGAGGATTTAGATTAAAATTTTTTTTAAGTTTTAAGGCTATTGAAGTGGAGTCCTTTCCTCCAGACCATGGAACAACACAGTCATACTTGCAATTATTTTTATACCTATCGTTTGATATTTTTTGAATAATTTTATTAAATTCTTTTTCTCTTTCTGCCCAATTTATATTTTTTTTATTAATACTGTTTAAACATGCATTACATACACCATTATTATCAAATGATATTCTGGGTCTTGAACTTGGGGTCACACATTTTTTACAAACCTGTATCATCTAATCTTATATTTATTTTTTTTTCTTTAAGGAACATTTTAAGAGAAATCAAACTTTTTTCAGTGAAATGATATATGTTTTGAGTACAAGCGCCAGAAATATTATTCAATTTAAGCACTTCGTAAAAATGTTCCCAATTTCCTGCTCCTCCTTGTACAATTAAAGGTATGTTTATATGATTTGCAAAAAAGTTAATTAACTCTAGATCATATCCTAACAAGCTACCATCATTATCTATATTATTAATTAAAATTTCACCTACATTAAAAGACAAAATTTTCTTTAAATATTCTAATGATTTTTGGTCTACTTTCGTCTTACCGTTATTTATATAAATATCGTAAAGTTTATTATCTTTACTTTTTTTACAATCTATAGAGTGTACTATAGAGGAAGAACCATAAGTACTTGCTAATAAACTAGTTAATTGCGGATTTGTATATGAAGAGGAGTTTACAATAATTTTTTCTACGCCTAATTCAAACACTTTTTTTGCTTTTTTAAGTGAATCTATACCTCCCCCAACAGTAATCGGTAAATGGCAATTTTCAATAAAGAAATTTACAACTTTTAAAAAATTTTGACTTTGTTTATTTGACCCATCAGAGACATCAATTAAAATAATTTCATCGGCATTCCACAAATCAACAAAATTTTTAGTATAACGATAATCAGGTTTAAATTTTTTTGTTCTAAATAAAACACCGTCATTAAAAGTAAGTGAAATTATTATTCTTTTTTTTAACATTGCTAAAATTTACAAAAATTTTCTAACAAACATAAACCTTGCTTTTGACTTTTTTCTGGGTGAAATTGAACACCAAAAATATTATCTTTTTCTATAGCAGAGATTATTTCTTTTCCATAGGGTGTCACTCCCAAAATATTATTAGTGCTTACCCCTGTCGGTATATATGAATGTGTAAAATAAAAGTTTTTTTCATTATCAATGTTTTCAAAAAGTATACTTTTTTTTTTTAATGTACAGATATTCCAACCTACGTGCGGTATTCTCAGATTAATATTTAGTTCACTTAAATTTTTAACTTCTCCATCAACAAATCCTAGGCCTTCATAATGTCCAAACTCATTAGAGCTTTTAAAAAGAGCATGATAACCAAGACATATTCCAAGAATTGGCATTCCATTTTGAATTTTTTTTTTTAAAATTTCAAAAATTGAATTTTCAATTAAATTTTCATAAAAAGTTTTAAAAGAGCCAACACCTGGAAGAATAATTTTATTTATTTTATCAAAGTCATTTTTTGAAATGCATACTTTGTGCTCTATAGATTTTTTGTTAAGTGCAGACTTAATTGAAGCTATGTTGCCAATGCCTGAATTAATTATTCCAATCATTTTAGTATTTTATTTTTATTTCTTTATTAAATTTTATAGATTTATCAGCTGCAAAACAAATTTTCATAAGATCTATTTGATATTTTACTGTTGGTGAAATTTTTTTTTTATCTAATATTGCATCTATAAATCCTCTAATAATTTTTTTTCTATTTTTTTTATCTGGATAATTAGATTTACTTTTTGAAAAATTAGTTATTTTATTAACATTATTAATTTTGAATTGATTTTTTAAGTTTGACACAATTGTTTTATCTTTTTGAAAAATTTTAATTTCATGGAAATGTGGATGAATACATCCAGCATTTGCTGAAATCTTTGCAATTATTCCATTTTTGTATTTAAAAAAGTATGAGGTTAATGAAAGACCTTTAAATTTTGAACCTTTTGTTAATAAATTGTTTCCAACCGCATATACATGGGTTGGTTTATCGTTTAAAAACCAATTAAATAAATCGATTATATGAATTGCTGCCCCAAGTGTGATAGAATAATTTTTAGATTTTGATCTCCAGCCAAATAATTTAAAGAGTCTGCCCCACAAATAATCGCCTTCTAAATAATAAACTTTTTTTTTATTTATTTCTGATTTTATTTTTTTAAATAAATTTACCTCCCTAAGGACTAAATTAGAAATTAGTTTAGTCTTATATTTAGAAATCATTTTGTCGATAATTTTTAGTTGTTCATATGAGAGTACCATTGGTTTTTCAACGGTAATAAATTTATTATATTTTATAAAATATTTTAGTTGTTCAAAATGATGATGATCATAGCTAGCTATAGAGATAAAATTAACATTCTTTTCTACTTTCAATATATCTTTATAATCTGAAACAATTTTTTTTTTAGGAAATTTTTTTTTTAATTTTTGAAATTTTGAATTATCATTCTCACACACTATAGTAACATGGGAATTTCTATATTTGTCAATTGCCTCTATGTGCTTAGATCCAATCCCAGTCCCAATTACTGCTGCTATTATCTTCATATATAAAAACTCTTTTTATATTTTTTTAATATTCTCTTTAAATCCATTTTCGTATCGACGGCTTGATTTTCAAGTTTTTTTTTGCCCTGAGAAAAATTTTTAATCATAAAATTTTTAGAATTCACATAAAAATATAAAGTAACATGTTCTTTTTGTGTTTTTGTGAAATATCTTATATTTTTTTTAAGTGTGTTTGTTTTTATTATCTCAACGGATTGACCTTTAGGAAAAGATCTAGGAAATGTATTTGTTATAAGATCAAATTTTTTTTTTATTGATTGTTGTATATCAATTGCTTTATTAATTATTTTATAATCAATTACCGGGCTATCAGCCGAAATTCTAACAAAATATTTTGAGCGATATTTTATAGCTGTTTCCAGTAATCTTAAAGCAACGTTATTTAAACTTCCTCTATAATAGGAAATTTTTTTTTTTTTTAAAAAATTTACTAAATCATTATCGCTTTTATTTTTTGAGGTAGATACTATTATTTTTTTAATTTTATTTGATTTAGAAACTCTTTTATAAACATATTCAATTAATGGTTTTTTTTGAATAGGATAAAGAACTTTTTTTTTAAATCTTTTTGAATTTGATCTTGCTTGAATAATTGCCAACATCTAGCCTCTAGTCACTTTTGCACTTACAGCAAAACGTCCTCTACAATCAATGATATGTTTAGAATATTTATATATTTTTTTGTAATTGAACTTATCGTGATCTGTCATCAAAATTATTAAATCAAATTTTTGTAAAGAGTTTTTATTAATTTTTAAACTTTTGCCTATATTTTTGTTCTTTGAATTAATTGGAAAATTTTTAATGTGTGGATCACTCCATCTAAGGAAATGAATACCACTTTTTAATAAATCCTGAATTATTTTTATTGATGAAGATTCTCTTACATCGTCAATATTAGGCTTATACGCCAAACCTAAGATTAAAATTTTTGCTTTGTTTTTATTAATTTTTCTTATTTTTAAGTTTAAAAGAATTTTCTTTTTTATAAAATTTAGTGTTTTTATATTTGTCGTAGAGGACAGTTTTATAAAATTAGCTAAAATACCTTTTTTTTTTGCTTTCCAGTATAAATAAATAGGGTCTATTGGTATGCAGTGACCACCAATTCCTGGGCCAGGTTTAAATGGCCTAAAACCAAATGGTTTGGTTCGTGCAACTTTTAATATTTCAAATATGTCTAGACCCATCCTATCTGAAACAAATTTCATTTCATTTATAAAACCTATGTTTACTGACCTGTAAATATTTTCTAAAAGTTTTGAATATTCTGCAATTTCAATACTTTTACTCTTGACCACTTGATTAAATACTGAATTATAAAGTTTAGATATTAAATGTAGGCAGTTTTTTGAACTACCACTTACAACTTTTGGGACATTTTGAATTGTATTTTCGTTAAAACCTGGATTTATTCTTTCAGATGAAAAACCAACATAAAAATCTTTTCCTATTTTAAATCTCTTGTTTAATTTATTTATAATTAACTCTCTTGTAGTGCCAGGGTAACTGGTACTCTCTAAAACTAATACTTGACCACTATGTAAAAATTTTAAAATAAATCGGATTGTATTTTTGACATAATCTAAATCAGGAGTATTATTTTTTTTAAGGGGTGTGGGTACACAAATAATTATAAAATCACAATTTGAAATATGTGAAAAATCTGAGGTACAGAAACCTTTTTTTAAAATTAATTTAATATCCTTATTGGGAATTCTCTCAATATAAGATTGATTATTTTGAATTTTATTTATTTTATCATAATTAATATCAAATCCAATTACTCTAAATCCAGACTTTGAAAAAAGTATAGACAATGGAAGCCCAACGTAACCAAGTCCTATTATACCGATAGTTGCTTTTTTTGATATAATTAAATTAGACAACTTATTTATATTGCTCATTTTATTTATATATTTACAATAATTTTATGATTAATCTCATAAACCTAAAAACGAGTGATCTCAACAAATTTTTGGTTAATGAAATTTTAAAATTAAAGAATTCTCATTGGAAAAAAGGATTGGCATCTCAAAAAAAACATTTTATTCGGAATGTTTATAAAAATGATAATCATTTGCTTTTATATTTAAATAAAAATTTATGTGGATATGTTTTGTTAAGAAAAAGAAAGTGTATTTATAAAAAAATTGCTTTATCATATTTGCATTTTGACACATTTATAATTCGAAAAAATTTTAGAAACAAAAAGCTTGCTCTAATACTAATGAATTTTACTAATAGTATAATAAAATTTAATAAAACAATTTCGATATTGTATTGTGATAAAAAGCTTATTAAATTTTACAAAAAATTTAACTGGAGATTAGCGAACTATAAAGATTTCGTTATTAAAATAAAAAAAACTGACAAAAAAGTTATAATGATTTTTAAATAATTATTTCTTTACAAAGACTGTTTTTATTTAAATTCTATATTTTTCAAAATTTTTTTCTGTGCATAAATCAAGCCAATTGAGCTATTAGTACTGGTCAGCTACATGCGTTACCGCACTTCCACACCCAGCCTATCAACGTGGTGGTCTACCACGGCTCTATAGGAAGAACTAGTTTTGAGGTGAGTTTCCCGCTTAGATGCTTTCAGCAGTTATCTCGTCCGTACTTAGCTACCCGGCACTGCAGCTGGCGCTACAACCGGTCCACCAGTGGTACGTCCATCCCGGTCCTCTCGTACTAGGGACAGCTCCTCTCAATTCTTCTACACGCATAGCAGATAGGGACCGAACTGTCTCACGACGTTCTGAACCCAGCTCACGTACCACTTTAATTGGCGAACAGCCAAACCCTTGGGACCTGCTCCAGCCCCAGGATGTGATGAGCCGACATCGAGGTGCCAAACACTGCCGTCGATATGAGCTCTTGGGCAGTATCAGCCTGTTATCCCCGGCGTACCTTTTATCCGTTGAGCGATGGCCCTTCCACTCAGAACCACCGGATCACTATGACCGACTTTCGTCTCTGCTCGACTTGTCAGTCTCACAGTCAGGCAAGCTTATGCCATTGCACTCTACGAACGATTTCTGACCGTTCTGAGCTTACCTTCGCACGCCTCCGTTACTATTTGGGAGGCGACCGCCCCAGTCAAACTACCCACCATACAATGTCTTGATGCCGGATAACGGCAATCAGTTAGATGCCAAGAAAAACAAAAGAGGTATTTCACTGGTGACTCCACGATAACTGACGCCATCGCTTCAATGTCTCCCTCCTATGCTAAATATGTTTTTCCTAACACCAATGTAAAGTTGCAGTAAAGGTGCACGGGGTCTTTCCGTCTAACTACGCGAACTCCGCATCTTCACGGAGAATTCAATTTCACTGAGTTGATGTTGGAGACAGCGGAGAAATCGTTACGCCATTCATGCAGGTCGGAACTTACCCGACAAGGAATTTCGCTACCTTAGGACCGTTATAGTTACGGCCGCCGTTTACTGGGGCTTCAGAAATGAGCTTGCACCCATCGCATTAACCTTCCAGCACCGGGCAGGCGTCAGACCCTATACATCCACTTACGTGTTAGCAGAGCCCTGTGTTTTTGATAAACAGTCGCTTCTCCCTGGCTTGTGCCACCCTCTAATGGTTGCCCACTAAAAGGTCTTCTTTATTCCGAAGTTACAGAAGCATTTTGCCGAGTTCCTTCAACATCATTCTCTCAAGCGCCTAAATATACTCTATTAATCCACCTGTGTCGGTTTAGGGTACGGTCTTATGATGGAGCTATTTCCTGGGACTTTTTCGCAGCATGTTCAATCCATTAAGAACATACAACTTACAAAATCCGTCACTACCATCTGGTTAAGGAATATTAACCTTATTTCCATCGACTACGGCTTTCGCCCTCGCCTTAGGGGCCGACTAACTCTGCGCGGATTAACCTTGCGCAGAAACCCTTGGATTTTCGGCGAATAAGTTTTTCACTTATTTTATCGTTACTCATGTCAGCATTCGCACTTCTGATACCTCCAGGATCCCTCACGGGTATCCCTTTACAGGCTTACAGAACGTTCCGCTACCGCTTATAAAGTTCGAAAACTTTATAAACCCACAGATTCGGTATGTGATTTTAGCCCCGTTACATCTTCGGCGCAGAAACTCTATTAGACCGGTGAGCTGTTACGCTATCTTTAAAGGATGGCTGCTTCTAAGCCAACCTCCCGGCTGTTAAGGAATTTCCACATCCTTTCACACTTAATCACAATTTTGGGACCTTATCTGGTGGTCTGGGCTCTTTCCCTCTCGACCATGGACCTTAGCACCCACAGTCTGTCTGTTGAAGAACTACGTTTAGCATTCGGAGTTTTATTAGGTTTGGTAAGAATCTCTTCCCCCTAGCCCATTTAGTGCTCTACCTCTAAACGCATATTTATTCAACGCACTACCTAAATAGTTTTCGCGGAAAACCAGCTATCTACGAATTTGGTTGGCCTTTCACCCCTTACCACAAGTCATCCAAAGACTTTTCAACGTCAACTGGTTCGGTCCTCCAGCAAGTGTTACCTTGCATTCAACCTGCTCATGGTAAGCTCATTCGTTTTCGGGTCTAATTCATAAAACTAATCGCCCTATTAAGACTTGCTTTCGCTACGCCTACACCTAGATGGCTTAAGCTTGCTTTATAAATTAAGTCACTGACCCATTATACAAAAGGTACGCCGTCACTCTAAAAAGAGCTTCGACTGATTGTAGGCATGCGGTTTCAGGTTCTATTTCACTCCCCTAATAGGGGTTCTTTTCACCTTTCCCTCACGGTACTAGTTCACTATCGGTCACTGAAGAGTATTTAGGCTTAGAGGGTGGTCCCCCTATATTCGAGCAGGATTTCACGTGTCCCGCTTTACTCAAGAAACTTGTTAAACATTACTTATACGGGACTATCACCCTCTATGGTTAGCTTTTCCAAACTATTCAAATTTTTTCAACAAATCTACAGGCCTAGTCCGCTTTCGCTCGCCACTACTAACGGAATCTCAATTGATTTCTTTTCCTCCGGTTACTTAGATGTTTCAGTTCTCCGGGTTATCTCTTTAAACCTATGTATTCAGTTCAAAGTAACACATAAAGTGTTGGGTTTCCCCATTCGGAAATTTACGGATCAAAACTTGCATACAGCTCCCCGTAACTTATCGCAGTATACCACGTCCTTCATCGGCTTTCAGTGCCAAGGCATCCGCCACACGCCCTTAAACGCTTGATTTATGCACAGAAAAAAATTCTGTGTTGAATCAAATTTTTATAAAATATTCATCTATTCGAATATTTGTTGATTGTTCATCTATTCGAACAATCGGATATAGATATTGATAATAAAAAATCTTTACGAAATAAAATAACTAAGTGTTTCATGGTGGAGGATAGCGGGATCGAACCGCTGACCTCCTGAATGCAAATCAGGCGCTCTCCCAGCTGAGCTAATCCCCCAGTAAATTTTTGGTGGGCCGAGAAAGACTCGAACTTTCGACCCCACCCTTATCAAGGGTGTGCTCTAACCAACTGAGCTACCGGCCCTACGTAGAAGAGAGAAACACTGTTTCAAGAAGAGAAATGAGGACGGTCAACATTAACCTGTTATATTATTTAGAATAAAAACGAGTTTTTATTCATCCTTAGAAAGGAGGTAATCCAGCCGCAGGTTCCCCTACGGCTACCTTGTTACGACTTCACCCCAGTCGCTGACTATACCGTGGTCAAGGGTTTAAAACCTTGCCTTAAGGTAGAACCAACTCCCATGGTGTGACGGGCGGTGTGTACAAGACCCGGGAACGTATTCACCGCGGCGCGCTGATCCGCGATTACTAGTAATTCCAGCTTCATGTACTCGAGTTGCAGAGTACAATCCGAACTGAGGCATCTTTTTAGGATTTGCTTGACGTCGCCATCTTGCTTCCTATTGTAAATGCCATTGTAGCACGTGTGTAGCCCAACACGTAAGGGCCATGAGGACTTGACGTCATCCCCACCTTCCTCCAGCTTATCACTGGCAGTTCTTTCAGAGTGCCCAACTAAATGATGGCAACTAAAAGTGAGGGTTGCGCTCGTTGCGGGACTTAACCCAACATCTCACGACACGAGCTGACGACAGCCATGCAGCACCTGTGTTTCGTCCGGCCGAACCGAAAGCTCTAATCTCTTAGAGCCGCGACGAACATGTCAAGTGTTGGTAAGGTTCTGCGCGTATCTTCGAATTAAACCACATGCTCCACTACTTGTGCGGGTCCCCGTCAATTCATTTGAGTTTTAACCTTGCGGTCGTACTCCCCAGGCGGTGTGTTTACTGCTTTCGCTGCGACACTGAAAATTAATTTCCAACGTCTAACACACATCGTTTACGGCATGGACTACGAGGGTATCTAATCCTCTTCGCTACCCATGCTTTCGTTCCTCAGCGTCAGTAATGATCCAGAAAGCTGCCTTCGCAATTGGTATTCTTTCTAATATCTACGAATTTCACCTCTACACTAGAAATTCTGCTTTCCTCTATCATACTCTAGCTAAAAAGTTTTGATTGCAGTTCCGAAGTTAAGCTTCGGGATTTCACAACCAACTTTTTTAACCACCTACGAACTCTTTAAGCCCAGTAATTCCGAACTACGCTAGGTCCCTTCGTATTACCGCGGCTGCTGGCACGAAGTTAGCCGGACCTTCTTATTCGGGTACAGTCATTTTCTTCCCCGACGAAAGAGCTTTACAACCCAAAGGCCTTCTTCACTCACGCGGCATCGCTGCATCAGAGTTTCCTCCATTGTGCAATATTCCCTACTGCTGCCTCCCGTAGGAGTTTGGGCCGTGTCTCAGTCCCAATGTGGCTGATCATCCTCTCAGATCAGCTATTGATCAAAGTCTTGGTAGGCCATTACCCCACCAACAAACTAATCAAGTGCAGGCTCATCCATTGGCGCATAAAGCTTTCTCCGTAAAGACTTATGAGGTATTAGCACAAGTTTCCTCGTGTTATTCCTCACCAAAGGGAAGATACCTACATGTTACTCACCCGTCTGCCACTAAGTATTGCTACTTCGTTCGACTTGCATGTATAAGGCGTGCCGCCAGCGTACGTTCTGAGCCATGATCAAACTCTCAAGTTTAAAAACGGCGCACACTAGCTTCTACATAAGTACTAAGAATAATACCTATGCAAATGTTGAAGTGTGTACGACAAATTTTGGTAACCTTAACCGTCCACACTTCTCTTCTTAAAATTTTTACAAATTAAATAGCTAATTGAGTTATTAAGCCCAATAAACAACGTTTTTACACATTGAGTGTGACGCTTATATTGGAAAAAATATTTAAATCAAGTTATTAGATAAATAAAAAGTGTGCTAAAAAGCCATATATTTCAATATATTTAGACCAATTTAAGTTAAAATGAAAAATAGGATTTTAAATAAACTTCGAGAATATGCTTATTTCATTTGGCTGGTAACACTAGTTTTTGCAGCTATATTTGTAACCTATTATTATGACATTAATAAAAAAAATCAGATTTTTCTTTTACAAAAGACTTTTAAAAATTCTTATTTAAATAAAACAATCCAGTCTATTACATCTAAACTTAATCCAAGATATGTCATTATAAACTATAAAGTTCAAGAGGGCGATACTTATGAAAGTATTTTAAAAAATTTAGAATTTCCAATTTCTGAAAAAAAGCAAATTTTAAAGACTTTACAAAAAGAAAAAGAAATCAAATACTTAAAGCAAAATAAACAAATTTATTTTAAGTTAGATAAAAAAGATAACATTAAAGTAATAGAGTTTAAAGTAGAAATTAACAAAAAAAAAGAATTATATTTTTGGCGAGATAAAGACCAGACAAAATTTAATTCAAAAATAATAGAAAAACAATTAACCAAGGTTATAGTATTCAAAGAAGGAGTAATCGAAAATAGTTTGTATAATGCCGCTGTTAGATTGAATATAAGACCTAATACGATTATTGAATTTGCTAGACTTTATGGTTTCCAAGTAGATTTTCAAAGGGATATTTGGAAAGGAGATTCTTTTCAAATTATTTATGAGCAGTTTGAAAATCAAGACGGCTCAGTTATTGAAAACGGTGACATTATTTATGCTAAATTAAATACCCAAGGAAATAATTTAAATCTATATAAATTTAAATTGAAAAATAATGAAATAGATTATTTTGATGAGAATGGGATAAGTGTTAAAAAAACTTTAATGAAGACACCAATTAATGGCGCGAGACTCTCTTCGCCTTTTGGAAAAAGGAAACATCCTATATTAGGTTTCACAAAAATGCATACTGGAACAGATTTTGCTGCACCAACTGGTACACCAATAATGGCATCCGGAGATGGAATAGTTACTAGAGCTCAATGGTGCGGGGGAGGCGGAAATTGTGTTAAAATTAAACATAATTCCGTATACCAAACTGTTTATGCACATATGTCAAAATTCGGAAGAGGAATTAAAAGAGGAGTGAGAGTAAAACAAGGTCAAATAATTGGTTATGTTGGATCAACAGGATTATCAACTGGTCCACATCTACACTACGAGGTAATTGAAAATGGAAGAAAAGTTAATTCTCAAAAACTAAAGTTACCATCAGGGAGAACTTTGAAAGGTAAACAAAGAAAGGAATTCGAAGTAAATAGAATTAAAGTTGATGTATTAAAATCTGAACTTATTGTGAGAACTAATTAATCTAAAGTATTAGAAATATCTTCTTTATTTCCATTATCAACAATTGTTTCATTACTTTTTTTCTCTAATGAATTATTCTTTTCTAGATTAAGTATTTTTGACGTTTCTTGAGAATTCAAAATTCTAGCAAAATGATCTGAGTGCTGAAGATAATTTTCTGATAATATTTTATCTCCATTTGATAAAGCCTCTCTTGCTAGGTCGTTATATTTTTCAATTAATTTTGCTGCGTTTTGATTATTTCTACCTGGGTTTTTTCTTTTAAATTCAGGATTGTTATTAAAATCTCCATTTAATTTATGTCCATTCCCATTTCTTTTTTTGAAGGTTCTATCACCATTCGGCCTATACCTTCCTCTTCTTTGATGATTATTTTTAAAACTGTTCATTAGTGATTTTTAGTGCTTACCAGACATCTATTTTTTCCTGATAGATCTTTATAAATTTTAATCTTATTAAACCCTTTTGATTTTAAATATTGTTTTAATTTATTACCTTGTTTATGTCCAATTTCTAAAATAAGCATACCATTATTTTTTAAAAGTCTGTTGCATTTATTTATAATCTTAAAAAAAATTTCTAATCCTGAAAATCCTCCAGATAACGCTATTTTAGGCTCATTTAATTTTACATCCTTATCCAAACTTAACAATTCACTATTTGTAATATAAGGAGGATTAGAAATGATGATATCATATTTATTGCTAAAGTATTTGTCAACATCGATATTTAGAAAATTAATTTTTTTTCCAACTTGATGTATTTCTGCATTTTTTTTAGCAACTTTGATAGCTTTTGGTGACTTATCTATAGCTACAATTCTGCAATTAGGTCTTTCTTTTATTAAAGAAACAGCTACACATCCAGAGCCAGTTCCAATTTCAAGTATATTTTTTTTTGATTTTTTAGTCAAAATACTCAGAGTTCGCTCAATAATCAATTCTGTTTCTGGTCTTGGAATAAGAACATCTTTGTTAACAAAAAATTTATATTTCCAAAAAAACTTATAATTAATTATGTGTGCGACTGGTTTATATTGATTTCTTAAATTTATATAATAACTGAATTTTTTTATCTCAGATTGTTCAATTTTTTTATTTAGATTTAATAAAACTTCTTCTCTAGAAACATTAAGCGTTTTTGCTAATAATAATTCAGAATCTAGTTTATAAGATTTAATATTTTTGAGTTTTAATTGACTTGATGCTTTATTTAAAATTTGTTGTAAATTCATTATGATAATTTATTAAGTTGCTCCTCTTGTGCTTGAATGCTTAAATTTTCTATCATTTCATCAAAAATTTCTCCTTCCATAAATTCTTCTAATTTATGTAATGTCAAATTAATTCTGTGGTCAGTCACTCTTCCTTGTGGAAAATTATATGTTCTTATTCTTTCTGATCTATCGCCAGTTCCAATTTTACTTTTTCTATCTTTCGATCTTTCTTCATCTCTTTTTTGTCTTTCTAGTTCATAAATTCTTGATCTTAATATTTTAAGACCCTTCTCTTTATTTCTGATTTGAGATTTTTCATCTTGTTGACTTACAACAATTCCTGTTGGTATGTGAGTTATTCTCACTGCTGAATCAGTTGTATTTACACTTTGTCCACCAGGGCCACTACTTCTAAAAACATCAACTCTTAAGTCTTTATCCTCTATTTTAACATCAACTTCCTCAGCCTCAGGCAAAACAGCCACAGTTGCTGCTGATGTGTGCACTCTACCTTGTGTTTCTGTATCTGGAACTCTTTGTACCCTGTGTACACCACTCTCATATTTTAAAGATGAATAAATATTTTTACCTTTAATGGAAGCAATGACCTCTTTGAGCCCACCTGCATCACTTTTTGAAATTGAAATTATTTCTAATTGCCATTTTTTTTTATTACTTACCTTTTCATACATTTTAAAAAGATCTCCAGCAAATAAACTAGCCTCTAATCCTCCTGTACCTGCTCTTATTTCAATCATGGCATTTTTGGCATCAGCTTCATCCTTAGGTAATAAAAAAATCTTGATTTTTTTTTCATTTAAATAATATTTCTGTTTTAATTCAGAAAGCTCTTTTTCAGCTAAATCCTTCATTTCTTTATCAGAGCTAGTATCATTAATTATGTTTTCTAGTTCAGATTTATTTTTTTCAAATTGATTGTATTCCTTCGCCTCTTTAATTATTTCATTTAAATCGGAATATTCCTTAGATTTTTCAGCAAATGTATTTTTGTCGATTTCTCCTGAAGATAAGTCTTTTTCAAGTTTAGAATGTTTAGATATCAATCCCTGAACTTTGTCTAAAGGAAGCATTATTATTGATTTTTTTCTTCTATTTCTTTGGCCTTTTTTTCAACCATGCTGACTACTTTTGAAATAATTTCTCCACTTTTAATTTTTTCATTCTCGACGCCATTTAAATACATCATATGATTTCCCTTACCACCTCCAGTAATTCCAATTTCAGTTTGTGCGGCTTCTCCTGGACCATTTACAACACATCCAATGATTGACAATGTTAATGGGGTTTTAATGTGAGAAAGTTTTTCCTCTAAAATCTTAACTGTATCAATTACTTCAAATGCTTGTCTAGCACAAGATGGACACGAAATAATTCTAACACCTCTGTTTCTAAGATTAAGTGATTTTAAAATCTCATTACCAACATTTATCTCTTTTACTGGATCATCAGAGAGAGATACTCTTATAGTATCACCTATTCCATCTAAAAGGAGTGATCCAAAACCAATTGATGATTTTATTGTGCCAGGTAAAAAACTGCCTGCCTCTGTTATGCCAATGTGAAGAGGATAATCTATTTTGGCGGATAATTGTTTGTAAGCTCCAATTGATAAAAATACATCAGATGATTTAACACTTACTTTAAAATTAAAAAAATCTTCATTCTCTAATATTTTAATATTTCTTAATGCGCTTTCAACGAGAGCCTCGGGGCAAGGTTCCTTATATTTTTCAAGAATATCTTTTTCAAGCGATCCGGCATTTACGCCAACTCTAATCGCACAACCATTATTTTTTGCAGCTTTAATAACCTCTTTAACTTTTTGTAGGTCACCTATATTTCCAGGGTTAATTCTTAAACAATGTGCACCATTTTCAGCTGCCTCAATTGCTCTTTTATAATGAAAATGAATATCTGCAACTATTGGAACTTTAACTTGTTTTACAATTTGCTTCAAAGCCTCTGTTGACTCTTTATCAGGACATGAAACCCTCACTAAATCAGCTCCAGCGTTTTCTAAATCTTTTATTTGTTTAATAGTGGATTTAGAATCTTTTGTCAGGGTATTGGTCATGGATTGAACTGATATTGGATTATCTCCCCCAATTTTTAAATTTCCAACATTAATTTCTTTTGTTTTTTTTCTACTTATATCTCTAAAAGGTCTTATGCTCATTTTATCGGTCTAACTTAAATTCCTTATGCAATGCGGTAATAGCTTTTTTAATATTCTTTTTGTCGACTAAAACTGAAATTTTTATCTCTGATGTTGAAATAACTTGTATATTAATTTTTTGATTAGCTAATGCTTGAAACATTCTAAAAGTAACACCTGGTGTAGTTACCATTCCTACGCCAATTATAGAAATTTTACTTACATTTTTATCAAAAATTAGTTTTTTAAAATTTATATTTTTATTTTCATTAACAATTTTTTTTGTTTTGTTTAAATCCTCATTTTTTATAGTAAATGTTAAATCTGTTTCTCTTCCATTCGCAGAAATATTTTGTACAACCATATCAACGTTAATTGAATTTTTTGATAATGGTTTAAAGATAGATGCTGCAATTCCTGGTTTATCTTTTACTCCAACTAAAGTCACTTTTGCATCATTTTGGGTAGATGTAATTCCTGTAATTATTTTATTATTTATTATATTTTTTCTTTTAGTGATTAATGTTCCTAATTTTTTTTTAAAAGATGATTTTACCTCTATATTAATCCTATTTAATCTAGCATCTTGAATAGATTCTGGTTGCATTACTTTTGCTCCTAATGAAGCCATCTCGAGCATTTCCTCATAAGATATTATTTTTATTTTTTTTGCTGATTTGAGTTTGTTTGGATCAGTTGTAAAAATACCTTCTACGTCAGTAAAAATAATACATTTATCTGCTTTAAAAAATTTAGCTAACATTATTGCTGTTGAGTCTGACCCTCCTCTTCCAATTGTTGTAATTCTCTCATTACGATTTACACCTTGAAAACCAGTAATTATTGGTACACCACCAGATTTTAAATAGTTTAATAATTTACTTTTATTTATTTGGTTTATTCTTGAAAACTTATGTTTATTTTCTGTAAAAATAGGTATTTGCCAGGCTGTCCACGATCTAGATTTCAGTCCAAGATGCACTAGTCTTCCTGCAATAAGTGAGCATGAAACTTGCTCACCTGATGATACTAATACATCGTATTCAGCATCTGAGAAATTATTGCTGATTTTTTTTGATTTTTTAATTAAATCATTTGTTGATCCACTCATGGCAGAAGAAACAACAATAACTGAGTATCTTTTTTTTACATAATTTTTTATTATTTCAGAAACTTTTTTAATTCTTTCAATAGTACCAACAGATGTTCCACCAAATTTTAAAACTACAATTTTCATGATTAAATAATTATTTAATAAAAATATTGATAAAATACATCATCTATATAAAGTCAATAAAGTTATGAAAAATAACACAATTAACAATAAAGAAATAGAAAAATTTTCAAAAATTGCTGATGAGTGGTGGAATCCTACAGGAAAATTTAAACCATTACATAAATTTAATCCGATTAGGATAAAATATATTAAAGAAAATCTAATTGAACATTTTTCATTAAAAAAAAATAATAAACCATTAAAAAACTTGGAAATTTTAGATATTGGTTGTGGAGGCGGATTGCTTTCGGAACCAATGTCAAGATTGGGTGCGAATGTAACTGGAATTGATGCATCTAAAAATAATATTAATATTGCAAAACATCACTTAAAAAAAAGTAAATTAAAAATAACTTATTTAAATTGTTCGCCAGAAAATTTAAATACATCAAAAAAATTTGATGTTATTTTAAATATGGAGATAGTTGAACACGTAGAAAATATTGATAATTTTATAAAGCAGAGTTCAAAGTTCTTGAAAAAAAATGGCATCATGTTTGTTGCAACCTTAAATCAAACTCTAAAATCTTATTTATTTGCAATTATTGGAGCAGAATATGTTTTAAGATGGCTTCCAATAGGCACTCATGAGTGGGAAAAATTTGTCAAACCTGAAAACTTGATAAGTATTTGTCAAAAAAATTCTCTCAAATTAAAAAAAATAGATGGTATGACATTTAACCCATTATTTGATCAGTGGAAAGTATCATCAGATAAATCAGTTAATTACATCACTGAATTTGAGAAAGTTTAATTCTCTTTATCCTCAATCCAAGGCAGCATTTCGGTCTCTATACCTTCTTCTTTTAATTCCTTAACGTCCTGCAAGGAAGCTCTTCCATAGATACCTTTTTTTTTATCTCTATTTTTATTTTTATTGTAGTGTAATGATCTTGCTTCATAAGCAAAATTTTCACCTACAAAGTTTAAATTTTCTTTAACAAATTTTTTATATTCTCTCAATTTTTGTTTAACTTCTTGAAACTTTAACTCGTTGGAATTGGTAATTTTTTTTTTACTATTAGATAAATTGGGAGACATTAAAGATTTTTCAACTTTGATAGAGTTGCAGCCCTGGCAATTCAAAAGTTTCATTTTTTTCAGACGATCATATTCCTTAGATGATCCGAACCAGCTTTCAAATTCTAATTTACAACGTTTGCATATAAGAGAATACTTGATCATGATAAATATTTAGTAATTTTAATCTTAAATTCAATACGTTAAGATCTGTAATCTGCATTAATCTCAATATAATCTTTAGTCAAATCCATTGTATATGTGGTAAAATTTTTTTTACCCATTCCTATATCTACTGTGATTTCTATAGACTCGTTTTTCATATAGTCAGTAACTTTTTGCACATCATAATCTTTAGATAATTCGTTTTTTGAAAAAATTTTATAAGGGCCAAAAAAGATAGTTAATTTTTTAATGTCAATTTTTATCTCAGTTTTTCCAATAGCCATAGCAATCCTGCCCCAATTTGGATCCTGGCCCGAAATTGCAGTTTTAACTAAAGGTGAATTTGAAATTGAAAAACAAATCTTTTTTGCATCAGCAATTGTTTTTGCTTTTTGACAATTAATAGTAACAAATTTTGAAGCCCCTTCACCATCTGCTGCAACTCTCTTAGCCAAGCTTAATAAAACTTCGTGAACCGACTCTTTGAAATCTTGTAATTTTTTGTCTTTGTGGCTTTTAATTTCAGAATTATTTGCTTTATTTGTTGCAAAAATTGACACCATGTCATTCGTGCTGGTATCCCCATCACAAGATATTGCATTAAAAGTAGTTTCAATAGTATCCTTAAGGATATTTTTTAAAATTGATGAAGATAAATTTGCATCAGTAAATATAAATCCTAATGTTGTTGCCATATTTGGAAATATCATTCCAGAGCCTTTGGCGATACCATATACCTTTATAGGTGTATTACCTATTTTGCACTCTGACATTGCTAGCTTAGGTTTGGTATCTGTTGTTTTGATTCCTGAGGCTGCTTTCATCCATATTAGTTTGTTTTGATTATATTTAATATTATCAACTAAGTTAGGAAGTGAATTTTTTATTTTTTCTAGAGGAAATTTTTCTCCAATAGTGCCAGTACATGCAAAAAGTATACTTTCAGAACGAATAATTTTTGGATACTCTTCATCTTGTTTTTGTTTGAGCGTCAGTTTTTCAGATAAATCTAAAGAAAGTATTTTTAATGCTTCATATCCATCTGATCCTGTTAGAGCATTAGCATTTCTCGTATTTATTAATAATGCATGTATTTTTTGTGACTTAATTTTTCTGTTCCACTTTATATTTTCTGATACAACACTTGATTTTGTAAACAAAGATGAATGATTAGCTCCATTTCTAAAATAAAATAAAACGAGGTCATCTCTTTTTTGATCATACAAATTTGCTGAAACTGCAGATACCGATACTCCATCTAAATGGTCTAAATCTTGAAAATCTGCAACTTTTGCGTTTTTATTTCTAGCATCAAAAAAGTTGTTTATACCTAAAACCATGATATTTAATTTCTCTAAAAAATTACTATATATTCACTAACTACTGTACATTAAAATGTTTAATCCGTTAAATCTATTATCCAAAATAATTAAAAGTGGAAATCAAAAAGAGCTAGAAAGAATTGGCAAAATAGTTAATCAGATTAACGGTTTAGAAAAAAAATTTGAAAATATTGATAATTCTGATTTTCCAAAAAAAACATCTGAACTAATTTCGAGACTAAATGATGGTGAAAAGATAAACCAAATATTGCCAGAGGCTTTTGCCTTAGTTAGAGAGGCATCAAAAAGAGTTCACAATGAAAGACACTTTGATGTTCAATTGATTGGTGGTGTAGCTCTCCATGAAAATAAAATTGCAGAAATGAAAACGGGTGAAGGAAAAACCTTGACTATAACTTTAGCAGCTTACCTCAATGCATTAGAAAAAAAAGGTGTTCATATAGTAACTGTAAATGATTATTTGGCTAAACGAGATAGTCAAAATATGGGGGAGATATATGAATTCCTAGGTTTAAGTTGTGGCTTTATAAACACTAATCAATCTGATCTTGAGAGAAAAGAAAACTATTTAAAGGACATAACTTATGCAACTAATAGTGAACTAGGTTTTGATTATCTTCGAGACAATATGAAATTTTCAAAAAAAGACATGGTTCAAAGAGGGCATAATTATGCTATCGTTGATGAGATAGATTCCTGTCTAATTGATGAAGCTAGAACTCCTTTGATCATTTCAGGGGCTGCAGAGGATAAAACCAGTCAATATATTGCAATTGATAAACTTATAAAAACATTGAAGTCTGATGACTTTGATATTGACGAAAAGGATAAAAATATTCTTCTCACAAATAAAGGTATTGATAATATTGAAAAAATATTTTCAAACGCTGGAATTTTGAAAAATAATAACTTCTATGATCCTGAAAACCTGCATCTTGTTCATCATGTCAATCAAGCTTTAAAAGCTAATCATTTATTTCAAAATGGACGAGATTATATAGTCAAAGATAATCAAATTATTATAATTGATGAACAAACTGGAAGACAACTTCCAGGCAGAAGATTTGGAGATGGGCTCCATCAAAGTTTAGAAGCAAAAGAAAAGTTAGTGGTTAATGCTGAAAATCAAACTTTGGCGTCTATTACCTACCAAAACTTTTTTAAACTTTATAAAAAAATATCTGGTTGTACTGGAACAGCTCAAACTGAATCTGAGGAGTTTTTTGAAATCTATAATTTGCCAGTAGTATCAATACCCACAAATAAAGAAATGATAAGAAAGGATTGGAATGATCAAATTTTCAGAACTTTAAAAGAAAAGGACGATGCAATAATTGATAAAATAATTGAATGTAATAAGTCAGGTCAACCTTTGTTAGTGTTTACTGCAAGTATAAATAAATCTGAGCACTATTCAGATTTGTTAAATAAAAAAGGAATTAAACACATAGTTTTGAATGCAAAAAATCATGAGAAAGAAGCAGAAATAATTGCCAACGCAGGCAAAATAAATTCGATAATTATAACTACAAGTATATCTGGAAGAGGGGTTGATATTAAACTTGGAGGTCAAGACGAAAGTGAAAAAGAGAAAGTGAAAAAATTGGGAGGTTTATTCGTAATAGGAACTGAGAGAATGGAAAGTAGGAGAGTAGATAACCAAGCTAGAGGTCGATCTGGAAGGCAGGGTGATGAGGGTAATTCTATTTTCTTCGTAAGTTTAGAAGATGATTTAATGCGAATATTTGGATCAGAGTCTATGAATAATATTTTAGAAAAGCTAGGACTTAAAGATGGAGAAAGTATAGATCATCCATGGATAAACAAAGCTCTCGAAAGAGCTCAGCAAAAAGTTGAGGCTAGAAATTTTGATATTAGAAAAACCCTCCTAAAATTTGACAATGTGCTTAATGACCAAAGACAAGTCATATTTAGTCAAAGGAATAATGTTATGGAGAGCAAGGAAGCAAATGTATTTGCAGATGATTTTATAGATGAAAACTTAAATGAATTAAAATTCTTGAAGTCTAAGAAATTAGCAAATCCAACTTCGGATGATTTTGCAAAAAGCTTTAAGACAATTTTTGGAAAATCATTTGATGATGAGAAAGTAAAAGAACTTTCAAATATAAGAGATGTGGAACTTGAAAAAATTGTAAAAGATAAATTTTTAGAAAAAAGAGAGGAAAGATTTAGTCTTCTAGGAAAAAATGAAGCGCTTGAAATTGAAAAAAGAATATTCTTACAATTAATCGATCAAAATTGGAAATTGCATATTCAATATTTAGAACAATTGAGACAAGTTATAGGTCTTAGATCTTATGGTCAAAGAGATCCCCTAGTAGAGTACAAGAAAGAAGCTTTCATATTATTTGAGAATTTGCTTAACAAATTAAAAACAGAATTAATTACTTTTTTGATAAATGTAAAAGTAATTGATAGCCAAGAACAAGATAATAATTTTTCACAAGAACAAAACAAAAAGTTTAACGAACTATCTACGAAAAAAATTGGAAGAAATGAGCTTTGTCCTTGTAACTCAGGTAAAAAATATAAGCATTGTTGCGGATCCTTATAATATAAAAAATAATGAGAATATAAAGATTAAGATTCCTATTGAAATATAAGTTAATTTAATATCACTTTTAAACTTAGAGACAATTCTATCAAACTTGCTTTCTTTCATTGTTAAATTTTCATTTAAACCTGTTTGAGTTGCAAATCCCTTATTCCTACCAATTGACAAAAATTTATTTTTTCTGTGATTTAATATTTCATCTTTTTCCATAGAAAGAAAAAAATTTAAGTTTTTATCTAGAGATAACCGAACGTTATCTAAAATTAAATCTCTATCCCTGTGAGCTCCACCAATTGGTTCTGGAATTATTTCGTCTATAATGTCTAAATTAAGTAAATCTTTAGATGAAAGTTTCATTGCTTTTGAAGCCTCTAAAGTTTTTTTTGGATCTCGCCAAAGGATTGTTGCACATCCTTCAGGAGAAATTACTGAGTAGATTGCATTTTGTAACATTAGCACTTTGTTAGATGAGGCAAGAGCGATAGCGCCACCAGAGCCACCTTCACCAATTATCACAGAAATAGTCGGTACTGTAAGTTCCATACAACATTCAATGGATTTTGCTATTGCCTCAGCTTGACCTCTTTCCTCTGCTCCAACTCCTGGATATGCGCCGGGTGTATCTATAAATGAAATTATAGGTATTCTAAATTTATCTGCTAACTTCATTAGTCTTATTGTTTTTCTATAACCCTCTGGTCGCATCATGCCGAAATTTCTCTCAATTCTTGTTTCTAAATTCTCACCTTTTTCTTGACCAATAACCAGTACTGACTTTCCATTAAACTTGGCAAATCCTGAGATGACAGATTTGTCTTCTCCATAATATCTATCACCAGAAAGAGGCACAAACTCCTCGAACAAATTATCAATGAAAAATTTAGCTTTGGGTCTGTCTTCATGTCTTGCAACCAAAGCTGTTTGCCATGGGTCTAAATTTGAGTAAATCTCACTTAACTTTTCATCAATCTCTTTTTGAACTTTTGAAATTTTAGACGTATCAACTTCAGACAATCCTTCTTGATTATATGGATCTTTTAATTGATCAAGTTCAGCCTCTAAATTTTTTACTTCTGTTTCAAAATTAAGGTAATTTTTCATTTAAAGGCTTTATTATATCCAAAAAAGGCAATAAAATGACTTAAAATTTTATGTTTTTATGGGAGAGACTATTATAGCGCCGAAGGAGCAACTTCCCCGGAAACTCTCAGGCAAAAGGACCATCTTAACATAATTATCTGGAAAGAGAATATTTCTCACCGACGGAGTAAAACTCACAGGTTAATCAACAGATGGGGTAAAAATTTATTTAGTTTATGAAAGAAAAATTTATTAAAATTAATAATTTATCTGTTGATAAAATACTTGCTGATTTTATAGATAATGAACTGTTACTAGGTACCAATATTAGTCCTAAAAAATTTTGGGATGGTTTTGATAAGGTGGTACATGAACTTGCTCCAAAAAATAGAGAGCTTTTAGAAATAAGAGAAACCATACAAAAAGAAATAGATCTTTGGCACAAAAAAAATAAATTTGAAGATTTTAATTTAGAAAACTACAAAAAATTTCTTAAGGATATTGGCTATCTCAAGGAAGAAGGTTCGGGATTCAAAATCGAAACTAAAAATTTAGACACTGAAATTTCAAGTATAGCAGGACCTCAATTGGTTGTGCCGATAATGAATGCTAGATATAGTTTAAATGCAGCTAATGCGAGATGGATGAGCTTGTATGATAGTTTATATGGCACCGATGTGATTGAGTCAGAAGAGAGTGGAAGTGAAAAATATGACCCTCTAAGAGGTGAGCAGGTAATTAATTATGCTAGAGATTTTTTAAATAAGCATTTTCCTATAAATGATATTAGTTGGAGAGAAATCTCTGGATTTGAAGTTCATGATGGAAATTTAAAGATTAAAAAAGATAAAAATTTATTTGATCTAAAACAAAACGAAAAATTTACAGGTTTTAGAGGAGAAGCTTTAAAGCCCACTGCCGTTATATTAAATAATAATAATTTACATTTAGAAATTATCATAAATCCAAAAGCCTTTAGCGCAGCACAAGATGCAGCTGGAATAAGTGATATTATAATAGAGTCGGCAATTTCGACTATATGTGATCATGAAGATAGTGTTGCTGCAGTTGATGCAGAAGATAAGGTTGCATGTTACAGAAATTGGTTAGGATTAATGAAGGGAGATTTAGTTTCAATTTTTGAAAAACAAGGAAAACAATTAAAAAGAAAACTAAACCCAGATAGAAGTTATATATCTAACTCAGGAAAAAATATGAAACTTCATGGAAGAAGTTTGTTATTGGTTCGAAATGTTGGACACCTAATGACTAATCCGTCAATTATATTAAATGATGGATCTGAAGTTCCTGAAGGAATTTTAGATGCATTTATTACATCAGCAGCTTGCCTTCATGATTTAAAACTTAAAGGCAACTCTAGATCAGGTTCAATTTATATAGTTAAACCTAAAATGCATGGACCAGATGAAACAGCATTTACTGATATTATTTTTGGAAAAGTTGAAGAGGTTTTAGAATTAGAGAAGAATACGATTAAATGTGGAATTATGGATGAGGAAAGAAGAACCTCTGCAAATTTAAAAGAGTGTATCAGAACCTTAAAACATAGAGTTTTTTTTATCAATACTGGATTTTTAGATCGCACAGGCGATGAAATGCATACCTCGATGGAAGCAGGTCCAATGATTAAAAAAGGAGATATGAAAAAGTCAAAATGGATTGAAGCCTATGAAAATAATAATGTCGATATTGGCTTAAAATGTGGTTTTTCTGGTGTAGCTCAAATCGGTAAAGGAATGTGGGCAATGCCTGATAAAATGAAAGATATGATGGAGCAAAAAATTGGCCATTTAAATTCTGGTGCTAATTGTGCATGGGTGCCATCACCTACAGCTGCAGCATTGCATGCTTTACATTATCATGAAATTGATATTTTCAAAAAACATGAAGAGCTAAAATCAAGATCATCAGCAAAATTAGACGATCTTTTAAATATACCAATAGCTGATAGGCCAAACTGGTCTGTTGAAGAAATAGAAAATGAGATATCAAACTCAGCTCAAACAATCTTAGGTTATGTAGTGAGATGGGTAGATCAAGGTGTAGGCTGTTCAAAAGTTCCAGATATAAACAATGTAGGTTTAATGGAGGATAGAGCAACTTTAAGAATATCTTCACAACATATCGCAAATTGGTTGCACCATGGATATTGTTCAAACAAACAAGTGCTTGAAATCATGAAGAAAATGGCCAAGGTAGTTGATGATCAAAACAAAAGTGATCCAAACTATGAAAATATGTCCCCAAAGTATTATAAATCGATTGCATTTAAAGCCGCTTGTGAACTTATCTTTCATGGTAAATCACAACCATCTGGTTATACGGAACCTCTTCTGCATTTGAACAGAATTATCAAGAAAAATTAAATTATTGTCCTAAATTTTTGCGATTTTTAAACGCTGAAACTAGCGTTCCGTCATCTAGATTTTCAATTTCACCTCCAACAGGCAAACCTTGGGCAAGTTTAGAAATTTTTACATTAATATTTCTCAGGCTATCCTGTATATAAAAGGCTGTCGTTTGACCCTCTACAGTAGCTGATGTTGCTAAAATTATTTCATCAATATTATTTTTTTTTACTCTTTGAACTAATGAATCTATTAATAAATCCTCTTTTCTTTGATTAGTTGAGTTGTCAATAGTACCTCCTAAAATGTGGAAGTATCCTTGAAAGATACTAGAACTTTCAATTGCCCATTGATCTGCAATATTTTCTACGACACAAATTTTATTATAATTTTTATTTGTATTTTCACAATTTTCACACTCTGATGAACTTGATCTTAAAGCGCCACATGTTTTGCATCTGATTATTTTTTTATAAACTTCATTTAAAGATGAGGCCAGAGGTTTTAAAATTTCCTGTCTATTATTTATTAACTTGAGAATTATTCTCTTAGCTGATTTTGGACCAAGTCCAGGTAGTTTAGAAATTAATTTGATAAGTGTTTCAATCTCAGAAATATTTTGCATTAATTTTTTAAAGTGGCCATTTAAATCCAGGTATTCCAAATCCACCTGTTGCTTTTGATATCTCCTCAGAAGTTTTGGATTTCAGCTGGGATTTTGCATTATTATGTGCAGCTGTAATAAGATCTTGAATTATACCCTTTTCTTCCTTTAAAATTTCGTCACCTATTTCAATATTTGTCATTTCGCCATCACCGTTAAGTGTAACTTTTATTGCATCTCCACCAGAACTCCCTACTACCTCAATTTGTTTTATTTTTTCTTGGCTTTCTTTCATTTTCGCCTCAAGCTCTTTAGCTTTATCCAAAATCTTACTAAAATCAGTCATTACTCTCCTTATCTATTTTTTTTACTTCAATCAATTCAGCGTCAGGTAAAATTTCTAAAACTTTTTTATAAATATTACTTTTTTTAACTTCATCAAAAATTTGCCTCTGGTTTATTTGGTCTTTTTCTTTCATGGAAATTTCTCCTTTTTTTTGAGAAAGAGTTATTATCCACCTATTACCTGTCCATTCAAAAAGTTTATTTGACAATTCTTTAATAAAATCTTTGTCTAAGTTATCATTAAAAGATATTTCCATTCTGCAATTCTCAAAGGATACAAGATTAATATTGGTTTCAAGCTCATATTTTAATTTAATTTCTTTTTGTTTATTACATAAATTAATTAACTCTTGAAACGAACTAATTTCAGTTTTTTTTTTATTCAATTCTAATTTTGGATCTATTTTATCTTCTTGTGATACATTTTTAATCTGATTTACTGTTTCAACTGTTTTGTCTATTTTTACAGTTTCTTTATCAATTGGGGAAACTAATGGTTCATTGTTTATACCTTCTTTAATTTTGGAGCCTTTCAGATAAATTAATCTTATTAAAAACATCTCAACAGATAAACTTGGATTAGATACAATTTCTAATTCATCGATAGTTTTGATTGTAAATTGCCAAAATAAAATTATTTCTTGTGGATCTGTTTTTTTAGCTATCTCTAAAATTTTTTTAAACTCACCATCATTTAGATTAAAAACTTTACCCTCAAGCCTTATAGAATTTATATTTTTTATATAATAAAGTACTTCAAGAAAATCATTTAAAAATGATTTTGGTTCAATCCCTGCATCAAATAATTTTCTGTAATGTTTAATTACATTTTTTTCATCACCTTTAAATAAATACTCAATTAATTCTATTAAGAAACTTTTATCAAAATATCCAAAAATTTTCTGAGCATTTTCTAAAGTAAATTCATTACCATCGATAATACTCATCAGTCCACGATCTAACAATGAAAGAGAATCTCTAACAGATCCTTCAGAAATTTTTACAATAAGTTTTAATGCTTCGTCTGAAATGAGTCCTTTTTCTTTTTGTGCTATATCTTTTAAAAAATTAAATAATTGATCAGACTTTATTCTCGACAAATCATATCTCTGACATCTTGAAACTACAGTCACTGGTATTTTTTTTATCTCAGTTGTGGCAAAAATAAATTTCAAGTAACCTGGAGGTTCTTCAAGTGTTTTCAACAAAGCATTAAATGCCTGTTTGCTAAGCATGTGAACTTCGTCAATTATAAAAATTTTATATTTTGCAGATGTTGGGCCATATCTAGAAAATTCGATTAAATCTCTTACATCGTCTACACCTGTTTTGCTAGCTGCATCCATTTCTAAAACATCAATATGATTTGAATTGATTATAGAGCTGCAATTTTCACAAAATATTTCCTTACAAAGATTGTCTATTCCATTTTTACAATTAAGTGCTTTGGCTATGATTCTTGCAATAGTAGTTTTACCTACTCCTCTGATACCGGTAAAAAGATAAGCATTTGGTGTTTTTTCAGATTTAATTCCATTGACAATAGTTTCAATTAAAACTTCTTGTCCAATTAAATCTTCAGGTACCTGAGGTCTATATTTTAAAGCTAATACTTTTGAATTATTTGTCATTAATAAAAGGAGACCAACCAACCTGGAAAATACTCACTACCCTTGCTCTTTTTCAAGCCTGGGGGAGTTCATGGTAACTCCACCTGATTGGCCCCCAAAACTATTATACCAATAATTTTTTCTATTCTACAATAAAGTTGAGACTTATTTTTTTCTAATTTTATCAGCTTTATAAACACCTAGAACGTGCATATCTTCACAATGTAATCCTAATTCTTTTAATGAGGTTTTAATTTTATCATCCTCTATATGACCCTCAATATCACAAAGAAAAAAAAATGAGGAAAAAGAATTCTTTTCAGGAAAACTTTGTAATTTGGTTAAATTAACCCCATTTAAAGCGAAACCTGAGAGTGCAGAATATAATGCAGCAGGTTTACTTTTAAGTTTAAATAAAAATGATGTTAAAAAGTCTCCTTTATTAAATTCTGGCTGGTAGATATCTTTTCCCATTAGTAAAAATCTCGTTACATTATTTTTATCATCTTGAATATTTTTTTCTAATATTTCTAAATTATAAATTTCAGCACTTAGAAGAGAAGCAATTGCAGATTTAGTTTTATCTTTATCTTCTGAAATAAACTTAGCAGATCCAGCTGTATCAGCTCGAACATTTTCATTTAAATTATGCTTTCTAATAAAGTTTGAAGATTGACTCAATGCTTGCGCATGTGAATATACATTTTTAATGTCATTTATTTTAGATCCTTTTAAACCAAGTAAATTGTGTTTAATTGGAAAAAAATGCTCCTCATAGATATTTAACCTATATTTGAATATTAAATACTCAACACCTATGTTGCCTGTGGTTTTATTTGATTCTGGTATAATAGCTTTAATTTCACTATTCTCACTAGATTTTTCAAAGCACTCATCAAATGTTTTGCAAGAAATAGTTTCACAATCTGGATACATTTGTTTTGCACAACTTTCACTATAACTTCCGGGTATTCCTTGATAAGCAATTTTCATATTCTATTTCTTATATTCCATTAAATTTTTTAATTCTACATAATCCTCTTCTGTATCAACTCCGATTGGTGTTGTTTTTGCATAAGTAACATCAATACTTATGCCATTCTCTAAAGCTCTTAATTGTTCAAGTTTCTTAACTTTTTCATTCTCAGTTTGATTTAAGTTAATAAATTTTTTAAGAATAGATTTTTTGTAAATATAAATACCTATGTGTTGGTATATATAATTATTTGTTTTAGCGTCAATAATTCTCTCAAACTTTACCGCCTTAGAAATACTTGTTTGTTGCAAATTATCTTGTGTCACAACTTTAACTATGTTTGCGTTGGTATATTTATCTTGATTAGATTTATCTATTTTACATGCTAAAGTTGCTAGATCAGAATTATTATTAATTGCTTTATCACTTAAATTCTTGATATCAGAGATATCAATTAGCGGCTCATCTCCCTGCAAATTAATTATATAATCTACTTCATTTTCTAATTTAATTTTATCTAGGGCCTCAGCAATTCTATCTGTGCCAGTATTATGATGTTTGCTTGTAAGTATTGATTTTCCACCATTTTTTTGAACTTCACTTACGATTTCGTCATCACAAGTAGTTACAAAAACATCTCCAATTCCACACTCAATTGCCTTTTCATAAACATGCATAATTATCGATTTATTGTTAATTTTTAAAAGAGGTTTGTTTGGTAGTCTTTTAGCTGCGAGCCGAGAGGGAATTAAAATTATACTTTTTGTCATAAATTCTAAGTATTATGCGTCTTTCAGACGCAAAATTAAAAATTAAATTTAGTATTTTTTACGTTTATCATGTTATACGACCATATTAATTAAAAATCATGGACTCATTTGAAGTAAATAAAATTATTGCTGCAGTATTACTTGTGGCCTTATTAGTTATCGGTATTGGAAAAATATCAGACCTAGTCTTCTTTATAGAAAAGCCAGAGAAAGCTGGTTACAAAGTTGAATTACCTGATACGGAAAATAGTTCTCAAAGCGTGAAAGCTGCAGAGGTTGAGGAAGTTGATATTTCAGCTCTTTTAGCGCTTGGTACAGTTGAACATGGAGAAAAGGCTTTTAAAAAATGCACAGCTTGTCATGTAGTAAATAAAGGTGGTGCAAACAAAATTGGACCGGTACTTTATGGTGTGTTAGGAAGACAAGTTGCAGCGATCAGTGATTATAAATATTCAAAAGCAATGGCAAGTTACGATAAAAATTGGACATTTGAGGAGATGAATGGTTATTTAAGAAAACCCCAATCTTACATTAAAGGAACTAAAATGGCATTTGCGGGCTTAAGAAAAGAAAAAGACAGAGCCTCTGTTATACTTTACTTGAATCAAAATTCTGATAATCCACTTCCATTACCTTAATTTATCAAAACAATATAACAAAATACTTTTTTGAACATGCACTCTATTCGCAGCTTGTTGCCAAACATGAGATTTTTTTCCTAGGAATACTTTATTTGTTACTTCATTTCCTCTAGGTAAACAGTGAAGAAAAATTACATTTTTTTTTGCACTATTTAACAATTTTTCATCTATTTTAAATTTTTTAAATTCTTTAATTTTTTGCTTTATATCCACGCGATCGTTTAGAGAAATTACTTTATCTGAAAAAATTACATCAGCGTTTTTCACTGCTTTTTTTGGGTCATGAAAAATATTAATATTACTTTTATTCTTCTTAACCCAATCTAAAATAAACTTTTTAGGTTTATAATTTTTTGGACATCCAACATTTAAATGAAAAGAAAATTTTATACTTGCCGCAATCAAACTATTTAGAACATTATTACAATCGCCTATCCAAGATATATTGAGTTTTGAAATTGGTTTTTTTTTTATTTCCTCAACTGTAAAAACATCTGAGAGGATTTGTGTGGGATGAGATGATGGACTTAGGCCATTAATTACTGGAATATTTGAATATTTACAAAATTCGTCTATTTTATTATCACTATCTGTTCTAAGCATAAAGCCATCACCATAAGTAGATAAAATTTTGGCTGTATCTTCAAGACTCTCTCCACCTTTGCCCAAATGAATTTCTTTAGATTTAAGAGTTAATGTACCACCACCTAATTGTTTTATAGCAAGATAAAAACTTAGCCTTGTTCTAGAACTAGGTTTTTCAAACATTTGTATTAATAACTTTCCACGAAGCGGTCTATCTTTATCAATATCAAGTGTATTTAAATTTTTTCTTCTATTTTTTCTTTTTTTTGCGTCATCTAAGATTTTTCGAAGGTCTTTTGATGGTATATCTTTTATATTTATAAAATGTTTCATATTTTATAATTTTTACAAACTTTTCTTATTATTTTTAAAGCAAAGTTGATCTCTGATTTTTTTACATTAAGTGGAGGCAATATTCTTATTACATTTTCTGCTGCACGTATTGTAAGTAATCTATTTTCCATTAATTGCTGGATAAATTTTGTCTGATCAAAATTTAATTGTAAACCTATTAGTAAACCTTTTCCTCTTACTTCTTTAATAATTTTAGGAAATTGTTCTTTAATTTTGTTTAATTCTAAATGAAAAAATCCTGATAATTTTTTAACATTTTGCAGAAATCCCTTTTTTAAAATTTGATCAAGCACTGCATTACCAACTGTCATTGCTAAAGGATTTCCACCAAATGTAGAACCATGAGTTCCAGGCAACATACCTTTTGCAACTTTTTTTGTCATTAAAACTGCACCAATCGGAAACCCTCCACCAATACCTTTTGCTATAGGTACAATATCAGGTTTTACTTTAGCAGATTCGTAAGCAAGAAAAGTGCCTGATCTTCCAATACCACACTGAACTTCATCCAAAATAAGCAAAATACCTTTCTTATTGCAAAGTTTTCTTAACTCTTTGATACAAAAATCTGGAATAGTCTTGATGCCACCTTCTCCAAGAATTGTTTCAACCATTATAGCTGCTGTATTTTTGTTTATTAGTTTCTTCATTTTTTTATGATTTCCAAACTCAAAGTGGTCGAAACCAGGAACTTTTGGTCCAAAACCCTCTGTCATTTTTTTTGATCCACTAGCACTTATTGCAGCGATAGTTCTCCCATGAAATGAATTCTTAATACATATAATTCTACTTTTGTTTGGCTTTCCAATCGAATAAAAATATCTTCTTGCAACTTTTATAGCCGCCTCTGTTGCTTCTGCACCACTATTCTGAAAGATTACGGCGTCTGCAAATGTATTTTTTGTTAGTCTTTTTGCTAAATTTTCTCCCTCAGGAATTATAAATGCATTAGATACATGCCAAAGTTTTTTCGCTTGATCTTTTAATTTTCCATACAAATATGGGTTTGCGTGTCCGAGAGAGTTTACAGCTATACCCTGAACAAAGTCTAAATACTTTTCTCCTTTTGATGAATAAAGAAAACTGCCAATTCCTTTTTTAAAGGATAAATTTCTTCTTTTGTAATTATTTGCTAAGGAGCTTTTACTCATTAATTGTCAATTTGTTTAATTTGGTTTTTTCAAATCGTTATATTGCAACCATAGGTTATTATTAAATAAATTATTAACTTGTTAAAAAAACCAAAATTTGTCTTGTCTTTTAAATGTATATGTTTCAACATAATGTTATATAAATAATATAAACTACAAAATGTAGTAAAATATGAGCTGGACAGAGGAAAAAGTTAATAAATTAAGAGAGTTATGGGGTAAGGGCCAAACTGCAAGTCAGATAGCAGAAATAATTGGTGGTATCAGCAGAAATGCAGTTATTGGTAAAGCTCATAGACTTAATTTGTCTGCAAAAATAAAAACTAGATCAGCTGTTAATTTGAAAAATTCTCAAAAAAACAATGAGATCAGTGCTGCAAAGAGAGGGAGAAAAAGTAAATTTAGATCTTTACTTTTAGACAAAGATTTTGAGCCAGCTAAAAATTTACAACTTGAGGAACTTACAGAAGATACTTGTAAGTATATGGAGGGGCACCCAGATGAGAAAAATTCATCTTTTTGTGGAAGAAAAACTGTTGAAAAGTTTTCCTACTGCCCACTTCATTTAATGGTTGTTTTCCAACCAAAAGGTAAAAAGGAAGATGTTGTTGAAAAAGAAGATGAGGTTCCACAGTTCATAGAAAAAAAAATTAAATCAGCCTAATTTAAAATTTTTTCTTTAGCCTTCTTAAATTCCTCATCTGAAATAACGCCCTGCTCTTTAAGTTTATTTAAATCATTAATTTGGTCAATTAAATTTGAATTAGAGTTTGAGATGTTTGGATTTTGCTCGGTATCACTTATAATTTTTTTTTCATCTTCAGATTTATCTTTCAGGTTTTGTTTTGCCTCTATGCCCCTACTGATTGCCTTACCTGAGATTATTATTACCGTAGCAAAAATAATTATTGCGATACCAAAAACTAAATAGTTTAACATTAGGAAATTTCTTGACTATTATTTCTAGTATATTGACCACCAGATCTCCAATTATAACTATACTTTTCTATTTCCTCTTCAAATTTTTTATTTGCATTCAATCCTAAATCGAAGTTGGTTTTATACTTTTTTGAGGGAATATTATCGTATTTTAATAATAATAATTGATCTAAGGTCAATAAAGGTTTTGGTAAAATACCCAGAAAAGCCGCTGTAATTTTGGCGACAGGTAAAGGCATCGGTATCAATAAACGTCTTTTTCGTATTGATTTTAATATTTTCATAAGAATTTCTTTAAATGAAATTTCTTCGGGGCCTACACATTGTATTGTTTCATTTTTAATTTCTCTTGCGATTATTTGGTAAATTATTTCTGTTAGATCCGAAACATGTATAGGAACAAATTTTGTTCTTCCATTATAATATAATGGCATAATTGGTAATTTAGACAACAAAGACATAAAATTAGTTGTAAAATTATCATCAATTCCATAAACGATTGAAGGCTTAAGAATTAGTGAATTTTTAAAATTTTTTCTTACATTGATTTCTCCCATTAATTTACTTTTTGCATATTTACTATCTAATGCATTTTCTACTCCCAAAGCTGAAACATGGATAAATTGATCAATTTTTTTTTCTTTTGCAATTTTTGACAAAATATTGGGAAAAGTTGAATGTATCTTAATAAATTGATCTCTATTTTTTTCAAATAAAATACCGATTAGGTTAACGCATATCGAGCAACCTTTTAACAAATATTTGATTTTTTCCTCATTTAAACTTTCAAGTTCCACCAATTCTAAATATCCTGGATTGGCTTGAGTTTTTAATTTTAAGCCTTTCTGATGAATATTTCTAGTTACAGCTACTACTTTATAGTTATTTTTTGTTAGTTTACGTATGAGATTTCGGCCTATATTTCCAGTGGCGCCAAAAACTAGAATTTCTTTTGGTTTCATATATATACTTTCACAAATGAATATTGATATTAAATTACATAAGATTGATTTACCAGATGATTTAACCTTTAGTGACAAAATTGCTGTCGATTGTGAATTTATGGGATTAAATGTAGAAAGAGATAAACTGTGCCTAGTCCAAATCTCTAATGGAAATAACGATGCACATATCATTCAATTAGATAAAGAAAAATATAATGCTCCAAATTTAAAAAAACTTTTAACAAATAAAAATATTAATAAAATTTTTCATTTTGCTAGAGCTGATATGCTTTTTATCAGAAAATATTTAGGCGTAAATGTTGAAAATATAGACTGTTCAAAAATAGCTTCGAAGTTAGCTAGAACATTTTCTGACAAGCATGGGTTAAAAGACCTTATAAAGGAATTTATTGGAATAGATGTAAGTAAACAATTGCAGACATCTGACTTTGGAGGAGAACTGTCAGAAAAACAGCTAAAATATTGTGCAAATGATGTGATATATTTACATAAAATTTTTAAGGGGCTTGAAAAAATACTTATCCGAGAAAAAAGAGTAGATTTATACAAAAGCACCATTAAGTTTATACCAACTAGGATCGATCTGGATATAGCTTCTTTTAAAGATGATATCTGGTCTCACTAAATGAGGAAAAAGAAATACAAAAATATTGCAAAACAAGTAATTCAAAATGAAATTGAAGGTTTAAAAAAGTTAAAATCTTCAATTGGATTTTCTTTTGAACAAATAATTCAAACTATATTAAATTGTAAAAATGGAAAAGTGATTGTATCAGGTGTTGGAAAAAGTGGAATTATAAGTAAAAAATGGGCTGCAACTTTTTCATCAACTGGAACTCCTTCATTTTTTATGGACGCCTCTAACGCATCTCACGGTGATATGGGTCAAATTAATTCAAATGATATTGTAATATTGATTAGTTTAAGTGGATCATCCGCTGAATTAAAAAACATAATTCAATTTTGTTCGAGAAATAGAAGTATCAAACTAATTGGTATTACTTCGAATAAAAATTCAATATTGTATAAAAATTCGGATATAAAGGTTTTAATTCCATACGTAAAAGAGGCTGGACCTGGGAACTTTGTTCCAACCGCAAGTACAACAAACCAGCTTGCGCTTGGTGATGCTATAGCAATAGCTTGCATGATGGGAAAAAAATTTGATAAATTAGATTTTAAAAAATATCACCCATCGGGATCTCTGGGCTCTAAGTTAAAAACAGTTGAAGATATAATGCTTACAGGAAATAAAATTCCTTTTGTTAAAGAAAATATTACAATGCAAAATGCTTTGAATATTATCTCAAAGAAAGGTTTAGGAGTCCTTTTTGTGAGGAGAAACAAATTCACTACTGGAATTTTAACTGATGGAGATATCAAAAGAATTAGTCAGAAAAATTTGAATTTTCACAGACTAAAAATTAATTCGGTTATGAAAAAAAATCCAATTAGTGTAGAAAAGGATACTTTAGCTGCAAAGGCTCTTGAAATTATGAATACTAACCGTATTACAAGTTTATGTGTTCATAGTGGGAAACGAAAAAAACTTACCATTGGAATTATACATATTCACAACATTCTCAACGCTAATATTAGTTAAATGTCTTTAAAGTCATTAATACAGTTAGTTATTTTAATTACTATTTTCATTATACTTGGAGGTGTTTATTTAAAATATTTTGCTAAAGAAAAAATTTCAGTGACTCAAACCCTACAAATAACTGAAAAAGAAAACTCTAAGAATTTAAAGGAGAAAAATCAAAATAATAATATAGCTGAACTTGTAGAATTGTCTGATGAGGAAAAATCAAAACAGGAGGGAAATGTTGGTAAAAATCAAGATGATTTAATAATCGCACAGAAAGAAAAAACTAATACTGGGAATATCAAACCTAAAGTAGTTGAAAAAAATACCGATATCTCAAATATTGTAAAAGATGTAGAATACTTAACTACTGATAAAAACGGTAATAAATATAGAATTCTAGCAAGATCTGGGAGAACCAGTAAAAACGACAAGGATATTTTAGATCTTGATAATGTTAAAGGTGAGATAAGCTCTAAAAAAAGATCAACCATTGTAATAGTATCAGAATTTGCAGAATATAATTCATCAACTCTTGGATCTAAATTTTACAAAAATGTAGTAATAAACTATGAGGATAAGCAAATAACTTGTGAAAATTTTGATATAAATATGAATACAAACATTGCAATAGCCTATAATAATGTTGTAGTAACCGACCCTAAATCGACTATGAAAGCTGGTAAGATAACCTTAGACATAGAGACAAAAGAAATAAATATAAATCCAGATACAGATAAAATAAATAAGGTAAAAATTAAAACCAAACAATAATGGCAGTAATTAAAAAATTTAGGATTAAAAGTTTTAAAGAGGAAGAAACTCTAGTTGAATTAAAAAAAGTATCAATGTTTTATAATAAAAGACAAATATTAAATAATCTAAATTTAAAAATTAATAAAAATGAGGTGCTAGGAATGCTTGGTCCAAATGGTGTTGGAAAATCTACAATTTTTCACATCATCACAGGATTGAAAGATCCTAGTTATGGGAATGTTTTAATTAATAATATAGATTGTACAAATATTCCAATTTATGAAAGAGCAACTAGATTTAAACTTGGGTATGTTCCTCAACATGGAGGCTTTATTCAAGATTTAAATCTTTATGAAAATTTAAAACTTGTAGCTGAAATTCATATTAAGGAAAAAGATCTTAGGCAAACAAAAATTGAAAAAATTGTTTCCCAGTTTGAATTTGACTCACTTTTAAAAATTAAAGCTAAACATTTATCAGGAGGTCAAAAGAAAAAATTAGTTATTGCAATGGCGTTAATAAATGATCCAAATATTTTACTTCTTGATGAGCCTTTCGCAGCTTTAGATATATTAACAATAAAAATGTTACAGGAAATTATTGTTAATTTACAATCAATAGAAAGAATCACAGTGGTTGTATGTGACCACCAAGCAAGAGATCTTTTGAGCTGTGTTGATAGAGCAATTGTATTATCAAATGGGAAGATAATTGCGTCTGGAAGTCCAAATGAAATAGTTAATGATACAAGTGCAAGATCAGCTTATTTTGGTGATGAATTTAAAATAAATTAATTCATAAATGCCAAATCAGATAAAAATATTTAATAGAATTAATTCATTCGACAAAACTATAGAAGTAACATCAGATAAAAGTCTTTCTATCAGAGCAATATTGTTAGCAAGTCAAGCAATTGGGGTATCTACAATAACCAATTTACTTGAATCAGAAGATGTATTAAATGCAATCAAATCAATAAAAAAATTAGGTATTGAATGTAAAAAAATTGGTAATCAATATAAAATTCTTGGATATGGTTTAAATGGATTCAATATTAAAAAAAATACTACAATAAATGCAGGAAACTCTGGAACACTCGCACGATTAATTTTAGGTTTATTAGTAAAATCAGAAAAAACTGTTAAAATTGTTGGGGACAAAAGCCTGTCAAAAAGAGATTTTTCAAGAGTTACTGAGCCACTAAAAAAATTTGGAACAAATATAATTTCAAAAAATAATTCTTTGCCGGTTAAAATATTAGGATCTAATTTTTTAAGACCAATAAATTATTTTGAAAGAAAGGGAAGTGCACAATGTAAGAGTGCGGTTATGCTTGCAGCTTTAAATACTCCTGGAACCACAATTATTAAAGCAAAAAAATCAAGGAATCATACTGAAATTTTATTCAAGTATTTAAAATTACCAATTAATATTAAATCAAAGGGAAATTTTGATTTTATAGAAGTTACTGGATTAAAACAATTTAATGCATTCAATTATATAGTGCCAGGTGATATTAGCTCTAGTGCTTTTTTTATTGTTTTAACTACCCTTTCAAAGAACTCAAAAATTAAAATTAAAAACATAAATATTAATAAAAGTAGAATAGGAATAATTAAAATTTTAAAAAAAATGAATTGTAAAATAATTTTAAAAAATAAAAAAATATACAAAGGCGAAGAGACAGCAGATATAGTCGTCGAAAGTTCAGTAAATATTAAAGGTATTAGTTGTCCTTCATCTTTAAATAGTGCTGCCATCGATGAGTTCTTGGTTATTTTTTTAATAGCAGCAAAAGCAAAAGGAATATCTACCTTTAAAAACTTGGGCGAATTAAACAAGAAAGAAAGTCCAAGATTAGATATTGCTGTGGATGTTCTCAAAAATATTGGTATTAAAGTTGAAAGAAAAAATGATAACATTAAAGTGTTTGGCAATCCAAATCTTAAAATTAAAAGAAATATTCATATTAAAAACTTTTTAAAAGATCATAGAGTGTTTATGATGTCTTGTATTGCAGCTTTATCATTTGGAGGAAATTGGAAAATTGATGATAAAGACTCTATTAATACATCTTTTCCTATATTTTTAAATTTATTAAAAAAACTTGGAGCTAAGATTAATTGAAAATAATTAAAAAGATTAAATTTAAAATTTCAGCTGATGGAAGTAGTGCATCTGGAAAAACTACTGCTAGTAAATTAATTGCAAAGAAATTTAAAATGAGATTTCTCTCTAGTGGAATTTTGTATAGATTTTGCGCTCTTAAAACTATAGAAAACAACAACAAATATAATGCGAAGTTGATTAAAAAAATTGTAAAATCAATAACTTTAAAAAAATTAGATAATAAAAAACTTTATAACCCTGAAGTAACAAGACTTTCGTCAATAATTGCTAAAAAACCTTTCGTTAGAAATGCACTTAAGAGTTTTCAAAAGAATTTTATTAAAAAATCTAGTTTGGTAGTTGTTGAAGGTAGAGACATCGGCACTAAGATAATGCCCAATGCAGATCTTAAACTTTTCTTCACATGTTCTACTAAAGAAAAAGCAAAAAGAAGATTAAAAGAATTTAAATCTTTAGACCAAAAGATATCACTAAATCAAGTTGAAAAAGCCTTGATTCTGAGGGATAAAGAAGACACCGAAAGAAAAATAAGTCCCTTGATTAAAGCAAAAAATGCTGTATTAGTCGACACCACTAAATTATCTTTAAAACAAATGGAGGCAAAACTAATTAATTTAGTAAAGAATTCGATTAAAAAAAAATATGGAAATTTACAAAGATCTAAACTCACCAGCCACAAAACAGTTTGAAAAATTATTAAATAGTCAATTATCCAAAAATAAAATTGAAGAAGGAAAAATTATTGAGGGTAAAATTACTAAAATCACAGATAAATATGTATTTCTTTTTATACCAGGTTTAAAAAGTGAACCAGTAATAGATATAAATGAAATGAAAATAATCGGTATGCAAGATAAAGTTGTTGAAGGTGCAACTTTATCTGTTCTGCTTGAAAAAATAGAGGATAAAAACGGTGATGTTGTAGTATCTGCACAAAAAGCCCAAAAAATAAAAGGTTGGTACGAGCTGGAGAAGGCTTATGATGAAGATCAACCAATTAATGGAAAGATTATATCTAAATGTAAAGGTGGAGTTATTGTAGAACATTTAGAAACGGGTTCATTAATGTTTTGTCCAGGATCACAGATTTCAGATAAACCAATGAAAAGCATAGACCATTTGATTGGAGTAGAGCAAAAGTTTGCTATTATTAAATTAGATAAAATTAGAGGGAATGCCTGTGTATCTAGAAGACAAATAGTATCCTCACATAAAAAAGAGGATAAAGCTAAAATTATAGAGAAATTTAAGGTTGGAGATATAATTAAGGGAGCAGTAGTAAAAGGTTACTCGTCTTTTGGATGTTTCTTTGAAGTAAATAACGAAATAGATGTACTAGTTCACTTACAAGAAATTTCATATTCAAGAGTAAATCACCCAGATGAAATTTTCAATATTGGCGAAAAACACGACCTGAAGATTATTTCTATTGACATGGAAAAACTACAAATTGGATGTTCAATTAAACAACTATCTCCTGATCCTTTTGAGCATATTTCAAACTACGAAACTGGAAAACCCTATAAGGTTAAAGTTGTAAAAATAACTGATTATGGATGTTTTTGTGAATTAGAGCCTGGTTTAAGCACACTATTGCATAGCAGTGAGATTAGTTGGACAAAAAAAAATATTTCCCCAAAAAAACTTTTTAAAGTAAATGATCAAATTGAATGTGTAATTACAGAAATAGATAAAGATAAAAGAAGAGTTGCAATATCACACAGATTAACAACTGAAAATCCTTTCACAACCCTAGAAAATAAATATCCTACTGGATCTGATATTGATGGAACAGTAACTAGCGCAAATGAATACGCGTTATACGTCAAATTAGGAGAGTTTGATATTGATGGCTTCTTACACTCAAATGATCTTTCTTATACTGGCAAACCAGAGGATGAACTAAAGAAACATAAGAAGGGGGATAAACTCAGAGTAAAAATTTTAGAAATTAAAAAAGATGAACAAAAAGTAAGAGTTGGGCTAAAGCAATTAGATAAAGATCCATTTGATTGGTTCAATGATAAAAAAATTAATGAAACTATTACAGTCCAAGTTGTTTCATCAGATAGTAAAGGTTTAATGGTTAAGCCAGAGGGGTGTAACCTAGATTTTTTAATTAAAAAATCTCAAATTGCAGTTAATACTGCAGATGCAAGACCATCTAGATTTGTTGGAGGAGAAAGAATTGATGCAGCTATAGCTGAATTAAATTTTGACAAAAGAAAAGTTAGTTTAAGTATTAAATTACTTGAAGAACTTCAAAATAAAGAAGCGGTAGATAAATTCAGTTCACCCCTTTCAGGAAAAAATCTTCCATTTTCATCGCTTTCCGAGAAATTAGATGATAAAAAGAAAAAAGAAACTGAATAAAAAATTAAATTGTCAGTAGCAAAATCAGACCTAATCAAAGAATTAACAGATAACTACCCAAATTTTCTCAAAAAGGACTTAACTAAATTGGTTGATATAATTCTTATTGAAATGCAAGACACATTAAAGCGTGGGGAAAGAGTTGAATTAAGAGATATTTTCACTTTAGATCCAAAAATACAAAAAGAAGGTATAAGACGAAATCCGAAAACTGGTGAAAAAGTGTTTGTAAAAGAAAAAAAGAGTATTTTATTTAAAATTTCAAAAGAATGGGCCAACAAGATAAATGAAAAAGAATAAGATATTTGTTGCATGTGATACTAAAAATATAAAAAAAATTAGAGAAATAATTAATATAACTCAAAGTTCTAATTTAAACGTTGGATATAAATTTGGTCTTGAGTTTTTAAATTCAAAAAATGGAAGAACTTTTGTTTCAAAAATAAAAAATAAAACTATTTTTGCTGACTTAAAACTTCACGACATCCCGAATACCTGTGCATCTACAATTAAAGCATTAAAAGATTTAAAAGTAAATTATTTAACGATGCATATAAGTTCTGGTTTAGATGCCCTTAGAGCTGCTAAAAAAGTATCAGGAAAAATTAAATTAATCGGTGTAACAATTTTAACCTCATTAGACAATAAGGCTTTGAAAGAAATTGGATTTAATAAGGATGTTAAAAAATTAGTTCGTCATCAAGCAAGATTAGCAAGTAAGGCTAAACTTGATGCCATAGTGTGTAGCGCCCAAGAAGTGAAAATAGTAAAAAAGGTCTTTAAAAAAGAAATAATAACTCCTGGGATAAGATTAAGTTCAAATAAAAATGATCAAAAAAGAACTTTAACCCCAAAACAAGCATTTAAAAATGGGAGTGATTGGCTAGTTATAGGAAGACCCATTACAAAAGGTAATATTAAAAAAAATATCCAAACATTAATAAAACACTTAAATTAAAATGGATGCAAAGATTTGTGGTGTTAAAGATCCAAAAACTTTAGAATACATAATTAATCATAATTACCCCCCAAAGTTTATAGGATTTATTGCTAATTACCCAAAATCAAAAAGGTATTTAAAATTTAATCAACTCAAGGAAATTTTAAATATTGATAAAAAAAATATCAACTTTGTTTGTGTGTTAGTCGATCCTGATGACGAAATACTTAAAAAAATAAGTAAGTTAAGTTTTGATTATCTCCAACTCTATAAAGTTTCACCAGATAGGACAAAAAGAATAAAAGAAATATTTAATATAAAAATAATAACCGCTCTCACAATAGAGAATATTAATGATGTTTTGATTTATAAACAATATGAAAAAATTTCTGATATAATTTTATTTGACAGTAAAGGTTACGAAAAATCTATTGGCTTTGATCATGAACTGCTAAATGAAGTACCCACATCAATAAAAAAAATGTTAGCCGGCAACATAAATTATAATGATAAGCTTGCCAAATATATTAAAATAGCAGATATTATTGATATTTCAGGAAGCTTGGAAACCTCTGGAGAAAAAGATATTTCTAAAATTAATATTTTTTTAAATAATATGAAAAGATTAAATGATGAAACTTAAAAAAAATATTCCACTTATCGATCAACATGATAAATTTGGCTTCTGGGGCGGTAAATTTGGTGGAAGTTATATCCCTGAAACATTAAAGAAACCTGTAGATGACCTTACAAAAGAATTCTCTAAATTAAGAAAAAATAAAAGCTTCATAAAAAAAAGGGATTTTTATTTCAATAATTACATTGGTGCACCTACTCGTTTTATTAAATTAGAAAATCTTTCTAAGCATTTAGGTGGAGCTCAAATTTGGGCTAAAGTAGTTTCTGACGCAAATGGTGGTGCTCACAAAATATATAATGCTACCGTTCATGCTTTGCTTTGTAAAAGTATGGGAAAAAAATACATTGTTGGAGATACTGGGGCAGGATACGCAGGCAAAATGTTAAGCATGGCTGCAAAAAAATTTGGACTTAAATGTAAAATATTTATGGGTGCTAAAGATATTAAACGTCAAAAGCCAAATTGTGATGCTATGAAAAAAAATGGTGCTGAGATTGTTCCGGTTACAACAGGAAGTCAAACTTTAGTGGATGCAGTTAGTGAATGTATGAGATATTGGGTATCAAATTGTGATACTACTCATATGTGTGTGGGCTCTACAGTTGGTCCAAATATATTTGTAAAAATTTGTGGCTGGAGCACAGCTCAAATTTCAAGAGAATTAAAAAAGCAAATTAAAATTCAATTTAAAAAAATTCCAAAAAAAATTAAATTGATTAATTGTGTTGGTGGTGGGAGTTCAGCTTATGGATTCTGGAGCGAATTTATCGATTTTCCGAAGTCACAAATTGAATTAATAGGCGTTGAAGCGGGAGGTCCAAAAAACTCAAAATTACATGCCGCTCCATTAAGCAGGGGTGCAAAATTAGGGGTACTGCATGGAGCAGCTTCTTATGTTTGTCAAAATAACGATGGACAAATAAATGAGACAGAATCTATAAGTGCTGGATTGGATTATCCAGGGGTAAGTCCAATTCACTGTTTTTTGAAAGATACAAAAAGAGCAAGATATACATATGCAACAGATGAAGATGCATTGAATGCCTATAAACTTGTTACAAAATTCGAAAAACTTAACCCAAGTTTAGAGCCCAGTCACGCATTTGCAGAGGCAATTAGGATTGCCCCAAGGTTAAATAAAGATACTGTCATAATTGTAAACTCATGTGGAGATGCCAAAAAGGATAGAGATATTTTGAAAAAAAGATTGGGAAAAAGAATATGATTGACCCAATAAAATTGGCCTTTAAAAATGCAAAAGAAAAAAAAAGACCAGCTTTATTAACCTACACCGTAGCAGGCGATAACACTAAGAAGAAATCTCTACAAATATTAAAATCCATTTCAAAGTATGTTGATATTTGTGAAATTGGATTTCCTCACAACACACCAATAGCTGATGGAGGTCAAATTCAGACAAGTGCATATAGAGCACTGAAAAATGGATTAAAAATTTCTGATGTATTTCAAATAGTTAAAGACTTTAAAAAATCAAAAAATTCAAAACCTGTAATATTGATGGGTTATTACAATATGATTTATCAATATGGGAAAAATAATTTTATAAACAAATGTAAGACTTCTGGAGTAAATGGATTAATTGTTGTTGATTTACCTTGGCCAGAAAATAAAGGATTTGCAAAAAAATGTAAATCTAAAGCTATTAGCTTTGTTCAATTACTATCTCCTACTACATCCAAAGAAAGACTAAAAAAAATAATAAAAGATTCTCATGATATGATTTACTATATAAGCATGTTATCAACTACAGGAGGTAAGCTTAAAGTATCCCCAAAACAAATTTTAAATAATTATAGTAAAATAAAAAAAATTGATCCAAAAAAGAATTGTGTAATTGGCTTTGGAATAACTGAAAAAACTATTGCCAATTTAAGATCTGCCGATGGATTGGTAGTTGGAAGTGCTATTTGCAAAGAAATTACAAGGAGTTTAAACAATAGACAAAATCCTGTCACAAATGTAAGTAAGCTAGTGGCTAAATTAAAAAATAAAATTTCATGAACTGGTTAACAAAAGCAATAAAATTTGGTGAAAAAATAAAAAAGGTTTTAAAGAAAAGACCTTCAAAAGAAGATATTGAAAATTCAGATTGGACAAGCTGTTGCAAAGGTCCTGTTTTAAAAAAAGAACTTGAAAATAATTTATGGGTATGTGGTTCTTGTGGTAAGCACCATAGAATAAGTTGTAGACAAAGATTTGATATTTTATTTGGTAAAAATTCTTATGAAATTCTTGAGACACCTATACCGGCTGAAGATCCTTTAAATTGGGTCGATACAAAATCGTATAAGGATAGGTTAAAAGCCGCTAGAAAGAAAACTAATCAAAATTGCGCTGTGATGATTGCAAGAGGAAAAGTTGATGGGATTGAAATAACTGCAGGTGCAATTAATTTTGATTTTATTGGTGGATCAGTAGGAGCAGCGGAAGGAGAAGCTATTATTTATGGTGTCCAACATGCAATTGACAACCAAACTCCTTATGTTTTCTTTCCTTGTGGAGGTGGCCAAAGAATGTTTGAGTCACCCATTGCACTTGCAAACATGACTAGAACAACTTTAGCTATAAATGAATTAAAGAAAAATAATTTACCTTACTTAGTTTGTTTTACTGATCCAACAGCAGGGGGTATCACTGCATCTTTTGCAATGTTGGGTGATATCCATTTTGCTGAACCTGGATGCTTAATTGCATTTGCTGGAAAAAGAGTAATCCAAGCAACAGTAAAAGAAGAATTGAGCGCAGACTTTCAAACGTCAGAGTTTGTCGAAAAACATGGATTTGTTGATAGAGTTATTCAAAGGAAAGATATAAGAAAAGAAATCAGCACCCTTTTATCAATATTGCTTAAGAGAGAAACTGAGTTAAATTCAGAAAAATTAAATGACTCTTCAGACAATATTGAACCGCTTACAAAAGCTGCATCCTAAAGAAATAGATTTAAGTCTAGATAGAGTTAAAAATCTTTGTAAAAAACTTGGTAATCCTCAAAAAGATTTAAGATATATTTCTGTTGTTGGAACAAATGGAAAATATTCAACAATTCAGGCGCTAAGAGCAATTTTAAAAGAAGCCAACATTAAATGTAATATTTATACTAGCCCCCATATTCAAAGGATTAATGAAAGATTTATATTTAATGATAAGGAAATTTCAGACTCTGATCTTTCGGATTTATTAGTAGAAGTTGAGGAAGTGAACAATGGGGAGGAAATTACTTATTTTGAAATCCTAACTGCAGCCTATTTTTTCCATGCAAGCAAATATAAGAAAAATATAAATATTATTGAAAGCGGTTTATTTCACAGATTTGATGCTACTAACATAATTGATGAAAATATATTAAGTGTTGTTACAGCAATAGGCTTAGATCATTTAGATTGGCTTCCTAAAAACGAACAAACCATTGAAAAAATTGTTTACGAAAAAACATCAGCTTTATTAAATTCTAAAATTGTTGTCGCCAAACAAAGTAGTGATGATACACAAGAATTAATAAAACTATCCTTATCCTCAAATGAAGCAAAAAAAATCACATTTAATGATAATTTTAGTTATTCAATTAATGAAAATGAATTTATTTATTTTGAAGATGAGTTCGGAGGAATAAAATTACCTCAACCAAATTTAGTGGGACAATTTCAAATTGATAATTCAGCTACAGCAGTTGCAGCTGCTAGAAATCTAGATTTAAATATAACTGAAGAAAATATAAAATCTGGAATTACAAAGATTAAAAGTATTGCAAGACTTCAAGAAATTAAATCAGGTAAATTAAAGGATTTATGTAAAAATAATCAACTATTTGTTGATGGATCTCATAATCCTTTGGGAGCAAAAGTATTGAATGATTATTTACAAACACTGAAATGTAAAAAACATATAATTTTAGGTATGATGGCAAATAAAGATCATGAGGAATACATAAGCTATTTTAAGAATATTTCTTCATTAACAACAATAGATATTCCAAATCAACCTAACTCAATTAAAGGCAAGGATCTGAAAAATAAGCTAAATAAATTTCCTAATCTAAATTATGAAAATTCAGTGGAAGATGCGTTAAAGAAAATTTCTACTAACAAAGATGATCTCATACTTATCACAGGATCTCTTTATCTAGCTGGGGAAGTTTTAAATTTAAATTAGATATTTTCTTTTATCCAAGAAACAATATCTGATTTTGGTGTTGCTCCAACTTTAGTCGATTTTAACTCTCCATCTTTGAAAAGTAACATTGTAGGTATACCTCTAACACCATATTTTGTTGGCGTATTAGGTTCTTCATCAATGTTATGTTTTGCAATAGATACATCGTTTGCCATCTCATCTGAGATTTCTTCTAAAATCGGTCCGACCATTTTGCAAGGCCCACACCACTCTGCCCAAAAATCAACTACAATTGGTTTGGATGATTTTAAGACTTCTGTATCAAAATTTTCGTCTGTAATTTTCAATGTTGCCATATGGTTTATATATAAATTTAATTTTTTAATTCAATACTTAATATACATATGTTCAAATTATCCACATCATACATTTTCATATTTTTTTTGTATTGACATTGCGTAATTATTGAATTCATCAAGCAAATTTAATTTTTCCTCATCATTTTCATTTGTATACTTTTCTCTTAAGGTATCTATCTCAGTGTAAAGAGTAGGAATAGTCCACCATTTTTCTTTTCTTTCACTTAATATTCTTTTAGCGATATCTCTTCTCATAGATTTAAGTATCTCAGGTGGTAACGTTTCAGGTGCCTCTTGATAAATAATTTTTTTTCCAAAACCAACCAATCTATCATCTTCGAATTTGTCTAATAACTTTAATTTATCTTTCCATGATGCAGAATGCCAGGCTGGGAATAATGCGGTATCTTTGTTTGAGGTAAACTTTGTATAAATACTTTCTTCAGCATAAATATCTTCTTGTGATTTTGAGTGTTCTTTTTCCTCTGCCACTTCTCTTAAGGCAACAAGAATATTTTGAGAAAATTTTTCATTTTTTTGGACAATTTCTGCTCTCTTATTTATTAAACTTTTATCCATTGCATTATAGGGTTCTGCTTTCATTCCATATTTTGCATCAACAATGATTGGAGCTTTATTTGATCTAATAGTTCTTAAAAACTTAGGTGATTTTTTCATTTCAACCTTTAATTCATTTATTGATAAATTTAACAACGGATCAACATCTGTTCTTAAATCAACAGAATAATACCAACCTTGGTAGATTGGATGCATGCAATATTTTGGATGCAGTGGAACCACTAAATGGAGCCGTGACTTTCCATAATAATATTCGTTTAAAGTAAAAATATCACCTTTTTTAATAATTGTTTCAGTATCAGATTTATTCGCTGTCTTTAAAAAATCATCCCAAGTATGTCCTTGTTTTTTTTTAACAATGCTTAATACTTTAGCAGTCATCTCTGCATCAGCTAGTGCCGAGTGAGCATCGCTTGAGTCTATTCCTTGCATACGTGCAAGTGATTCTAATTTAAATACTGCATTATTCTTTTCATTAAATTCTACCTCTAAAATATTTGGATCTACTGCATAAGCTGCTCGAGCAATATTAATTCCATCATGTCTTTTATTTGGTGCTGCATTGGTTAAATAGGGATATCTTATTCCTTTAAAGAATTCTTTTCTGATCATTTCATCATCAAACCCAATATTTGACCAACCAAGAAATATTGCGGGACTCCATTTTTTGAAGATTTTCTCAACCTCGGCCAACATTTGATAATGACTTAAGTTTGCTTGTGTAAGTTTTTTAATTGAAGTTTTATTTACAATTAAGGCCATCGCCTGAAAGATTTCGCCATCTGGCAATCGACATCGTAAGTTAAATCTATCTTTTTCTTTGAAGTTTTCATCAACAAGCACTCCACCGATTTCAATTATGCTGCCAAAATCAGTGCTAGCACTTGATGACTCTATATCCCAAATTGCTAAATTCATAATTTAATCCTTTAATTAGCTTAGTTTTGATGTGTATTTGGAAAGTTTTTATTTGAACTAAACCATTTGCATCTAAACAAGTAGCTTCTAGTTAGTAGTATCTCTTTTATGAATTGGAAAGTTAAAGTCAAGATATATTATTCATCTCGTAAAATTTTTTAACCCTTCCCATAAATAAATTTTGATACATTTCTAATTCGGCCCCTTCAATTTTAAATTCTTGAAATAAATTATCTTTAGTACATAAAAGTATTATTCCTGCTTTCATTTTTGTTCGATGTACTACATCGTGAGCTAAAGTGTATGCTCCAAGTTGTAAAAAATAATCTTGAATATAATCAACTTTTTTTGGTTTATTTGCTTGTTTAAAATCTACAACAACATCTTTTCCTTCATAAAAACCAATAAGGTCTGCAGTCCCCGCATATTGTTCGGGGTAATAAAGTGTTTCCTCCATACCATAAATTTCATGTAATCTTCCTTTGATTCCTTTTTCAATGATTTCTTTTGCCATATTTTTATGTTGCTCATTCGTTTCAAAAAAACTTTCGTTAATTCTTCCTCTTAAAAAATCTTCAATGTATGAATGCATTGATGTGCCTCTGGTTGAAGCTTCGGTTTTTATTCTATTAGCTTCTTTGTGGCCTACTCTTTCTTTCCAATTTGCAAGAGCCGCTTTTTCCTCCTCAGATTTCGTAGCACCTAAAATAGTTGTTACACTTGGTAATTTTTCATCTCCAAATAAATATTTTCTATATCCATTCTCTATTGATCTTGATGACTTTGGGTAAGTATATTTATTATTCCACTCCATTAAATTTCTTATATTTGGATTTAAACTAAAAATGAAACTAATTTTTGAGTTGTTTTGGATGGTTCTCTAGTCTTTCAACATTTTCATTTTTTATAGCTTTTTCTATTTGTTCAGGATCTTTAATGTTTTCTAGTGTTCTTGTAATTGACCTTGCGTCCGTTCCAAATTTATCAACTACAGTCATTGCTTCTTCTAATTTTTTTCTAAGTGAGATTATATTATCAAAATGTTTAGCAAATCTTGTACTTATTGTTTTTAAATGATTATAAATTTCAGTTGCACCCTTTTGGACTTTTAAAGATTGAAAACCCATATGTAGAGATTGAAGATATGCTGAGAGTGTATTTGGTCCACAAATTACAACTTTATATTTTTTCATTAGTTCTTGAGTTAATAACTCTTTAGTGCTTGGATCTTGATATTCAGTTAACTCTTTATACAAACTTTCGGTAGGAGCATATACAATTGCAAAATCTGTTGTTTTCGGTGGAACAATATATTTTTCATTCACACTTTTTGCTTTTGCTTTAAATGCGGATGCTAGTTTTGTTTTAGCATCTGCGACTGCTTTTTTATCATCTGCATCATAACCATCTGTAATTGCTTTATATTTTTCAACTGGAAAATGGGAGTCTACTGGAACCAAAACATCTCCTTGAAGTTTAATTGCAAATTCAACATTCTCGCTAGTACTCTCCTTCATCTTCACATTTGTCATAAATTGTGAGGCTGGCAATAAATCTTTTATCAAAGCATCCAAACTAAATTCTGCCAAAACTCCATATTTCTTCACACCTGCTAAAATTTTAGTTATTCCTTCTTGGCTTTGATTTAATAATTGTACTTGCTGATTAAAATTTCCAACTTTTTCATCCACTTTTGTTAGTGCTTCGGTCATGTCTTTTGTAACACCAGTTGACAGGTTATTAAATGAGGTCGACATTGCACCAAGTGAGCTATTAATAGTAGAATTAAGCGTATCTTTTAAACTTGAAATTTCTGATTTTAGATTTGCAATTTCCTCTGCTTCCTTTTTTTCATCTTTTTTTTGGTTAGATTTCAAATTTATGAACAGTATTGCTAAAGCAACACCAAATATTAAAACTAGAATAATTAATAAAATTACATCCATGATTCGTAAGTAGCTATTAAAAATAAGACTAAAGTTTTTTATTTTGAAATCAAATTAATAACTTTTTTAATTCCCTTAATTTTCACACTTTTTTTAGATATCATTAAACAAGCTTGAGATTTTAAAATTTCACCATCTTTTAGAATTCTTAGATTGTTGGCTTTTAGGGTTTCACCAGTTGATGTTATGTCGGTTATGATTTCAGAAGATCCTGTAAATGGATAAATTTCTGTTGCACCAAGACTTTTAACTAACTTAAATTGAGTTACACCTCTTTGAAATAGAAATTCCCTAGTTAAGTTAGGGTATTTAGTTGCAACTCTTAATCTACTTTTTTTTTTATCTTTAAACTCAAAAGCTATTTCTTCTAAATCAGCTAATGTCTGAACATCAATCCAATCATCAGGAATAGCTATTACTAATGTTGCATTGCCAAAGTTATATTTTTTTTTAACCAAGATTTGTTGTTTAATATTAATTTCACTTTCTTTCAATAAATCATAACCTGAGAAACCAATATCTAGAGATCCATCTCCTAATCTTTCCACGATCTCTCTTGCATGTAGGTAGGTAACATTGATATTTTTAAATCCTTTAATGTATCCAAATAAATCTCTCTCTCCCCGTTCAGATAAAAGTTTTAATTTTTTTTTTGAAAAAACATTTAAAACATCTTTTCTTAGTCTTCCCTTGCTTGGTATTCCAATATTAATCATTTAAATTTATTGCAGCTCCTACTGCTGGTATTTTTTTGTTTGATCCAAGATCTCCAATTAAATTATCGTACCTTCCACCATTGATAATATTTATATTTTTAGATTTTTTTTTAATTTCAATTTTAAATACAAGACCAGTATAATATTCCAGTTGCCTTCCAAATGAAGCTGAATATCTAATATTTAATTTTGAGACTTTGTTTTTAGTTATTGGAAAATAGTTACTCTCAACTCGTAAATTAATTTTATTTTTTCTAAAAAATGAATTTAATTTATTTGCTGCTTGATCTATTGAGCAATTTATTTTGAGAAATTCTTTAATGATTTTTGCAACATTTTTTCCTTTTTTTGCTCTTCTTGGATCTTTTATTTTATAATTAAACCTTTCTAAAATTTCATTAACAGATCTTCCTGCAATCATCTTATATTGCGCTTGTTTAAGCATTTGTTGATATCTTTTTTTATCAATCTCAACAATTGTTGGATCAACATCGGAATTTGTTTCGAGACGTTTTAATAATTCATTAAAATAATTTTCTCTCCAAAAATGTCTTTGAAGTCTTAAACTCCATCTCTTTGGTATATCCAATTTATTTAAAAGCAGCTTAAATATCTCTATATTGCCGATAGTGAGACTTCCTGAAGTATAATTAATTTTTGATAAAGATTTAATAGCAGTTTCTATAATTTTTTTATCGTCTTCTTTTTCTTTTTTAGAACCAATGATTTCAAATCCAATTTGATTTCTTATTATAGGATCTGTTCTATTCAAGGTTTTCCTAAATGCTTGACCATTATAAAATACTTTTCTGGTACCTTTTGCTCTATCGTTTAAATACTTTAAACAAGATGTAATTGTTAAGTCAGGTCTTAAACAAAGTTCATTTCCATTTTGATCATTAAAAGAAAAGATAAATCTTCTAAAACTTTCACCTGATCTCTCCACAATATGATTAGTTTCAATAACAGAGTCTAATTCAATATATTTGAATCCTTTTGATCTTACAGATTTAAGAATATTTTCAGATAAGTTTTTTGATTTCATTTATAAGTTCATTTCTACTTATTGAAAGCTGATCGTTTTCTTTTGAAGAATTTAGTTTTTTTATTGTTAGCTTTTCATCTTTGATTTCATTTTCACCACAAATAATTGCTAAATCTAATTTTTTTCTATCCGCATACTGAAGTTGTTTTTTAAGATTTTTATTTTGATCTAAATATATTTCTGCAGGAATATTATTATCTCTTAGTTCACTTACTATTTCATAATATTTTTTGATAAAATTTTTATCTAAAATACAAACTAATACTGGTTTAGTTTTATTTACTTTAATTTTTCCTAATTGATTTATAGCGTATAAAAGTCTGTCTATTCCTATAGACATTCCACTTCCTTTATAATCGGCACCTTTAAATCTTGCGATTAAGTTGTCATAGCGTCCACCACTCGCAACACTACCAATATTTATTTCTTTACCTTTTGCATTTGTTACTTTGAAGTTTAAATTAGTCTCAACTAAGAACCCTGTATAGTAGCTAAGTCCCCTGATTTTTGTAACATCAATACTAATAGAACCTTGATTATTTCCATAAGACAATATCTCAAATAGTTCTTCTAATTCATTAATACCTTCAGCTGATAAATCATTTTTTAGATTTGATTTTAAATCTTTTATCTCTTTTAAATTAAGAAAGTTTATTATTTCTGAAACCTGGTTATCAGATAATTCACAACCTTTTATAAAAGCACCAGATTGATCTTTTCTTCCAGTTTTTAATAATTCCTCTACTCCCTTTATTCCTAATCTATCTAATTTATCTATAGACTTTAAGACCTTGTATTGCTTATCTTCCTCGATTTTAAGTTTATAAATTAAACCTTGTAAGATTTTTTTATTGGAAACATTTATTGTGAATTGATCTTTGGTAAGTCCAATTTTTTTAAATGACTCAGCGATAATATTACATATTTCTGCATCTGCCTGTGATGGGTTTACGTCACCTATTATATCTGCATCTAATTGAGCAAATGAACGAAACCTAGCACTGTCAGCTTTTTCTTGTCTAAACACATTTCCATATGCAAATCTTTTGTAGGGAAAAACTAAATCTCTAAAATTTTCAGCACAAAAACGTGCTAATGGAGCACTTAAATCATACCTTAATGTTAAAGACTCTTTTTCATTCACAAAAGAAAAAACATCGCTCATAGGATTAGTTTCATCTTCTGCTAGAAATGATCCTATATTTTCGCTCTTTTCAAATTCTGGGGTCTCTAATTGCTCAAAGCTATAATTAATAAATACATCTTTTATAGTATCTACTAATTTATTCTTAAGGTTTATTTCATCACCCCAACGATCTTTGAAACCTTTAGGTAAAGAGGCTTGAAGTTTTTTTTCTTTATTCATTTTTTGGTACACGGGGACAGATTCGAACTGTCGACCTTCGGTTCCACAAACCGCTGCTCTAACCAACTGAGCTACCCGTGCTCCTTTTTATTGTTTTATACTAATTGTGGAAAAAATTAAATTTATAAATAATTAAATAGCTAGCGTGCAGCCAGCATGGAAATGATGTCTGTGTGAACTTCTAGATGTTTCAGTTTTTTTAATCATCGGTGAGTGGTTTAGCATTTTAAATCTAAAATGCAATACTGAATTGTATAGGAATAAAAATGCTAATTTAGCAATCTATCCCTATACAAATGTTTTAAATGAAATAAATTTTTAAGAAATTTTCTTTAAATTTACTGCGCTTGGACCTTTGTCTCCGTCCTGAATTTCGAATTCTATTGCATCATTTTCATTCAAAAAACGAAGTCCTGCTTCACGAACTGCGCTCGCATGAACGAAACAATCCTTTTCACCGTCTTCTCTTTCTATAAAACCGTAGCCCTTCTTACCGTTGAACCACTTAACTTTACCTTTTAATGTACTCATACTTATTTTTTACTCTTTCTTATTAGTTTATTTACTCGCTAATTAAATTAGCAATCGCTGAGTATAAGAAATTGCCAGATATAGCAAGATTATATTTGGTCTGGATTTATCTATTTTACCACCAAGATGTGGTGGCTTCGGCGGGACTCGAACCAGCGACACAAGCCTTTTCAGGGCTCTGCTCTACCACCTGAGCTACGAAGCCATCATTTTAAGATCTAAAAATTATCCTACCTTTAGATAAATCGTAGGGACTAACTTCTAATTTAACTCTGTCACCTTGTAAAACTCTGATACGGTTTTTTCTAAGTTTACCTGCAGTATGAGCGGTTACGTTGTGCCCATTGTCTAGCTTTACTCTAAACATTGCATTTGGAAGCAGGTCAGTTACGACGCCTTCAAATTCTAACGTATCTTGTTTTCCCAATTATTTACCTTTCATTCTAGATCTAATACTTTGAGCATGATTATCTAGATCTTCATACTCAGCGAGATGTGTAGCGGATTCTCCTAATTTCTCAATACCTTTTTTTGTAAGAGTTATATAGCTAATTTTTTTATAAAACTCACTTGAGTTTAATCCAGATGAAAACTTTGCGGAGCCTAAGGTTGGTAAAACATGGTTAGTACCAACATTATAATCTGAAACAGCCATTGGAGAATATTTTCCAATCATAATACTTCCCGCATTATAAATTTGATTTAGATACTTTTTATAATTAAACACGTTAATTTCTAAGTGTTCAGGAGCTATTTCATTAATTGCTTCTATTATTTGCTTATCAGTTTGAGCAAATACAATTAATCCATTATTTTTCAAACTTTTTAAAACAACACTCTTTCTTTGAACTTTTTGTATCCTTCCTTTAATTTCAATATTAAATTTATTTACTAATTGTTTATCTTTTGTAATTAAAATACATTGTGAGTTAACGTCATGCTCTGCTTGACCAATCATAGATGTTATGACTTGATTTAGATCAGTTTTTCCATCTGCTAATACACAAATTTCACTAGGCCCAGCTACCATTCCTTCTGTCCCAACATCACCAAAAACTTCACGTTTACTTCTTGCAACATATATATTTCCAGGTCCAACAATTTTATTCACTTTTTGAATGTATGCTAAACTCGCTATAGCTTGTGCCCCACCCATAGAGTAAATTTCCTTAATTCCAACTTTTTTAGCAGCATAAAGAACAGCGGGGTTAAGTTTTCCATCAAGTTTTGGGTTAGCTAAAACAATTCTTTTAACGCCTGAAATTTTTGCAGGCACTGCATTCATTAGTAATGTAGATGGTAAATTAGCTGGAACATAAATTCCCACTGACTGTAAAGGCACATGCTTATATTCAAGTTTATTTTTTAAATTATCGAAATACTTAATGTCTTTTGGTTTTTGTAGTGAATGAAACTTAAAAATTCTATTATAGGCTAAATCGATACTTTTTTTAATCTTAGGGTTTAATGCTCTTATTGCTTTGTTTACTTTATCCTTTGAAGGTACAATCTCTGTATTTTTACTAAATTTTTTCTCATACTTTAAGAGAGCCTTTTTCCCATTTTTTCTAATATCTTTTATAATTTTCGGGACAATTGAAGTATCTACCTCTTTTCCAGATCTTCTTTTATCTAAAAAGGATAGTAGTTCTCTTTTATAATTTTTTTTCTTACAACTAATTACTTTTATCATTCTCTATTTTTTGATCTTCTAACACTGCTTCTATAATTTCAGAAGTGAGTGTTATAAATCTATTTTTTGAAAATAATAGGGTTATTTCAAAATTATGTTCTCTTTTAAATAAATCTATTGCTAACAATTCAAGTTCTGTTTCTGGTTCATTTTGATCAATATTTTTTGATTTAGTGGATTGAACAAATTCAAATTTTATAATGCTATTTATTATTTTATTATCATCTTCATTTTCCCTATCTTTTCTTAAAATTGAAATGAGAAATATTTTATTTGAAGGAAGGTATTTAATATCTGATATTTTAACTTTACCTTCTGAGCAACATGCAGATATCATTTGAAGGTCTTCTGGAGATTGAGCAATAATTTTTTTTAAGAACTTTTTATCCATTAAGATAATCTTTTTATTCTAACTCCAATTTTTTTTAGTTTATTTTCAATTTTTTCATATCCTCTGTCTAAGTGGTATATTCTATTAATTACTGACTGCCCTTTTGATATAATTGCAGCTAAAACTAAAGCAACCGAAGCTCTTAAATCGCTGGACATTAATTCTGCCCCTATAAATTCTGTATTACCTTCAATAATAGCTTTGTTATCTTTTATAACTATTTTTGCGCCTAATCTTCTTAACTCAGCAACATGCATAAATCTATTTTCGAAAATACTTTCGGTTATTGAACATGTTCCATTAGCTTTACTCATTAAAACCATAAACTGTGCCTGTAAATCAGTTGGAAAGTTTGGATATTCTTTTGTAACAATATTATTAATACTTTTAATTTTTTGCGGCCCTTTAATCTTTATTTCGTTTTTATTTGTATTTATTTTTGCTCCGGATCTCTTGAGTAAATTTAATTCTGTCTGAATCAATTTTGGATTAAAATTTTTAATTGTTAGATTGCCTTTTGTTAAAGTTGCAGCAACACAAAAAGTTCCTGTTTCTATTCTGTCTCCCATCACAGAATAGGTGGTTGGGTTCAAAGAATTTACACCAATTATTTGACAAGTTCTCTTTCCAATCCATTTTATGTTTGCACCTGCTGATTTCAGAAAATTTGTTAGATCCTTTATTTCAGGTTCAATCGCGCAATTTTTTAAGGTAGTTTTTCCTTGCGCAAGGGTGGCTGCAATAATTGAATTTTCAGTAGCTCCAACACTAATTTTCGAAAATTTAATCATGGTGCCATTTAGTTTTCCTTTTGAACTTGCATGAATATATCCTTTTTTAATTTCATATTTCATTCCAAGTTTTTTAAGTGCATTTAAATGATAGTTTACAGGTCTTGCCCCGATTAAGCATCCTCCTGGTAGTGATGTTATAGATTTATGATATTTTGAAATTAAAGGTCCTAAAACTAATATACCTGCTCTCATCGTTTTCACAAGCGAGTAAGAAGCAAAATAATTTTGTTTTTTTGTTTTACAAATTTTTACAGTTTTTTTATTTTTCGAGAATTTAATTTTTGAGCCAAGAGACTTAAGCAGATTTAACATTGTATCTATATCTCTAACCCTTGGAAGATTTTCTATAACCACAGGTTTATCAAATAATAAGGTTGAAGCTAAAATTGGTAATGCTGCGTTTTTTGACCCACTGATTGAGACTTGTCCCTTGACTCTACAAGGACCCGAAATCAAAAATTTGTCCATTTTATTTTATTTTTGCGACCTGAATAGTTGTTTGACCCTGATATTTTCCGTTCTTAGATTTATATGTAGTTTCTGGTTCTGTCTCTGATTTAAAAAATAAAAACTGAGCTATACCCTCATTTGAATAGATCTTTGCTGGATTGGGTGTTGTATTGCTCAGCTCTATAACAATATTTCCTTCAAACTCATTCTCAATTGGAGTCACATTACAAATTATACCAGTTCTTGCGTATGTACTTTTTCCAACACATATACAAAGGACATCTTTTGGAATTCTAAAATATTCAACTGTTTTTGCTAAAACAAAAGAATTAGGTGGTATTATGCAGTGAGGACCCTTTCTTTCAATAAAATTTTCATCAGAGAAATTTTTAGGGTCTACTAACGAACTATTTACATTTGTAAAAATTCTGTATTCATCTGAAATTCTGACATCATAACCCATACTACTTAATCCATAAGATATTTTTCCCTCAGAAACTTGATGATCTAAAAATGGCTCAATCATGTTGTGTTCTTTACACATTTTTTTAATCCAAGAATCTGGCTGAATAGACATAACTATTTATTATTTTTCTTTTGTTTCTTTTGAAAAATTTTTCTCTTTTTTAAATTCTTTTTCAATGCAAGTTCAAGTTTACTAAGCTTATCCTTCCTTGAATTCATTGAATTACTTTTTGTCAGGATTTGTAAGGTGATCTAAAGTTATAACTTGGTCTATAGGAATTGTTTTATCTTCTTCTTTTTTTATTTCTTCATGCTTTGCTTGTCTTTTAGCTTTTTTTTCAGCAAGCTTCTTTTCTCGTTTAGCTTGCTTTTCCATTGCTTTTGCGCCTCGAGTAGATTTATAATCGTAGTGAATTCCCATAGCATTTCCTTATGACAGATATAACCCATTTTTGAAAAAAATTAAGGCAATAATTTGAAAAAATTAATTTTATACACTAAATTTAAAATAAAATTTGCCCCTATAGTTAAATGGTATAACACATCCATGGTAAGGATGAGTTTCCAGTTCAATTCTGGGTGGGGGCACCAGATTTACTCTGTGTAAAATTTTTTTCTTAAAAGAAATCCAATAAAAACTAAAATTATTATTCCAGTGATTGGTAAATAGATATCTGGTGTCAACAATAATTGAAAAAGACTTGGTATCTCAGAATTTTCTTCTAATATTTTGTTCAGGCCAGCACCAAGTGAAGCTCCAATAAATAATTGAGGGGTCATTCCAATAACTGAACCAAGAAAAAAATTTCTTACTTTAACATTAAAAATTGTAGGTAAAATATTTGATATAAAAAAAGGTATACCGCCTATAAATCTATAAATTAAAAAAAAAGTAAACTCCCTCTCTTTAAATTTTTCAGTTAAATTTTTAAAACGTGATGAAAACTTTTCTTCGACTAAGTCTTTTAAAAAATAATTTGCAAACATATACAAAAATGTTGCACCGATTGATAATCCAAAAACAATTATTATAGTACCCAACCATTTACCAAAAATAAATCCTCCTACTAAAAATACTGGAGCACCAAACCCCAGTAACAAGACCCAAATAATTGTTCCGAGTAAAAATAAAATACTAGATATTATAATATTGCTATTTTTAAATTGTTCTAATGTGTCTCTATTTTCTCTAATCAATTCATAACTTGAAAAATCCTGAAACGAGAAAGTACTAAAAAAAAACCACAAAAAAATGGATACAATCAATATATACACAGAACCTAAAAATATTTTAATTTTTTTTTCTTTATTCATTGATCTCTAATTTATTAAAAATCACTGTACTTATATATATTTATTTGTATAAGTACGGGAATTTTACAATAAATTAATTAACCATGAAACGTACATATCAACCAAGTAATCGAGTTCGAAAGAAATCTGTGGGGTTCAGGGCTAAAATGAAAACCAAAGGTGGAAGAAAAGTCCTTAAAAGAAGAAGAGCCAAGGGTAGAAAAAAATTAACTAATGCTTAATGAAAAGCAAAATATTAAGCCTTTCTAAAAATGAAGAATTTAAATCAATCCTTAGTGGAAAAAAAATATCTAATAAATATTTAACAATTTTTTTTAAAAGATTATCTGGTAAGAACAACAAAAAATTAAATATTAGCTTTGTGACTAAAAAGAAAATTGGTAACGCTGTAAGTAGAAACAAAATAAAAAGAAGGCTTAAAAATATTATGAATGATGCTGTGAAATCAATCAATATAAACTTTAATTATTCATATCTTTTGATCTCTCGAAAATCTGTTTTGGATGACAATTATAAAATTATAAAAGAGAAAGTTTTTCAAGATTTTGAAAAAATAAAATAATGAAAATTATAAATTATATTTTTATTTTTTTTATAAAGGCTTACAAGTTCTTATTAAGCCCTTTTTTTTATAACTCTTGCAAATTCCATCCAACTTGTAGCAGTTATTGTCTAGAATGTTTTGAAAAATACAATTTTATTAAAGCAATCTATAAATCATTTCTTAGAATTTTAAGATGTAATCCATGGTTTGGTCATGGGGGGCATGATCCTGTTGAAAAGATAAGAGGTAAAAAAATTGGACTCTAAAAATGTAATAGCAGCAATTTCATTGAGTGCAGCAGTGATAATAATTTATGGATTATTTTTTGCTCCTCCACCCCCAGATCCAAAAAAAATCAATAATGAAAAAAATAATACTGTTGAATCGACGAGTGAAGCACCATCATTAGATCAAAATATAGGGGTTTCAAAAATTTCTCGAAATGAGGCTATTGAAAATGAAGATAGAGTTCAATTTGAAAATAGTACAGTAATTGGATCAATTTCTTTAGTTGGTGCATCTATAGATGATTTAACATTTAAAAAGTACACTAATACTCTAAATAGTGATGATAATGTTGTTTTGTTAAATCCAAAAAAGGTAGAGGATGGTTATTATATTGAAACCGGGTGGGTAACAGCAAACAAAAATATTAATCTTCCTAATTCTAAAACAATTTGGACAATTGAAGGAAAAAATAAATTAACCCCTAACTCTCCAATAAAGCTCTCATGGACAAATGATCAAAATATTAAATTCATAAAAGATATTAGTATTGATGATCAATATTTATTTAAAGTAAACCAAACAATAATTAATAATTCAGAAAAAACTTATAATTTTTACCCTTATGGCCAGATTATAAGAAACCTAGCACCGGAAATAATTGATTTTTTTATTCTACACGAAGGTCTTATAGGTGTATTTGATGATCAATTAGTTGAAGAGGACTATGATGATATAAAGGAAAAAAAATTTTCAATTAATGCTGATAAGGGATGGTTGGGAATTACTGACAAGTACTGGATTACAAGTTTAGTACCACAAGAAAATAGAAAATTTAGAACTGACTTTGATTATAAAAATAAGTTTAGAGCAAACTTTATTGAGACAAATGCAACAGAAATTGGAGCTAATGAAACAAAATCTAATGAGATTAAGATTATAATAGCAGCAAAAGAGGTTGATATTATTGATGGATACGCTGAAAATCTCAGTATAAGCAAATATGACTTGGCAATTGATTGGGGTTGGTTTTATTTTTTAGTAAAACCACTTTTTTTCGTAATAGACTATTTTTTCAAACTTACAGGTAATTTTGGTATAGCTATCATTCTAATTACTATTTGTATTAGAATAGTATTTTTCCCACTTGCAAATTACTCATTTAAATCAATGGCAAAAATGAAAGTTCTTCAGCCTGAAATGACAAGACTAAAAGAACTTCATAAAGAAGATAAAATGAAACTGCAGCAAGAAATGATGGCATTGTATAAGAAGGAAAAAGTAAATCCTGTAAGCGGATGCCTTCCTATTTTTATACAGATACCTTTCTTCTTTGCAATTTATAAAGTCTTGTTTGTAACTTTAGAAATGAGACATCAACCATTTTATGGATGGATAAAAGATTTAAGTGAAAGAGATCCAACTTCAATATTTAATTTATTTGGACTTATCCCATGGGACCCACCATCATTTTTACTTATTGGTGTATGGCCGTGTTTAATGGGTCTGAGTATGTATCTTCAACAAAAACTAAATCCAACTCCTCCTGATCCAATTCAGGCAAAAATATTTGCGTTCTTTCCTTTATTTCTTACAGTTATTTTAGCACCTTTCCCGTCAGGCTTGGTAATTTATTGGACAATTAACAACATACTTACTATGGCACAGCAGTACGTCATAATAAAAAGAACTACTGTAAAAACTGCTCAATAGATGGAATTAGAAAAAATTCTACCTAACAATGGACCCCCCATTGATGAAGTAAAAAAATATACAACTAAATACTCAAATGACATCATTGTTATAAAATGTGGAGGATCTGTACTTTTAGAGAAAAATTTATTTAATCAATTTATTGAAGATATATCAGTAATTAATAAATTAGGTCTGTCTGCAGTTGTTGTTCATGGTGGTGGAAAAAATATTCAAAAAAAACTTGATGAGCATAATTTAAAATCTGTATTTATCGATGGATTAAGAGTGACTGATGAAAAAACAATTAAAATTGTAGAGGAAGCTTTGCTGGAACTTAATGTTGAAATTTTAAGTGAGATAAGCAATCATCACGCTAATTCTGTATCAATCACTCCAAAAAAAAACAATATCATAAGAGTAACCCCTGAGAGAAAAGAACTTGGTTTTGTAGGAAAACCTACTGAAATCAAAAAAGATACAATTCTAGAAATTATAAGTGAAAAGAAAATTCCTTTAATTGTTCCAATGGGAATTGGTGAAGACAATAAAGTTTATAATATAAATGCAGATGTGGCAGCTGGCGCAATTGCAAAGGAGTTAAAAGCCAGAAGGTTGTTGTTAATGACTGATGTTGAAGGTGTGTTAGACAAAAGCAAAAATCTAATTTCTGAAATAAATTCTTCAATGGCAAATGAAATGCTTGAAAATAAAACGATCGAAGGTGGGATGATACCTAAGATAAAAACGTGTTTAGATGCCGTAAATAATGGTGTTACTGGAGTTGTTATTGTCGATGGCAGGAAACAACATTCTATATTATTTGAAATCTTTTCAGATAAAGGAGTTGGCACTTTAATAAGAAAATGAAAAATTTAACCAATATTAAAAATATATTATTTGATTGTGATGGTGTTTTATACCAGGATTTAGAGGCAGTTTTTGGTCAAGTTAGCAAAAAAATGACAGAGTATATTTCTAAAAAATTAGATATTGATTTAAAAAAAGCTAAAGAATTGCAAACAAATTATTTTCATAAATACAATACAAGTCTAAATGGACTTATGATACATCATGATATTCCTCCTAGAGAATTTTTAGATTATGTTCATGATATAGATCTGTCATTTTTAGAAAAAGACAAAACTTTAAGGTACGAGTTAGAAAGTATAAAATTAAATAAATTTGTTTTTACAAATGGAAGTAAAGAGCATGTTAAAAATATAACCACTCATCTTGGAATAGATGACCAATTCGATGGGGTATTTGATATAGTGGATGCAGAATACCATCCTAAACCAGAAGCAAAAGCATTTGATCTTATGGTTCAAAAATTCAAAATTGATCCAAATGAAACTCTTTATATAGAAGATATTGCAAAAAATTTGTCCATTGGAAAAGAAAGAGGAACAATTACAGCATGGTTAATCAACGATGAATACTGGGGTAAAAAAGAGTCTGAAAAAGATTATATTGATTACAAAATTGAAAATCTCTCTTTATTTTTAAAAGAAATAAGGTTATTAAAAAACTCATAAAATTATGAGTATAGAAAACATAATAAATGAAGCTTGGGAGAAAAGAGATCAAGTAAATCAAGACTCTAATCAAAATTTAAAAGAAACGGTTAATAAAATTATTGATGATCTAGATAGTGGAAAAGTAAGAGTAGCTGAAAAAATAAATGGTGAATGGGTTACACATCAACATATTAAAAAAGCTATTATGCTAAGTTTCAGAATGTATCCGATGGAAAATTTAAATGGCCCATACAGTAGTTGGTATGATAAAGCCCACTTATTAAAAGGAAAGACAGCTGGCTGGACAAAAGAAGATCATGAAAAAGCTGGTTTTAGAATGGTGCCTAATTCTCCAGTAAGAAAGGGTTCATTTGTTGGAAAGAATGCAGTTTTGATGCCATGCTATGTTAACATTGGAGCTTATATTGATGAAGGCACAATGATAGATACATTTGCTAGAGCTGGAAGCTGCTGTCAAATAGGAAAAAACTGCCATATCTCAGCAGGTAGTGGTGTAGGAGGTGTACTAGAACCAGCACAAGCATTACCAACAATTATTGAGGACAATGTTTTCTTAGGTGCAATGTCAGAGGTGGTCGAAGGAGTTATTGTAGGTGAGGGTTCAGTTTTAAGTATGGGAATGTATATAGGTCAATCTACTAAAATAGTGAACAGAAAAACTGGTGAAATAACATATGGAAAAATTCCACCTTATTCTGTAGTTGTGCCAGGCTCGTTACCAGATAAAAATAATGGTTCAGCACCATCATTATATTGTGCGGTGATAATTAAACAGGTTGATGAAAAAACAAGATCAAAAACATCTATTAACGATCTTTTAAGAGAATAAAATGATAAGACTAAATGAACTTCAATTAGCTAAAGAGCTAATTAGATTTCCTTCTGTTACGCCAGTTGATGCAGGTGTAATGAGTTTTCTTGAAAAGAAATTAAAAAAACTTGGATTTAAAACAAAAATACTTGAATTTAGGGAAAAAAATACAAAACCTGTAAAAAATCTTTACGCAAAACTTGGAAACAAAAGTCCAAATTTTTGCTATGCAGGCCATTTAGATGTGGTTCCAGCTGGAAATTTAAAAGATTGGACGGTAAATCCATTCAAACCATCCATTAAAAACAGACATTTAATTGGTAGAGGTGCAAATGATATGAAAAGTTCCATTGCAGCATTTGTCACAGCTGTAAGCAAGTTTATTCAAAAAAATAAAAAATTTAATGGCTCCATTAGTCTGCTGATCACTGGAGATGAAGAAGGTGTTGCAATTAATGGGACTAAAAAAGTTGTAGAATATTTAAAAAAGAAAAAAGAAAAAATAAATTTTTGTTTAGTTGGTGAGCCAACTAATCCAAATAAACTTGGAGAGATGATTAAAATCGGTCGAAGAGGTAGTATAACTGGGAAACTAACTGTCATTGGAGTACAAGGTCATGTCGCTTATCCAAACAGAGCGAATAATCCATCAACAGCCCTAGTTCAAATTCTAAAAGAATTAAAAGGAATTAAATTTGATAAAGGAACAAAAGATTTTCAACCTACAAACTTAGAAATAACTAAAATTAATATTGATAATTCGGCTGACAATGTAATTCCTGGTTTAGCGTACGCAAGCTTCAATATTAGATTTAATAATAAACATTCATCCAATACGTTGAAGAGTAAAATAAATAAAATTGTTAAAAAAATTTGTAATAAAAATAAATCAAAATATAAAATTGAATATAATGTTTCTGGTGAAGCTTTTTTAACCAGTCCAAATGAGACTACTTATATGATACAAAATACAATAAAAAAAATAACAAAAATTAAACCTAAGCTATCAACAACTGGTGGTACATCTGATGCAAGATTTATTAGAAAGATTTCTCCATGCTTAGAATTTGGTTTAGTAGGAAAAACAATGCATAAAGTGGATGAAGTTGTTGCGCTAAAAGATTTAAAAAAATTAACTTTAATATACTCAAATATTTTAGAAAATTATTTTAAGTGAAAACTGGTCTAATTACATCAGATACCTATCAAAACCATAATACTGGAGAAGGGCATCCAGAAAAAATAGATCGTGTTACAGCTGTAATAGAAAATTTTAAAAAATTAGATAACAAAAATCTTGTTTGGAAAAAACCATCAAATTTTGATGAGTCCATTTTAATTAAAACCCACACAAAAGATTATATTAAACAGGTTAACTTATCTTTTCCTCAGAGTGGTTTAAAATTTCTTGACGGTGATACAGTTGTCTCTCCTGGTAGTAAAGATGCAACGAAAGATGCTGTAGGATCAATTATATCAGCAATTGACGGTGTTGAAAAAAAAGAATTTAAAAACGCATTTTGTTGTGTGAGACCTCCCGGGCATCACGCTGAAAAAGAGAAAGCCATGGGTTTCTGCATATTTAATAATGTTGCAGTTGGAGCAAATTATTTAATAGAGAAATACAAATATAAAAAAATTGCCATAATTGATTTTGATGTACATCATGGAAACGGTACTCAAGATATTTTTTATAACGACAAAAATGTTTTATATATATCTACCCATCAGTATCCCTACTATCCAGGTTCTGGCTCTGAAAAAGAAAATGGAAAATACAACAATGTTCTCAATATTCCTTTAGAAGCGGGCACTACTGGAAATGAGTATCTTAATGCTTATGAAAAAGTTTTAGATAAATTAAAAGAGTTTAAACCAGAATTTTTACTATTTTCAGCAGGATTTGATGCGCATATTGATGATCCACTTGCTCAATTAAGATTAAGTTCAGAGGACTTTTATAAGATTACAAAAAGAACATTGGAAGTTTCAAAACCTTTTTGTAACGGAAATATTGTATCTATACTCGAAGGTGGATATGACCTTAGGGCCCTTCAAAAAAGTACTCAACGTCATGTAGATGCACTTATCGAATTTAATTGATTAATTAATTCATATATCTAAATAGAAACTTAATGAAATTGTACAAAATTAAAAAATCTGACATCGATAAAAAAGGTAAAGGTCTTTATGCATCAAAGAATATTAAAGCTGGAACAAAAATAATAGATTACATAGGAAAAATAGTTACCAATAAACAAATCGATGAGTCAGATAAATATGATAATTCAAAACCCATTTATCTTTTCACTCTAAACAAGAGATATACTCTGGATGGAGATTTCTCTTGGAACATTGCAGGATTAATAAATCATTCATGTGAAAATAATTGTGAATATGAGGGAAAAGGTTTGAAAATATGGGTTACCGCTATCAAAGATATTAAAAAAGGTGAAGAGCTGACTTGTGATTATGGGTTTGGATATGACAAAGATTACAGGCAGTTTCCTTGTAAATGTAGATCAAAAAATTGTTGTGGTTACATAGTTAGAGCAGAGTCAAGGTGGAGAATAAATAAAAAATTTGCAATGAGTAATAAAAAAGCTAATAGCTAACCTTCTCTAAATAAAGCCCATGTGCTGGGGCTAGTGGTGCACAATTTTTTCTATCTTTTGAATTAAAGACATCTTCAAATTTTTTTAAATTCCATTTATTTTCAGATAAATATTTTAATGACCCTACCATTGATCTGACCTGGCTTTTTAAAAAGGACTGGGATTTTATTCTAATTTTAATTTGTTTTTTTGATTTTAAAATTTGTATTTTTTTTATAGTTCTTATTGGACTTTTCGCACCACAGTTTGCGGCTCTGAAGGTAGAAAAATTGTGTGTTCCAACTAATTTTTTAGCACCTTTTTTCATCAAATTAAGATCTAATTTATTTCGGATATTCCATTCTCTATTATGATTTATTGTTGACGGAGATTGATCATTTCTAATTATATATAAGTAAGTTCTCTCTTTTGCAGAAAATCTTGAATGAAAATTATTCTTTTTTAATTTTATTTTAAGAATTGAAATATTTTTTTTATTTAAAAAAAAATTAAGGGATTTGGTTAATTTATTAATATCTTTTATTTTATTTTGACAATCAAAGTGGGCTGATTGTTCTAAAGCATGAACACCCTTATCGGTTCTTCCAGATCCGTGAAGTTTAATATTTTCCTTTAATAGTTTTGAAATAACGTTTTGAATTGTTTTTTGAATTGAATTACCCTTTTTCTGAGTTTGCCAACCAATATATGAAGTACCAACGTATTCTATGAGTACTTGATATCTATTCATTTTTTAAGATTATCCCTTTTTTTAGTTTGCTACCTAAAAGAAAATCTCTAGTTTTTTGTGGCTTTTTTCCTTCTCTTTGAATTTCAGTTACTTTAATTGATTTATTCCCACAAGAGATCGTTAGTTCATCGTCAATTATTTCTCCAGGTCTCATAGTAGTTTTTGATAAGGTAGCTCTTAATATTTTGTGCCTATTATTCTCGAAACCAAACCAAGCACCGGGTTGTGGATACAATCCATTTATCTTTGCCAAAATTTCATCAGCTCCATTATTCCAGTTTATTTTACCTTCGATTTTTTGAATTTTTTTTGCATATGTAGCCATTGAAGAATCTTGCTCTTCAAAATTAGATTTTTGTTGTAAAATATTTTCAATATTAGTTAATATTTTTTCGGCAGCCAAATTTGAAAGCCTATCAGCCAAACCCTTAGCATTTTCATTTTCCAATATATCTAAAGGATATTTGTTACAAACTGGACCCTCATCCAACTTTGAATTTATTTTCATAATACTTAAGCCTGTAATTTTATCCATATTGATTAACGATCTTTGTATGGGTGCTGCTCCCCTCCACTTAGGTAGCAGAGATGCATGAATATTTATAAAACCATTTTTGCTTAAACTTAAAATATCCTCTGAAAGAATTTGTCCATAAGCAACTACAATTGCTAAATCTAAATTTAAAGATTTTATATAATCAATTTCTTTTTCAATATTTTCAGGTGTTTTTATTTCAATGCCTAATTCTTCAGATAATAGATGTATAGGAGATTTATTTAATTTATGTCCTCTATTAGACTTTCTTGGAGGTTGACTGAATACGCAAGATATTTTGAAATTACTTTGTTGAATAGATTTTAAGATAGGAACTGCAAAATTAGGGGTCCCTAAAAAAGCTATTTTTTTATCCATTTATCAAACAATAATTCTATCGGGCTTCTCTTTTTGTTTTGAAAGCTTTTTGATAATCATTGTTTTTTTTAATTTTGATAAATAATCTATGAATAGTATTCCCTCTAAATGATCCATTTCATGTTGGATACATGTTGCCAACAAACCCTCTGCATTCAAAACTTTTTTTTTACCGTTATAATCTAAATATTCAACATCACATTTTTTTGGGCGATCAATTTCTGCAAAATAATTTGGAACTGATAAGCAACCTTCTTCATATGTTGAAAGTTCAGTATTTTTATTTTTGATAACTGGATTTACAAAGTACAAAGGATTTTTTTTTTCTTCTCCTTTGGAAATATCCATAACAATAATCCTTTTTGGTATACCTATTTGAATTGCAGCCAAACCTATTCCATTTGCAGCATACATTGTGTCTAGCATGTCATCCATCAATTTCTGTTCATCTTTTCCAACCGAAATTACATCTTTGGATTTTTGCCTTAATATTTTATTAGGTTCTGTGATTATCGTTTTAATTGACATAACTAATTTTATAACAAATTTTAGACTTTTAAAGGCAGAACTTTTAGTAAAATTTCATTCCTCAAATCTACCAGTTTTAATTCATTCAAAATACTAACAATGTAATCTACAGATTCTATGCCAAGATCTTCTAAATTATCTTCTCCAATAATTTCAGAAATTTTTAAAAGTACCAATCCAGTTTCTCCATTTACAATCATAGTATTTATTTCTGATGGTAAATTGTTGTTATAATCATAGAGTTTTTCATATTTTTTTAATATTTGTACCCCATCTGATTTAAGCGATTCCATTACAATTATATCTTTTAAAGAAAAAACATATTTTTTGTTTTTTTTTATCTTTTTAAGCAAATCATTAGTCTCTTTTTCTACCTGAGGAAGACTTGTTTTATTTTGAAAATAGTTCAAAACTTTTGATTGATGAAAAACTTTATTATTCAATTTAATTTTGAGCTCAGCAAGTTTCTCTGGCTCCTTATTTTTCATAAAAAAAGTTTTGTAATTTGAGGGTATTTCATCCTCTGGGATATTTTTCAAAATACTTGCAAGTTTTTCATCAAAAGCATTAGGTAAATTTGACTGATCAAATGATTTTTTTATTAAGGAAAGCAAATTTAATTTTTCAGAAATTTCAGTGGTAAGTAATGATCTTTGGTACAATAAGGCTCTTGCCTCATAATCTTCTAAGAGCTTATATGTATTTTTGTAGTTTAAAAGTTGAGTAATATTGAATTGAAATCTCATATATAAATTAAACAATTCTTCTTCTTCATAAACTTCATCATTTGTTGCTCTTTCAATAAGTTTGATTTGTTCTGCATTTTCAATATCAACAAACTCTGTATTTTTAAGTAGGTTAGATGTCGACAAATAATTCCATATATATTTTGGCGTATCTATTTTGGGATCATATTTAAAATCTTTGGTTGTTTTGTGAGATAAATGAAAATAAAGAATATTCTTTTCTGATATTTCTTCATTTGGTTTTTTATAACCCATCAATATATTAAATTTTTTTACAAAGAATTTATCTAAATCATCTAACTCTGACTTAAGATCGAATAATAATTGCGCCTCATCTCTCCTATCTTGATGAATTAAACAATATATTTTAAAATTTGTTAGATAATCGCTTGAAATTAAATTTGTTACTTCAAAAATTTCACATGATTTATCAAGTTGAGAATTCGATAGATAATAATCAACATAGAATTTGATTAATTTTTTGCCCTCAACCAAATTTTGATTTTTAATCAAAAATTCTTTTATCAAATCATAATTTTTCTTTTTGATTAAAAAATCAAACTTGAAGTCCAAAAACTCTTTTGGTGAGATATTTGTATTTGGAATGTAAGAATTTGTTAGTAATGCAATATCTAAGACTTTTTCTGAAAATTTCGATAAATCTTTTGATGTTAAATTTTTTAAAGTATTTTTAATATCTTCTCCATTGCTATTAGACCACATATCTATTGATAAACCATTTTCTTCAGGATCGTACAAACCAGCCAATTTAATATCAGATAGATTTAAATTATCATTTACTAATATTTTTTCATTTTGTTGTTCTATTTGAATTCCTTGGATAACATTATTGCTTTCTTCTTTTCTATTTTCAGTTAATGAATCTTCTACTGTGATTTCCTTTTCAATATTCCAAATGTCCACTGGATCATTGGCCTTCAAAGGACTTTGTAAAATACAAAATAAAAATACAAGTAAGATACTACTTAATTGTTTTAAAATTTTCATTTGGTATTATTTTTTCAATTGTTTTATTAGGTGCTGGAAAGTCAATTTTGGAAACAAGTACAACTCCAACAAAAAGAATAATAACGATAAAAATTAGTTTAATTATAAATTTACCTAAAGCAAATATTCCACCTGTGCTTGTTTTTCTTGTGAATTGCATATAGTTTAAGTAATTTCAGAATAAGACATATTTGTGTTTTTTCAATATAGAAACTTATGAAATCAAAAAAAAATATTGTTTTAGTTGGCATGATGGGTGCTGGCAAATCCTCAATTGGAAAATTATTAGCCAAAAGAATTGGATTAGAATTTGTTGATATTGATAAATTAATTGAGAAAAAAGAGGATAAAGATATTGTAGAAATATTTTCAAAAAATGGTGAAAAATATTTCAGAGACTTGGAGGAGAAGATTTCAATAGAAAAACTGAAACACCATAACCAAGTCATTGCATTAGGTGGAGGCGCATATTTAAATAGAAATATTAGAAAACAAACCTTATCTAAATCAACTACATTTTGGTTAAACTGGAACTCATCTACATTAATTAAAAGGATTAAAGATAACAAAAAGAGACCAGTAATTTTAAATTTGAAAATAAATGAGATCAAGAAACTGATAGATGAAAGATCAAAAATATATATTTCGTCTGATTATAAAATTAATTGTGATAAGCTTGATAAATTTGAAATTGTAAAAAAAATAAAAGATATATATGAAGGCTCATAATCTAAGTATTAATACTAAAACAAAAAAATATTCTATTTTTATTGGTTCTAATTTAATCTCAAATATAAACAGAATTTTTACATCACAAAAATTATCATTTTCTAAAATTTTAATTGTAGTGGACAAGAATGTCCCTATTAAATTTAAAAAAAAATTAATCAGTAATCTAAAAACTGACCTGAAAAAGATTCATGTATTTAACCCTAGTGAAAAGAACAAAAGTCAAAAAACTGTTGAAATTATTCAAAATATTCTTTTTAAGAATAGATTTAACAGGGATGATTGTTTAATTGCATTTGGAGGAGGAATTACTGGAGATGTTGCTGCATATTCTGCAAGCACATATAAAAGAGGTATTAAATTTGTAAACATTCCCACAACTCTGTTGGCTCAAGTAGATTCCTCTGTAGGTGGGAAAACAGGCATTAATAATTCATATGGCAAAAACCTCATTGGAAGTTTTTATCAACCTGATGCTGTCGTATCGGATATAAATTTACTAAAATCATTGAATACTAGGGAGATTATTTGCGGATATGCAGAAATATTAAAAAGTAGCTTATTAGAGAACTATCAAAGTTTTAAATACTTAGACAAAAATATTAAAAACATATTAAACCTTAATGAGCCATTTATAAATAAAGCTATTCTCAAGAGTTGTAATTTAAAAAAGAAGATAGTTCAAAAAGACGAGACAGAGAAAAAATTAAGAAAAGTTCTAAATCTAGGACATACATTTGCACATGCTTATGAGAGTTGTCTAGGATTTTCAAAAAAACTAAATCATGGTGAGGCGGTTATAATTGGAATTAAGAATTCAATCGAATTTAGTAAAAAGCAAAATTTGATAAATATTAAATCTTACAAGTCTATTAAAAATCATATAAATAAAATACCATTAAATAAAAGTTTTAAATCATTATTTAAGAAAAAAGATATAAATAGAATTATATCCTTTATGAAATCTGACAAAAAAAATAGTTCAAAAAAAATTAATTTAATACTATTTAAAAATTTTGGGAAAATAAAAACTGATTTTCAAATCACTGAATTTTCTTTAAAAAAATTTTTAAATTCGCAGCTAAGTAATTAAAATCTGTAGCGAATGTATATATTCTCTCATTTCATTCTCCAATATTTTAAAAATTAGTCTATTAGATTGCACTTGATTCATTTTTTTTAGTTTTTCTGACTTAATTTTTAATTTTATATGAAATTTTTTAGGATCATTATTTTTATGATTTTTATGTAAAAAGGATTTATCTTCTAGAGAAATTTCTTCGACTGATTGATTTTCTAGGATTTTTTTTTTTACTATTTCTGAAAGTTGATTAATATCCATTTAAATAAATATTATACTACATGAAAAATATCTGTGATTGGAACAATTGTTTTGAGGAAGGGTTGTATAAAGCACCCAAAGAAAGAGATAATAGTAAAAATTTTAGATTACTATGTTTAGAACATGTAAAAGAATTCAATAAAAATTGGAATTATTTCTCTGGTATGAATGATCAGCAGATAATGGATTTTTTGAGATCAGATTTAACCTGGCACAAACCGACGCAGAGCTTTAGTTCGTCAGATAATTTTTTTAAAGTTTTATGGAATAACGCACTAAAAGATGAAATGGATAAAATGAAATTTGATAATGAATTTAACCATATGAACAAATTTAAGTTTAATAGTAATGATATTAAAGCATTTGGAATACTTGGAGTATCGGTAGGACTAAAATGGGAAAAAATTCAGGAAAAATTTAAAAAACTTGTTAAAAAATTTCACCCTGATATGAATTCTGGAAATAAAAAATTTGAAGATAAACTTAAAGTAATAACTTTAGCTTATACTCAACTTAAAAATACTTATAAGGATAGAATTGACACCTAATATTGAAAAAACTCCAGATATAAAATTATCAGTTAACCAAACTTTTGGTTTTGATAGCGATATGGAAGTTGATGCATTTTCTGAAAAATCAGAATATGTGCCTGAAATAGATAAAAGCTATAAATTTGATAAAGAAACAACTTTAGCAGTCTTAAGCGGTTTTGCTTTTAATAAAAGAGTTTTGGTTCAAGGCTATCATGGTACTGGAAAATCCACGCATATTGAGCAAATAGCTGCGAGATTAAATTGGCCATGTATTAGAATAAACTTAGATAGTCATGTTAGTAGGATAGATTTAATTGGTAAAGATTCAATTGTAATTAAAAACGGTAAGCAAGTCACAGAGTTTAAAGAAGGAATCCTTCCTTGGTCTATTCAAAATCCTGTAGCCCTTGTTTTTGATGAGTATGACGCTGGTAGACCAGATGTAATGTTTGTAATTCAAAGAGTATTAGAGGCAGAAGGTAATTTTACATTATTAGATAAAAATAAAGTAATAAAGCAGAATAAATTTTTTAGATTATTTGCAACATCAAATACTGTTGGTTTAGGTGATACAACTGGATTGTATCATGGAACACAACAGATTAATCAAGGTCAAATGGATAGATGGAATATCGTTACCACACTAAACTATCTAGGTTTAGAGAAGGAAATGGAAATCATTTTAAGTAAAAATAAAAATCTTAATAACGTTAAAGGTAAAGAAAAAGTCTCTAATATGATCAAAGTAGCAACACTTACAAGAAAAGGTTTTATGGCTGGTGATATTTCAACTGTTATGAGTCCACGTACAGTTTTACATTGGGCAGAAAATTCAGAAATATTTAAAGATACTGGATATGCATTTAGGGTTACATTTTTAAATAAATGTGATGAAGTAGAAAAAAATATTATTGCTGAATACTATCAAAGATGTTTTGGAGAAGATTTACCCGAGTCCATGATAAATGTTCAAGTTTAGATGAATAAAGAAGATATTTTCAAAGAAAAATTTAAGCAAGCAATATTATCAACTGTAAAAGTAATCTCAGAGGATAACTTTTCAAATCCCAAAAATAAGAAACAATTAAATGAAGAAAACTTTAAGGTAAATAACCTTGAAAATATCAAAGATAAAAATGAATTTATAAAAATTAGAGCAGAAAATGATTCTGAAGCTTTAAAAAGAAAATTTTCAAATAAATCAATTTTTGAAAAAAATATGCCATCTAATCATGGCTGCCAATCGCTATATAAATTGTCTGAAAAAATTAGATATGAAATGTTGGGATCGGAAATGTTAATAGGAATTTCAAAGAATTTCCAAAATAACTATTCAAATAAATTAAAAAAAATTGATCTTACAAAAATTAAAAAAAAAGACGATGTGAATATTTCAGATGCATTTGAAATTTATATGTTAGACAAATTTTTAAAAGTACAAATTGAGCCAGAGGCTCAAAAAATTTTAAGTTTTTGGGAGAAAGAGTTGAGGGATACCTTTGATAAACATGTTACATATTTAAATAAAAACTTAGAAAATCAAGAGATCTACAATTCAAAATTTTCAGAAATATTAGAGAATATGGAAATTTTTGATAATGAAGAAAATGATGAAAAAAAAGAGACTCAAGAAGATAATAACCAGGATAATTCAAGCTCCAATAATCAAGATGATAATGATTCAGATAGTTCTGAAGATAAAAAAGAGGATGAATCTTTAAATGAAGGAGTAGATGGTCTAGACGATATAAACGAATTTAGACTTGATGAACAGACAACAAGTGAAGAAAATGAAAACCAACAATCTGAAAGTGTTGTTCAAAAGAAAAATTTAGGTGTTGGAGATAAAGATTATAAAGTATTTACAACCGAATTTGATGAAGTTGCAAAAGCTGAAAACCTTGAAAGCCCCGAAGAAATTTCTAAACTCAGAAAAAATTTGGACCAACAGCTAACAAGTTTTCAAGATATTATAACTAAACTTGCAAATAAGTTACAACGTCAATTATTAGCAAAACAAAACAGAGCATGGGAATTTGATTTAGAGGAAGGTTTATTAGATAGCTCTAAATTACCTAGAATTATTATTGATCCGTATAATTCCTTATCATTTAAAAAAGAGAAAGACTTAGATTTTAAAGATACCGTTGTAACATTATTGATTGATAATTCTGGATCAATGAGAGGTAGACCAATTACAATTGCCGCTCTTTGTGCTGATATATTATCTAGAACTTTAGAAAGATGTTCAGTGAAAGTTGAAATTCTTGGATTTACAACAAAAAACTGGAAAGGTGGATTGTCTAGAGAAGAATGGAATAAATCTGGTAAAACAAAAAATCCTGGAAGATTAAATGATTTGAGGCATATAATTTATAAATCAGCAGATACACATTGGAGACAATCAAAGAAAAATTTAGGACTTATGCTTAAAGAAGGTCTTCTAAAAGAAAATATTGATGGAGAGGCTATTACATGGGCATTTAATAGACTTAAAAAAAGAAAAGAGGAAAGAAAAATTATGATGGTAATTTCTGATGGTGCACCAGTGGATGACTCAACTTTGTCAGTCAATTCTGGAGACTTTCTTGAGAAACATTTAAAGAAAATTGTTAAATTTATTGAAAACAAAAGTGATATTGAAATTTTAGCAATCGGTATTGGACACGATGTTTCTAGATATTATCAAAAAGCAATAAAAATAACTGATGTTCAAGAATTAGGAGATGTGATGATTGGACAATTAAGTGGATTATTTGAGAATAAAAAAAAATTACATTAAATATTTACTAAATTTTTATTCAGCCATTCTATTTTAATTTCTGCACCGCCTCTTGTTTCTGAATTTCTAAATATTAGTTTAGCTTTGTTTTTCTCAAGTAGAGTTTTGCCAATAAAAATCCCTAAACCTAAGCCAGACTTACTTTTATCTTTTGATTTTATTGATTTAATATAGGGTTCACCAATTTTACCAAGAACATCTTTTGGAAATCCTGGTCCATCATCTTCAATTGTTATTTCTGAGGACTCGCTGTCACTTTTAATCGCAATATAGATGTTATTTTTTGCGAATTTATTTGCATTACCAATAAAGTTTCTTATTCCATAAACAATTTCAATCGATTTTGTCACTTCGAAAGAATTAGCATTTTGCTCGATATCAATATCGAAATTTTTATCAGATATTTCTCGGAACGATGTAACTATTTCTTTAACATAGTCGTACAAACTTAAGTCTTTGTCAATAAACTCATCTTCTACGATTGGATTTAAAGTTAATCTTTTTAATATCTCATTACACCTATCTACTTGACTTACAAGAAGATCGATATCCTTTTTTACATCCTTATCGTTTTTAAATTGTTCAAATAATTCTTGTGATATTATCTTGATTGTTGAAAGAGGTGTTCCTAATGAGTGTGCTGCTGCTGCTGCTTGACCTCCTAAGGATATAAGCTCATGTTCTTTAGAAATTTCCTCTTGTATCTTATCTAAAGCTTCTTTTCTAAGATTAGATTCTTTTCCAAATGATAAAGCAAAGTAATTTAGAAATAATAAAGCTATAATTAATGCTAAAGGAATTGAATAATAAATGTAAATGTTTGTGATTGATTGGTCTAGAGGTGCTGGTAAATGTTCATGGTAAAAAGTGAGTAAAATTATACATAAAATAGTAAAACTTATAAGAATAATATTTGTTTTAATATCTAAACTGGATGAAGCAAACACACTTGGTATTAATAAAAATATAGCAAATGGATTTAATATTCCACCTGATAAGTATAATAAAGCCGCTAATTGAATAATATCTATTAATAAAAAATTAAAAGCAGATCTATTTGATAAATGTGTTTTTTTATAAAAATAAATTAAAAATAAATTACTTATTGCACCAATCAAAATAATAAGATTCGCAAAAATATAATTAAATTCAAAATCAAAAATAAATCTAACGCTATTTATTGTTATAAATTGACCAATGATCCCTATCCATCTTAAATTTATATATGTAGACTTATTCAATGAGTAAAGTTGTGAAGTTTTTCCAAACTCCATTTTAAATGTCTAAATTTGAGACATTTATTGCGTTATCAACAATAAAATCTTTTCTTGAAGATACATCGCTCCCCATTAAAGTTTGAATAAGATCTTGATCTTTTTGCGAATTCTTTGAGTATTGTACTTGCAATAAATTTCTAGTTTCAGGATCCAGAGTTGTGCTCCATAATTCTTCTGGGTTCATTTCTCCTAAACCTTTAAATCTTTGAATATTTAATTTTGATTTTTCTTCTTGTATGAATTTTTCATAACCCTTGGATCCCTTGTTTATTTTTTTTAGATCTTTTGAATTTTTAACTATGAATTCCTCTAATTCTTTCTCATCCTTTATGTAAATTCCTTTAGATCCTTTATTGATTTTGAATAATGGTGGTTGAGCTAAATATACATGACCATTTTCAATTAACTTATTAAATGGTTTATTATTAAAAAATGTAAGTAATAAAGCTCTAATATGCGATCCATCAACGTCAGCATCTGTCATTATAATTATTTTTCCATATCTCAAATCTTTTAAATCAATCTCATCATTTTTAGGATCAAGTCCTAAAGCATTTATCAAAGTAACTATTTCATTTGATGACATCATTTTTGATAGTGCCTTTGTCCTTAGATCATTTGTTTGTCCATTTTTTTTTGATCCGTTTAACTCTGTAAATGTATTAAGAATTTTTCCTCTTAAAGGTAAAACTGCTTGGTTTTCTCTATTTCTTCCTTGTTTTGCTGATCCACCAGCAGAGTCACCCTCAACTATAAAAAGCTCTGTTCCATCTTGTTTTGAGTTTTGACAGTCCGCCAACTTACCGGGTAATCCACTTAATTCTAACGATCCTTTTCTTCTAACATTTTCTCTTGCTTTTCTTGCAACATCCCTTGCTACAGCAGCTTGTATAATTTTTGTGAGAACTATTTTAGCAACAGACGGGTTTTGATCAAACCAAATTGAAAGTTTTTCACTTATAATTGTTTCTACTATATTTCTTACTTCAGATGATACTAGCTTATCTTTAGTTTGAGACGAAAATTTTGGATCAGGTATTTTTACAGATAACACACAGGTTAAACCTTCCTTAACATCATCACCTGATAAAGATACTTTATTTTTTTTTAAAAGATTTTGTTCAGATGCATATTTATTTATAACTCTGGTTAATGCACTTCTAAATCCTAACAAATGTGTTCCACCATCCTTTTGATAAATATTGTTTGTATAAGGGAATACATCTTCATTATATCCAGCATTCCATTTTAAAGAACACTGAATATCAACTTTGTTTTTAAGACCTTCAATATAAATTGGTCTTCTAAACAAATCATTATCGCTTTTATTTTTTAATTTTTCTCTTTTTTCATCAAGAAATTCAACAAATTCAACTATTCCACCATCGAATTTAAATTCAACACTTTTAGGTTTTTTTTGAGTTAGATCAGTTAATATTATTTTAATTCCCTTATTTAAAAAAGCTAATTCTCTCATCCTTTTTTGCAAAGTTAAAAAGCTAAATTTGTTTAAGGAAAATATTTCTTTAGATGGTAAAAATTTTATTTCTGTACCCGTATTTTTGGATTTACCAACAACTTTTAAAGGTGATTTTGCGTCACCATTTTTAAATTCAATAAAATGTTTTTTTCCATCTCTATCTATGGTGAGTTGAAGTTTCTCAGATAATGCATTTACTACAGAGACACCAACTCCATGTAATCCACCTGAAACTTTATAAGAGTCGTGGTCAAATTTTCCACCTGCATGTAACTGGGTCATTATAACCTCGGCTGCTGATTTTTTTTCACCTTTATGTATATCAACTGGAACACCTCTCCCATCATCCTTAACCGTTACAGATCCATCTTGATTAATATCTACTGAAATATTTTTACAGTGTCCTGCTAAAGCCTCATCAATAGAATTGTCGACAACTTCGTAGACCATGTGATGCAGACCTGTGCCATCATCAGTATCACCTATATACATCCCTGGTCTTTTTCTAACTGCCTCAAGTCCTTTAAGGACTTTGATAGAGTCTGCTTGATAAGTACTATTATTTTTTGCCATTTTTATTTTTTTGGAAAGAATTTTTATACCATTTTTGAAATTTTTAATAAAATGCAGAAAGTATTTAACAGTCAAAAACTGTTGGCTATCAAAGCTTTTTTGACATTTTTTTAGTTTTTTTTCTTCTTTTTAGATATCCTCAGAAAATATGCATTTTTGACTCTAATCTGGCGGAGAGAATGGGATTCGAACCCATGAAAGAGTTTCCCCTTTACACGCTTTCCAAGCGTGCGCCTTCAACCGCTCGGCCACCTCTCCAAAAAATCAACTTTCTTTTGAAATTTTTAATACACCTATAAATGCCTCTTGTGGTATTTCAACTTTTCCAAATTGTTTAGCTCTTGCTTTACCTTTTTTTTGTTTTTCAAGAAGTTTTCTTTTTCTATCTAATGCTCCTCCGCCATGTATCTTTGTTAATACATCTTTTTTAAAGCCTTTTATGGTTTCTCTTGCAATAATTTTTCCACCAATAGCAGCCTGTATAGGTATCATAAAGTTATGTCTTGGAATTAAATCTTTCAATTTTTCACAAACTTCTCTTCCAGTTGATTGCGCAAAATCTGTATGTATCATCATTGCGAGCGCATCTACTGGTTCTGAATTTACTAAAATACTCATTTTCACTAAATCACCTTCTCTGTGGCCTATTATTTCATAATCAAAACTTGCGTATCCACTTGTCATTGATTTTAATCTATCATTAAAATCAAAAACAACTTCATTTAAAGGTAGTTCATAGTTTACAACTGCTCTATTTCCTGAATAGCTTAAATTTGTTTGTATTCCTCTTTTGTCTTGGCATATTTTTATAATTGAACCAAGATATTGATCAGGTGTGATAATAGTTGCTTTTATCCATGGCTCCTCGATAAAATTGATTAGTGTAGGATCTGGCAAACTTGATGGATTCTGTAAATCATTTATATCGCCATTATTCATGTGAATTTTATAAACAACACCTGGAGTTGTTGTAAGAAGATTGATGTCAAATTCTCTTTCTAATCTTTCAGTAACAATTTCTAAATGAAGTAGACCTAGAAACCCACATCTAAAACCTAATCCTAAAGCAGATGAAGACTCTGGCTCATAAGAAAAACTAGCATCATTTAATTGTAACTTAGCTAAACCGTCTTTTAATTTTTGATATTCTGAACTATCTACTGGAAACAAACCACAAAATACAACTGGTTTACTTGGCTTAAAACCAGGCAAAGCCTCTTGAAGTGGATAATTTGCATCACATATTGTGTCTCCAACTTTTGTATCTGATAAAACTTTTATACCAGTTGTTATAAAACCAATTTCACCTGCGTTTAACTCATTTATGTCTTTAGGTTTGGGTGTAAAAACACCAACTTTTTCCACAAAATAATCTTGGTTTGTAGACATCATTTTAATTTTCATATTTTTTGATATTTTTCCATCTATAACTCTAACCAAAATTACCACACCAAGGTAAGTATCATACCAACTATCAACTAGCAGACATTTTAATTTATTATTCGCCTCTCCTTTTGGACCAGGCAGTACATGAATTATTTGCTCTAATATATCTTCTATACCTTCTCCTGTTTTTCCTGAGCAGGGAACTGCCCCAGTGGTGTCAATTCCTATAACATCTTCAATTTGTTTATTTGTTCTTTCAATATCAGATGCAGGTAAATCAATTTTGTTTAGGACAGGTATTATTTCATGATTTATATCAAGTGCTTGATAAACATTTGCGAGTGTTTGCGCCTCAACACCTTGAGTGCTATCAACAATTAAAATTGAGCCTTCGCATGCATATAATGACCTACTTACTTCATAACTAAAATCAACATGTCCTGGTGTGTCAATTATATTTAAAACATAATTTTTTCCGTCTTTAGCTTTATAGTTTAATTTTACAGTTTGTGCTTTAATTGTAATTCCTCTTTCCCTCTCAATATCCATAGAGTCTAAAACTTGTGCCTTCATTTCTCTATCTGTAAGCCCGCCACATTTGTGAATTATTCTGTCAGCTATAGTTGATTTACCGTGATCTATATGCGCAATAATAGCAAAATTTCTTATATTATTAATTGTAGTTGTCATTATTAGGATCTTATTTTAGCGCCAGACTTACTCTCTACTGTAGAAATAATTAAATTATTAATTTTTTCTAAATCTTTTTCGGTTAAAGTTTTTTCAGATGATTGTACTGTAACATTGAGTGCGATTGATTTTTTATCTTTTGGAATATTTTCGCCTTCATAAACATCAAAAACTTTTACATTTTTAATTAAATCTTTATCTATTGATACAATTATATCTATCAAATCTTGTGCTTTAATTTTTTTATCAATTACAAACGCAAAATCTCTCTCAGATTTTTGATAATCTGAATATTCAAATTGAGATTTTTGATCTTTAAGTTTTTTTTTGGTTTCTTTAAAAAAATCTAAATATATTTCAAATCCTATCAAAGCATCAGTTTTAATATCGAGTTTTTTTACAATATTTGGATGTATTTCACCAAAAAATGCAATTGGCTTATCTTCTTCAGTGCTAAGAAAAACTGATCCTGATTTGCCTGGATGATAATAAGATGGAGCTTGATCTTTTATTATTAGTTTATTTTTACTAAATCCTGCCTCTACTATAGTTTGAATAGTATCTCTCTTTGCGTCAAATACATCAACATTTCTCTCTGTTTCTTGCCAATTTAATCTAAAATATTTTCCAGCTTGCAAAGCACCTATTACTGTTAGTTGCTCACCTGGCTTAATACCTGAAAAAACTGGCCCTATCTCAAAAAAAGATAAATCTTTAAATCCTCTGTCTATATTTTTTTTTAAATAAAAAATTAAATTTGGAAATATTGAATTTCTTAAAACATTTAAATCCGAACTAATTGGGTTAACAATTTTTATTTCATTATATTTTTCTTTAAATAAATTATTTATTTTAGAGTCTGTAAATGACCAAGTAACTGTCTCGAAAAAACCTTTGGAAGCAACCGAACGTTGTAAGAAATGGAATAATTTTTGCTGCCTATTTAAAGTTGGTTTAAGTCTAGATTTTTCTGGTGTTAGTGTTTGAATATGTTCATAACCTTTAATTCGAACAATTTCTTCAACAATGTCAATTGGTTGTGTAATATCTGGTCTCCATGAGGGAATTTCTAAATCTAAACTTTCTTTATTCTCGTTGATTTTAAAACCAAGATTGGAAATTATTTTAATTATTTCTTTTTTTTCAATTTTAAATCCTGTTATTTTTTCAAATAAAGAAATTTCAAATTTTACTTTATTTATTTTTTCTTCTTCCAATCTTTGTATATCAAATTTACTTACTTCGCCCCCACACACTTCTTTTATTAAATCAGCTGCTTTGATTAGCCCAGCCTCAATTGATTTTGGATCAATTCCTCTTTCAAATCTAAATTTTGCGTCTGTATCTATATTTAATAATTTTGAAGTTTTTCTAATTGATCTTGGTAAAAAATACGCAGACTCTAATAATATATTTTTTGTCTCTAGTTCGGTTCCTGAACGTGTTCCACCTATGATTCCACCTAATCCTAGCACTCCTGAATGATCAGAAATTACACACATATCATCATCTAAGGAATATTTTTTATTGTCTAGTGCTTCAAAAGTTTCACCTTTTTTTGAATTTCTTACTATAATTTCTTTACTTACTTTATCAGCATCATATGCATGAAGTGGCCTATTTAAATCAATCATCACATAATTTGTTATATCTACAATTGCAGAAATTGGTTTTTGACCTAACGAAACAATTTTATCTTTTAACCACTGAGGACTTTCTTTATTTGAAACTCCCCTTATTAAACAACTACCAAAAATTGTGCAGCCTTGTTTTTTTTCTTTTTTAATAGTTACTTTTAAGTCCTGATCAAAATTTTGATTTAATTTACTATCTTTTATTTTTTTCAAAGAACCAATTCCAGCTGCAGCAAGATCTCTTGCAATACCTCTAACACCAAGACAATCTGGTCGATTTGGTGTTATAGATAAATCTACAACTTTAGGAGTTTTGCTATCAAAATATTTTTTCCCAATTTTTTCCTTATACTTTTCTGATAATTCTGTAATTCCTTCGCTATCATCTGATAATTTAAGCTCAGCTTCAGAACACAACATTCCATAGGAAGTAACACCTCTTATTTTACTGATAGATAGTTTCATTTGATTTTTTGGTATAATTGCACCTGGTCCTGCATATACTGTAAACAAACCTTTTTTTGCATTAGGAGCTCCACACACAACTTTAACAGTTTCACTTTTACCAATGTCAACATCACAAACTCTTAATCTATCTGCATTAGGGTGTTGTTGCGCATTTATTATTTTTGCAACAATAAAATCATCTAATTCGGAAGGTGCATTTTCAAAACTCTCAACCTCAAGACCAACGTTCGTTAAATTATTAATTATTTCTTTATCATTAAGATCTGTGTCTAAATGTTGTTTAAGCCAATCGATTGTAAATTTCATCTACTCAATCCTCTGTAGCTTGATGGTACATCTAAAGGATCGAAGCCAAAATGGCTTAGCCATCTATAATCTGTTTCAAAAAAAGCTCTTAAATCATTAATTCCATATTTTAGCATACCTAATCTATCTATTCCGATTCCAAAGGCGTAGCCCTGAAATTTCGATGGATCAACATTTACATTTTTTAGGACGTTTGGATGAACCATTCCACATCCTAAAATTTCTAACCATTTATCTCCTTCACCTATGATTATTTTTCCATCTTTAATTTCATAACCTATATCAACCTCAGCTGATGGCTCTGTAAATGGGAAATGACTTGGTCTAAATCTCATCTTCAATTTGTCCACTTCAAAAAATTCTTTAATAAAATAATTTAGACAACCTTTAAGATGTCCCATATTTATATCTTTATCTATATGTAGTCCTTCTACTTGATGAAACATAGGTGCATGTGTTTGGTCACTGTCAGATCTGTAAGTTCTCCCGGGTGCAATTATTTTAAATGGAGGTTTGCCTTTTAACATAGTCCGAACTTGTACAGGAGAGGTATGTGTCCGTAATAACAATTCTTTTTTTTCATCTAAGTAAAATGTGTCATGCATATCTCTTGCTGGATGATTGTCAGGCGTATTAAGTGCTGAAAAATTATTATATTCATTTTCTACATCTGGACCCTCTTCAACGCTAAAACCTATTTCAGAAAAAATAGATGAAATTTCATCTATTACTTGTGAAACTGGATGAATCTTTCCTTGTTTAAAATCTCTTTCAGGTAAAGTGACATCTACTTTTTCATTTTCTAACTTTAGGTTTATCTCTTTTGTTTCGATTTCCTCAATTTTGCTTGTAATTTTATTTTGTAGCTCTTCTTTTATAAAATTTAAGTCTGATGCAAATTTTTTTCGCTCTTCTTGAGAGACTGATCCTAACATTTTAAACTCGTTAGAGACTATTCCATTTTTACCAAATAATTCAGTTTTTATTTGATTTATAGATTCTATATTTTGGTCTTTATCAAGTTTATTAAGATATTCGTCTTTTATTTTTTTAATATCAGACATTTTAGTAGATTATTTGTTAACTTAAGAAAAACAATAGCGAAGATTAATTTAGAGCTGCTTGTGCTTTTTTTACAATTGTTTTAAATGCTTGCGGATTATCGTATGCGATTTCTGCTAGAATTTTTCTATCTAATTTTATTCCTGATTTACTTAGACCATTTATAAACTTAGAGTAAGTTAAGCCCTCTTCTCTTACTCCTGCATTAATTCTTTGAATCCATAAAGATTTAAAATCTCTTTTTTTATTTCTTCTATCTCTATATGCATATTGCATAGCCTTTTCCATTGCTTGTCTTGCAACTCTTATTGTATTCTTTCTTCTTCCCCATTGGCCTTTTACAGCTTTAAGAACTTTTTTGTGTTTTGCTCTGCTGGTTACGCCTCTTTTAACTCTAGCCATTTTATCCTCTTAAACTATAGGGCATATAAGATTTCACGATTTTTCCATCTTGTTTTGCCATCACAGTTGTACCCCTTTGTTTTCTTATTTGGGAATTAGTTCTTTTTATCATTCCATGCCTTTTACCAGCCTGTGCAGTAATCACTTTTCCTTTAGCTGAAATTTTAAATCTTTTTTTTGCTGAGCTTTTAGTTTTCAATTTAGGCATAATTTTTGGAGCCTTATACAAATATTAATATTAATTTACAACTAGAAATATGACTTATAATGGCTGAATAACCATTATCATTTGTTTGCCATCAAATTTAGGCTGTAATTCTACACGACCAATATCTTGCATATCTTGCTTGATTTTATCCATTAACTCATTTCCTAAACTGGAGTGTTGCAGTTCTCTTCCTTTAAAACGTATTGTAAATTTTACTTTATCCCCTTTTGCTAAAAATTTTTGAGCGTTCTTAATTTTAAAAGAATAGTCATGTACCTCTGTCACAGGTCTTAATTTTATTTCCTTTAACTCAATTTTTTTTTGTTTCTTTTTTGCTTTGTTGGCTTTTTTCTGGGCATCATATTTATATTTACCCATATCCATTATTTTACACACAGGAGGTTTAGCGTTTGGTGCAATTTCAATCAAGTCAAGTCCTTCATCCCGAGCACGATTAATTGCGTCATTTAAATTTAAAATACCAAGATTTTCACCATCACTTGCAATTACCTGAACCTCATGTGAAGTAATCCTATTGTTTGATCTTGGTCCTTTTGGTTTTGTTCTTTTCTGAAAATAATTTTGTTTGAAGTCTGGCACTTAAATTGAAGGCGCTTTGTTTAAAGCAGAGTATTTTTTTATAAACTCGTTAAAATCCATATTTTCTTGTTTTTTAGAATCCAATCTTCTAATAGTTACTGTATTAGAGTCAACTTCTTTTTTCCCACAAATAAGTAATAAAGGTACTTTTGACAATGAATGTTCTCTAATTTTATAATTTAAATTATGATTTTTTAAATCAACTTCACTTGAGATACCAACTTTTTTTAATTCATGATTAATTTTTTTTGAATAGTCATCAAAGTCACCTGAAATTGGTATTACAACTACTTGTAATGGTGTGAGCCAAAAAGGTAATTTACCTGAATAATTTTCAATTAAAATTCCAATAAATCTCTCTAAGGAACCAAACAATGCTCTATGCAACATAACAGGTATTTTCTTTGATCCATCTTTTTCAACATAAGTGGCTCCTAATCTTCCAGGTAAATTTAAATCTACTTGTAAGGTTCCACACTGCCAATCTCTTCCTATTGCATCTCTTAAAACAAACTCAATTTTTGGACCATAAAAAGCACCCTCACCTTTATTTATAGTGTATTCTAGTTTTGTTTCTTTAATTGCCTCTAAAAGAGCAGCCTCTGATTTATCCCATACAGCATCATCTCCAACTCTCAGATCTGGTCGGTCTGAGTATTTTAATATTACATTTTCAAATCCAAGGTCTTTATAAATTTCTAAAATTAAATTTGTAACTGATAGGCATTCTTGAGTAATTTGCTCTTCGGTACAAAATATGTGTGCATCATCTTGGGTAAATGCTCTTACCCTTAACAATCCATGTAATGCACCAGAAGGTTCATATCTATGAACTTTTCCAAATTCCGACATTTTTAATGGTAAGTCTCTGTAACTTTTTAGTCCTTGATTAAACACTTGAACACATCCTGGACAGTTCATTGGTTTTATTGCAAAAACTTTTTCGTCAGGTGTTGTAGAGGTATACATATTTGCACCAAATTTTTCCCAATGACCAGATTTTTCCCATAATGTACGATCAAGAATTTCTGGTGTATTTATCTCTTTATATCCTGCGTGATCTTGTTTAGTTCGCATATAGGAGATTAACTTCTGAAAAAGGTTCCATCCTTTTTCATGCCAAAATACAGATCCAGGGCTTTCTTCCCTAAAATGAAATAAGTCCATTTCTTTTCCTAACTTTCTGTGATCTCGTTTTTCAGCTTCTTCAATTCTATTTAAGTATTCATCAAGTTCTTTTTGTGTAGACCAACTGGTGCCATAAACTCTTTGTAACATCTCATTATTCGAGTCTCCTCTCCAATAAGCACCTGATACTTTTGTTAATTTAAAATACTTTCCAATTTTGCCTGTAGAACTTAAGTGCGGACCTCTACACAAATCATGCCATTTTCCATGAAAATATATAGATACCTCTTCACCTTCAGGAATAGAATTAATTATTTCGGCTTTGTAATGTTCTCCATTATTTTTGAAATGTTTTATAGCATCATTTCTCTTCCAAACTTCTCTATAAGTTTTTTCATTCCTATCGACAATATCTTTCATTTTGTTCTCTATCTTTTCTAAATCTTCTTGCGTGAATGGCTCTTTCCTCGCAAAGTCATAATAAAAACCATCTTCAATCACTGGGCCTATTGTTACTTGCGTTCCAGGAAAAAGTTCTTGGACTGCCATTGCCAAAATATGGGCGGTATCATGTCTAATTGTTTCAAGCCCTTCTTTATCTTTTGATGTAAATATCTTTACTTTAGAATCTTTTTCAATTTTAAAATCTAGGTCTTTAAGCTGACCATCTACACTAATAATTAATGCTTGCTTTGATAATGATTTACTTATTTTTTCAGCAAGCTGAAAACCAGTTACACTTTCACTAAAACTTAATTGTTTTCCGTCTGGTAAAGTAATATTTGGCATTTAATTAATTAATTTTTTGTACTCTGAATAAGTAGAAAAACACATTTTTTCAACATTAAACTTCGCAGAAACATTTTTTCTACCTTCTTTTCCCATTTGTTCAATTGTTGATTTATCAAAATTGAAAAACTCAATTATTTTTTTACTTAAATCGTCTGAGTCTCCAGCATCAAATAAGATACCTGTTTTATTATTTACAATAGTTTCTTTCGAGCCGCCCAGATTGCTTGCGATAATAGGTTTTTCCATTGATTGTGCTTCAACTGCTATTCTGCCAAATGCTTCCGGTTCAATTGATGTTGATACTATCAAGTCGCTAATTTTATAAGCTAAAGGCATATTTTCACAATGATCAACAAATTTTATTTGATCATTCATTCGATACTGTTCCACTAGCCTTATAAGTTTTTTCTTATACAAATCTCTTCCTTGATCACTTCCAAGTATCACTGCTTTAAACGACTTGTGACCTAATTGAATATTTATTTTATTCATGGCTTCAATAAACATTTCGTGACCTTTCCACTCAGTAATTCTTCCAGGTAATAATATTGTTTTTTTTTCAACCTCAAGATTCCAAGATTTAAACAGTTTATCTTCGTCTTCAGTAAAAGTTGTTGAAGCATCAAAATAATCGATGTTTATTCCTCTAAAAATTACTAGAAATTTTTTAGAGTTATTTAGATATTCTTTATAATTTTCTTTAATATGAGAAAATATAAAATTTGATCCAGCTATAACTAAATCTGATCTTAGCATTACAGAATTATAAAATTTTTTAATCTTACTTTTAAAATTATATGTGCCATGAAAAGTTGTTACAAATTTTTTTCTAGTAATTCTAGAAGCTAAAAAACATGACCACGCCGGAGCCCTACTCCTAGCATGAATTATGTCTATATTATAAAAAAAAACAATGACTGAAATCAAAATTGTATTTAATAACATTATAATGGGGTTTTTAGAATTTACAGGAAGTCTTATGTATTTTACTTTTTTTTTATTTATGAATTTGGTTAATGGTCCACCATTTGTAATTAAAAATGAGCTACAATTATTTTCAAATAGATAATGCGCTATATCAAAACAACCTGTCTCAGCCCCTCCGTAACCTAATTTTGGTATTACTTGTAGAACTTTTAATTTTGATGACATTAACTGTTATTATATATTAATAAATAGAGCGTATAAACTTTTATGAACAAGTATAAATTTTTGCAAATTTCTAAAAGCATTAAAATTAGATATCTACATCATAATTCAAATAATAATTTGTATATTGTTTTTCTTCATGGATTTATGTCTGATTTAAATGGTGAGAAACCAAAGATTTTCAAAAGATTTTGTAAAAACAATAAATTAGGCTTTTTAGCAATTGAATACTCTGGTCATGGAAAATCAACAGGTGAGTTTACAAAAGGGAACGTAACAAAATGGACAAATCAAGTCAAAAAAGTAATTAAAAGAGTTTTAAAAAAAAAAGATTTTATACTTATAGGTTCAAGTATGGGTTCATGGATATCTGTCAATCAATTTAAGTTTTTTTCAAAACAGATTAAAGGTTTTATAGGAATAGGATCAGCACCAGAGTTTTTAGAGAGGGTAATGTGGAAAAAATTTACAGTCAAAATGAAAAAAGAAACCATAGATAAGGGTGTATACAACCTTAAACATGGTGGTTTTGAATATCCAATCACCTACCAACTTATTAAGGATGGAAGAAAAAATTTAGTATTGAACAAAAAAATTAATGTTAAAATACCTGTAACTCTTTTTCATGGATCAAAAGATGAGGCAGTCCCAGTAATTTTCTCAAAGAAACTTATTAAAATTTTTAACAATGCAAATAAGAAACTTAATATTATTAAAAATGGTGATCACAGCCTTTTTGCAAAAAAATATCAATTAAAAATAATTAGAGAGTTAAAATCAATAATTTCTCAGTAATAATTAGCTTGCAAAGCTTTTGACTGACTTTAATGTTATAGGGTTATCTAATTTATCAAGCATTTCTTTTGGACAAACTTGATAAAAGTTTTTTATCTCACTTTCAAAATTATCTAAAATTTTCTTTGCATACTCCGAGTGAGTTTCGCTCACGTGTTCTGAAATGATTTCCCTGAGGTAATTTTTCCAGTAATCCGTTTCTGGTATCTGCCAGATAACACTCTCAGAATTTACACGCTTCTCAAAATTATTGTTTTTGTCATAAACAAATGCCATACCACCAGTCATACCAGCAGCAAAATTATCTCCAACATCTCCTAAAATAATAATATTTCCTCCTGTCATATACTCGCATCCATTTGAATCACAACCTTCAACTACGGCTGTGGCACCAGAGTTTCTCACAGCAAATCTTTCTCCTGCTTGTCCAGCTGCAAAGAGTTTTCCAGAGGTAGCACCATACAAAACTGTATTTCCAATTATTGTATTCTCATTTGAAATCAAATTACTCTCGTCCTGTAGTTTTATAGAAATAGATCCACCAGAAAGACCTTTACCTACATAGTCATTTGAATCACCTTTCAAATTCAATTTTAATCCCTTAATTGCAAAGGCTCCAAAAGATTGACCTGCCGAGCCTTTAAAATTCAGTGATAAATAATTTTCATCTAGTTTGTTGTTTCCAAATTTTTTATATAAGTGATAAGAGATTCTTGTACCTACAGCCCTATCAGTGTTTTTAATTTCAAATTCAGTCTCAATTGTTTTATTTTGATCAATTAATTTTTCTATGTCTGGCCATATTTTTTGATCTAAGGTGTCTGGAACCTCATTGATTTTTGGATGTTCACAATATCTTTTATTTTTTCCAGGATCTGCTTGAACAAAAAGTGGATTTAAGTCTAAGTCATCTAAATTTGGAGATCCTTTGCTAACTTGTCTTAATAAGTCTGTTCTACCAATAACTTCATTCAATGATCTAAATCCTAGTTCAGATAGAATTTGTCTTACCTCCTCTGCAATAAAAGTAAATAAGTTAACAACTTTATCTGGTGTGCCTGTAAATTTTTCTCTTAATTTTTCGTCTTGGGTGCAAACCCCAACTGGACATGTATTTGAGTGACACTGTCTAACCATTATGCAACCCATAGCAACTAAAGCTGTAGTTGCTACTCCAAATTCCTCTGCTCCCATCATCGCTGCTATTACCACATCACGACCTGTTTTAATTCCTCCATCAGTTCTAAGTGTAACTTGATGTCTTAAGTTGTTTAAAGTAAGAACTTGATTTGCTTCAGTAAGTCCCATTTCCCAGGGTATTCCAACATATTTTACACTTGTTTGAGGGGTAGCCCCAGTTCCTCCTGAGTGACCAGAAATTAAAATTATATCTGCTTTAGCTTTTGCTACTCCAGCTGCAATTGTTCCTATACCTGATGAAGCTACCAATTTAACGCCTACTCTTGCATTTGGATTTATTTGTTTAAGATCATAAATTAGTTGGGCCAAATCTTCTATGGAATAGATATCATGATGGGGCGGTGGTGAAATTAATGTAACTCCAGGTGTAGAATGTCTTAATCTTGCAATTTCATTTGTAACTTTGAAGCCTGGTAATTGACCACCTTCACCAGGTTTTGCACCTTGGGCAATTTTGATTTCTATCTCGTTACAATTATTTAAATAATTTATTGTTACCCCAAACCTAGCTGAAGCTATTTGTTTTACTCTTGAATTCGCGCTATCCCCATTTTCTCTAATTTTAAATCTATCTTCGTCTTCGCCTCCTTCTCCACTACATGAAGCACCCTTTATTCTATTCATGCCAATCGCTAATGTTTCGTGTGCTTCTTTGGATAAAGCACCATGAGACATACTTCCACTACCAAATCTTTTCATAATGTCTTGCACATTTTCTACTTCATCAATATTGATTGGATTTTTCGATTTAAAATCAATTAAGTCTCTCAAGCTGATTGGCTGTAGGTTATAAATTCCTTTAGTATATTTCTTATAAACTTCAAAAGAATTTTCAGTAACTGCAGTTTGTAAAAGATGAATTAATTTACCTTGGTATTGATGCGTCTCACCGTTTTTCCTGTAACGGTATATTCCTCCAATTGGTAATATATTAGATTGGTTTTCGAACGCTTGTTTGTGAATATTTCTAATTTTTTTTTCAATGCCTGTTAGACCAATTCCAGAGATTTTAGATAGCACACCGGGAAAAAAGTCTTTAACAATTGTTCTGCTAAGACCTACTGTTTCAAAATTACAACCCCCTCTGTAAGAACTAAGGACAGAAATTCCCATTTTTGACATAATTTTTAATAAACCTAAATTGACAGATTTGATAAATCTGGAAACGCACTCGTCAAAACTTAGATTTCCAAATAATTTTTTTGAATATCTTTCAAATAAGCTATCAAACGCTAAATAAGGATTAACCGTAGTTGCTCCTACACCAATTAAAGTTGCAAATGAATGTGTATCAAGAGCATCACCAGTTTGTACATTTATTGAAACGTATCCTCTTAAACCCAATTTTATTAGATGAGTATTAACAGCACCTATACAAAGTAGCATTGGCATTGGTAGCTTTTCGCTTGAAATATTTTTATCAGTTAAAATAAGCTGTGTAATTCCCTCTCTTGCTGCTTGCTCTGCTTGACTTTTTAAATTCTCTAAAGCGTTTTCTAAATCTGAATTTTTATCAAACAGACACTCTAAAACTCTTTGATTTTTTCCAAAGAATTCTATGAATTTGTCAAACTGAGAATTCGATAGAATTGGGCTATCTAAAACGTAAATGTTTTCCTCAGTAAGATTGTCAAAATCTAATATATTACCAAGATTCCCAAATCTTGTTTTTAAACTCATTACCTTATTTTCTCTTAAAGAGTCGATGGGTGGATTGGTTACTTGACTAAAATTTTGTCTAAAGAAGTGATACAAAGGCCTATATTTGTCAGAAAGTACTGCTAATGGAGTATCATCACCCATAGATCCAGTTGCTTCTTTTGCATCCTCTGCCATTGGGTGTAAAATTAATTCTAAATCTTCTAAACTATATCCAAAACAATGCTGTCTAGTTCTTAACTCTTCATTATGAAATATATTTTTTTCGTTCTCGATTGGAAACTTTTTATCTAGATCAATTATTTGATTATTAAAATGTTTATACTCTTTTGCTAAGTAATTTTTAATATCGCTGTTTGTGAATACTTTTCCTTTTTCAATTCTTACACCAATTATTTCTCCAGGTCCTAATCTTCCTTTGGTTACAATTTTTTTTTCATTAAGATCGACCATTCCAGTTTCTGATCCAGCAAATAATAATCTATCTCTTGTAACGGTATATCTCATTGGCCTTAGACCATTTCTGTCAGTAGCCGCGATTACCCATTCATTGTCTGTCGCTGCTATAGCAGCAGGACCATCCCAGGGCTCCATGGTGCTGTTAAGAAAATTAAATAGTTGAAGATGATCCTTTGGAAGAACTTTACTTTTTTTTGACCATGCATCAGGTATTAAAAGTAATTTAGCTAAAGGTGCAGGTTGTCCTGAAATATTTAGTAATTCAAATACATTATCTAGCGATGCCGAGTCTGAGTTTCCAGATGGGATTACAGGTTTTAAATTTTCCATATTATCAAACAATGGGCTATGCATTTCTTGCTCATGAACCTTCATCCAGTTAATATTTCCTTTTAGAGTATTTATCTCACCGTTATGAGCTATTGCTCTAAAAGGTTGTACTAAATCCCAACTGGGTGCTGTGTTAGTAGAAAATCTTTGATGAAAAATTGCAAATCTTGAAATAAATCTCTCATCTTTAAGATCAGTATAAAAATCTGACAAAGCCTCAGCAAGAAACATTCCTTTATAAATAATTGATTTAGAACTAAACGAACAAATATAAAAGCCATTAAGCTGGTTGTTTAGAGCTTCCTTCTCAATTTTTCTTCTTGTTTCATATAGAACTCTCTCTAAATTTTTACCAATTATTTTTTTATCATTATGTTTGAATAAAACTTGTGTAATCTCAGGTCTTGTATTTTCAGCTTTTTCGCCGAGCACAGAAGGATTTACAGGAACCTGACGCCAACCATAAATATTGAAGTTTTTTTTTGTTAATTCACTTTCTACAATTATTCTACATTGTTCCTGACCTTGATAATCATTTCTTGGCAAAAAAATCATTCCAACACACAAATCAGAGTCGTCATGTCTGTGGCCAGTTATTTCAATTTTTTCAATGAAAAAATCTTTTGGAATCTCAATATGTATTCCTGCTCCATCACCAGTTTTACCATCTGCATCTATGGCTCCTCGATGCCATACGGCTTTTAGAGCTTGGATTCCATACTCGACAACTTTTCTAGACTTTACTCCCTCTGTTGATGCTACCAGTCCTACACCACAAGCATCATGCTCCATAGTCTCGTTATAAACAAAATTTTGCTTTAACTGATCCAGATTTTTTTTATAAATGTTCATTAAGCAACTTTTTGTTTTTGTTTTAATTGAAGATAATTTGAAATTGATAAAGCTGCGTCCCTACCATCTTTAATTGCCCAAACAACTAACGAAGCTCCTCGCACAATATCACCAGCTGCAAAAACACCTGGAATATTTGTTTCCATGGTATCAAAATCAGCTTTAATTGTACCCCATTTTGTGACTTGTAATCTTTCCTCTTGGAATAGTTTAGGCAGCTCCTCAGGATCAAATCCTAATGCTTTAATTACTAGGTCGGCTTTGATTTCAAATTCTGAATTTTCTTTTATAATTGGTTTTCTTCTTCCACTTTCATCTGGATCTCCTAGTTCTATCTTGTCTACCAGCAAACTTTCTACTTTATTTGTTCCTTTAAATTTTTTTGGACTACTTAGCCAAACAAACTCAACTCCTTCTTCTTCTGCATTAGCAACTTCTCTTGCAGATCCTGGCATATTCACTTTATCTCTTCTGTATAAACATTTAACAGATTTTGCATCTTGTCTAATTGAGGTTCTAACACAGTCCATAGCAGTATCTCCACCACCAATTACAACTACATCTTTATCTTTAGCATTTAATGTTCCATCATCAAAAAGTTCAACTTTATCTCCTAATCCTTTTTTATTCGATGCAGTCAAAAATTCCATCGCAGGAAATATATTACTAAGATCGTTTCCTGGAAGATTTACTTCTCTTGCTTTATAAACTCCAGTAGCAATTAAAATTGCATCATGTTTTTCATTCAACTCTTTTAAAGTAGCATCTTTACCTACCTCAAAGTTGTTTACGAATTGAATTCCACCTTCTTTTAAAAGTTTAATTCTTCTCTCTACAACATGCTTTTCTAGTTTGAAATTAGGGATACCATAAATCAATAGTCCACCAGATCGATCATAACGATCATAAATTGTAACTTGATAACCTTTTTTTCTTAATTCCTCTCCACAAGCAAGTCCTGCAGGTCCAGCCCCAATAATACCAATACTTTGATTAATCTCATTGATTACTTTTATTGGCTTTACCCAACCATTTTCCCAAGCAGTCTCTGTAATATATTTTTCAATTGATCCAATGGTTACAGTGCCGTGTCCTGATTGCTCAATAACACAATTTCCTTCGCACAACCTATCTTGGGGACATATTCTCCCACATACCTCTGGCATGTTGTTAGTGCTTTGTGATAGTTGATAAGCCTCTTCATGTCTGCCTTCAGCTGTTAACTTAAGCCAATCAGGTATATTGTTGCTTAATGGACAGTGAACTTGACAAAATGGGACTCCACATTGTGAACATCTGCTTGATTGCTCATTTGCTTTTCCTTTAATAAATTCTGAATAAATTTCATTAAAATCCTCTTTTCTAGAGTTTTTGTCTCTTTTAGGTGGGTTTTGTTGACCTATCTCAACAAACTTTAACATTTTTTCTGACATTTGAGGGGAGGTATATACTACTGTTAAAGGAGGATAAAGAAAATATAGGTCATATTTACTGACTAATAATTTCCATTTCATTATAAATTTTGCGATTTTTTCACTTTCAACATACTTGATATGCAATTTTGTAATTGCTTTATTTTGGTTAGAATTTGATTATTTATTAATTTCTTGATGATTTCAAAATACATAGAAACTTCCATACTAGCAATAATTCAAGGTTTCTTTGAATTTATTCCAGTCAGTTCTTCTGCACACTTAATTTTAGTTACAAAAATTAATGATTTTCAGGCAGCTTCACTACAATTAGATATTTGTCTTCATCTTGGTTCTTTATTAGCAATAATTTTTTATTTTAGAAAAGACTTAATAAACATATTTGAAAACAAATCTTTAGCTGTTTTAATATTATTAGGATCAATTCCTCTAATTGCAGTTGGTTTTATTTTACACTCAACTGGTATTATAGAAAAATTAAGATCTATAGAAGTTATTGCGTGGACAACTTTGCTTTTTGGATTACTTCTTTTTTTTGCTGACAAACAGACTATTAAAAAAAAAATTGATTTAGATCTTAATTTAAAAAATGTGATTATAATTGGTTTATTTCAAGCCTTAGCTGTTATACCTGGTGTAAGTAGATCAGGTGTGATTATAACAGCCTCACGTTTTTTAAATTTTGATAGAATTGATTCCACCAAAATCGCCTTTTACTTATCTATCCCTGCCCTTGCAGGAGCAAGTGTTCTTGGTATAAGTGATTTAATAAGTGATGAAATCAAATTTGATTTCGTTTTTTTATTATCTATACTTTTATCATTTATAATTTCTTATTTAACAATTAAATATTTTCTTATTTTTGTAAGTAAATTTAGTTTAAACCTGTTCGTTTATTATAGAATTTTTCTAAGTATTATCTTATTTGCACTTATTTACCTTTAAACTTTCTTAACGGCTGAAGGAGCAATCTGTGATAAAATCACTGCAAATAATATTAGGAAGCATCCAATAATATTATCCAAATTTAAAATTTGATTAAGGATTATCCAGCCTGCAAGTGCCGCAAAAACACCTTCTAATGAGTATATTATGGCTGCAGGGGCTTCATCGATATTTTTTTGTGCATACATCTGAAGAGTAAAAGCAACACCACCTGATAGAATTCCAGCATAAAGTATAGAACTGTATTCTAAAAGTATTTTTTGTATATCTATTTCCTCAAATACATAAGCAGCTATTATAGAAAGTGAGAAAACAAAAATAGACTGTAAAGATGCGTAAAATATAGGTAAATCAAATTTTTTCATAAATTTTCCCGCAAAAATTATGTGCAGTGCCCAAAATAAAGAGCACAGAATTACCAATGCATCGCCTAACATTATTTGTGAGTCTGAAAAATTACTTAGTAAATAAACTCCGATTATACACATTGCTATTGAGGGCCAGATACTCCAGTGAACTTTAATTTTATAAAAAAAAAATAACAATATTGGAACAATTGGGACGTAGAAAATTGTAAAAAATGCTGCATTAGCAATATTTGTATATTGTAAAGCAGCTTGTTGGAGCGAAGTACCCAAAAATAGAGATACTCCCATAAACATATAATATTTAAAAAAAAGTTTTTTGTCTGAATTAATTTCAGGGATTATTTTTTTTCCCTCAATTATTAAAGCAACTGGAAGCATAAAAAGAAAACCAACAAAAAACCTAGCAGAGTTAAAAGTCAGTGGACCAATGTTATCCATTCCAGTATCTTGTGCAATAAAAGCTGTTCCCCAAATAAAGGTCGTTATTAGAGCACAAATTAATGATGCTGATTTATTCATTTTGATTTAAATTTAATTAATTATGCTGTTCATTCTACAACAGCTATCAAAGTCTTCCTTATTGATATAACAGCCAGCCATTTTTCTCTTTCCACTAAATGACCCTCTTCCATGCATTACTCTCCAATTATTAAATATCAAAAGTTCTCCTGGTCGTAATATATGTCTCCACTGATATTTTTTACTGTTAGCTAATTGGTCGAATTTTTTAATTGCGTTATAAAATTCTAATGTTGATTTATATGGTAAGTTGATGGGAGCTCTATCATAATTATTAAAACTGACTTGTACAATTTCTTTATTATTATTTAATCTAAAAACTGGTCTCTCTGCCTCAAGATCGACACCATCCCCTAAATATTTACCTTTTACTTTTATTTCTGTGAGAGTTTTAAATAATTTTTGATGATTTTTTTTTAATTCTCTTGCTATAGATAAACCATCAACCATAATTGATGCTCCTCCTTTTGCATTATACTTACAACAAAGTAGTAATTGCAATCCAGGCGCATCATTACTGTATGTTGAGTCTGTATGTGGTCTTAATTCCTCCTGTGAATATGCGCTGTCAGCTTTTTTATTATCAGACTCAAATGTCCATAGACCACCAAAAATTGAATTTCTTACATAACCTATTTTATTAGCGATTTTATTTACTGATTTAAGATTTGGCTTACAATTTTTTATAATTGCAAAACCGTATTTATATAAACTCTCTAGCAAGTTTAAGAAATTTTTATTTTTGTCTATTTTATTGTAATCAATATAAATCTGGTTTTTGATATCACGAGCTATCCATGGTTTAATATTTTTCTTTAATTGCTTTTTCTCTGAATAATTCAACAGAAACTTATGCGAATATTTTGCTGGCGAAGATGAATCTGACCAAGTTATACTTAAAAGTTTTCCATTTTCTAAAATTTTGCCCTTAACTGCCTTCAAATCTGGCGCTAGATTAGCTGTAAAAGTCTTTCTTTGGTTTGTTCTAAAATCCCAATTTTCAGTATTTTTGATGTGATCACGCAACCATATATTGGGATATATTTTTGATTTTCTGTTCACAAAAAAAATTTCAACATTATTTTTTTTCAATTTGAAATTTTTAATCATTTTCTTTTATATTAAATCGCCAATTTGTAAGCAAAATTTTTCCCTAAATTATCCTTCAGTTCGTTATTAAATCTTGCAGCTTCTGCACCATCAATTATTCTATGATCATAAGATAAAGATAAAGGTAAAACAGTTCTAGTCATAAATTTATTATTAATATATATTTGTTTCTTATAAGATCTACCAATACCGAGAATAGCTACTTCTGGCAAATTGATTATAGGAGTAAAAAAAGATCCTCCTATTCCTCCGAGGCTCGTGATTGTCATAGATCCTCCAAAAAATTCTTTTTTGTTAATTTTTAATTCTCTGCAATCATTACTTACTTTTTTTAATTCATCCCCTAGCTGTGCAATATTCTTTATGTCAGCATTTCTAATTTTTGGAACCATAAGTCCATTAGGGGTATCTACTGCAATACCTATATGAAAATATTTTTTAAGTGTAATTTTTCCTTCCTCAATATTATCTATGGAGGCGTTAAAATTTGGAAACTTTTTTAGTGTAGAAACCAAAGCTTTTATGATGAATGCTAAAGGTGTTATTTTCTTTTTTTTACCTGTGTAAATATCTGTTAAAGATTCCCTGAATTCGTCCATCTCAGTTATATCAGCTTCATCGTGGTTCGTTACATGAGGTATTTTATTCCAAGAATTTGTTAAATGAGGGGCTGCTATTTTTTTTATCCTGGAAAGATATTTTGTCTCTACAGCTCCAAATTCTGAATGTTTATATTCATCTGTAATCTCACCTCTTTTTTCGTACTTTTCAAATTTAGTAGGCTTGCTAATTCTATCAGCAACAAATTTTTTAACATCACTTTCTACAACTCTACCCAATCTCTCTGACCCCTTAATTTCTGATACATCTACACCTAATTCACGGGCAAATTTTCTTGCTTTTGGACTAGCAAGAGTTGCTGAGTTTTGATTATTTGAGGAAATATTTACCTCTTCACTTTTATTTATATTTATAGGAGCTTTTATTTCTTTTTTATTTTCATTTTTAATTTCAGAAATATTTTTAATTGTTTTTTGTTTTTCTTCTTCAGACGCGATAATAGCTATTAAACTTCCTTCTGATACTTTATCTCCGATTTTCACATTTAATTTTTGAATTTTGCCTGAAACTAAACTGGGTATCTCAACACTTGATTTATCACTTTCAATTGTGATCAAAGGATCATTTTTGTTAATAATGTCACCTTCATTTACTAGGACTTCAATTACCTCAACATCTTTGAATTCTCCAATATTTGGAACTATAAGGTTTTTATCTTCCATTATAATTTGGTTGGCATTGGTTTTGCCTGATCAATTTTATATTTTTTAATTGCATCCTTGACGTATTTTGATGCAATTAATTGCTCATTAGCTAAAATGCTTAATCCATATGTAACTATATGTTCTTTATCTACTTCAAAAAATTTTCTTAAATTTTTTCTCGTATCACTTCTTCCAAATCCATCTGTGCCAAGTGAGTAAAAGCTTTTCGATACATAAGGTCTGATTTGATCAGAATTCATCCTCATATAATCTGAAGCCGCAAGTATAGGTCCTTCGGTTTTACCAAGACACTTTTCAAGATAGGTTATTTTTTTTTCTTTATCAGGGTTCAACAAATTATATCTTTCTACCTCTAATCCATCTCTTCTAAGTTCATTAAAACTAGTAACACTCCAAATTTCACTGTCTATTTCGTAATCATTTTGAAGAATTTCAGCGGCAGAAATCATTTCTCTTAAAATAGCTCCAGAACCGAGAAGTTGAATTTTATTTTTTTTGTGTTTTGAAAAATCCTTTATCCTATACATACCTTTTAAAATTCCATCTTCACACCCTTTTGGCATTTCAGGATGAGAGTAATTTTCATTCATAGTAGTTATGTAATAAAAAATATTCTCATTATTCTCATGCATTCTTTTAAGGCCTTCTCTAAATATGACTGCTAACTCATAATGAAATGTTGGGTCATATGAAATACAGTTGGGAATAGTGGAAGCCAATAAATGACTGTGTCCATCTTGATGCTGCAAACCTTCACCAGCTAAAGTTGTTCTGCCTGCTGTAGCACCAATTAAAAATCCTCTAGCCTGACTATCTCCGGCTGCCCAAGCAAAATCTCCTGTTCTCTGAAATCCAAACATTGAATAGAATAGATATATTGGGATCATCTCAATATCATGATTTGTGTAAGATGTTCCTGCTGCTATCCATGAAGACATAGCACCTGCCTCATTAATACCTTCCTCTAGTACTTGACCACTTTTTTCTTCTCTATAAGAGCTCAATTGAGCTGCATCTTCTGGTTCATATTTTTGGCCTTCGTGTGCATAGATACCAATTTTTTGAAAGAACCCTTCCATTCCAAACGTTCTTGCTTCATCAGGAATTATTGGAACTAATTTTTTTGCAACATGTTTATCTCTTAATAAACTTGTTAACATTCTGACTAATGCCATTGTGGTGGACATTTCTTTTTCTCCAGTTGATTTTGTCATGGTGTCAAAAATATTTTTTTCTGGCGTTTTAATTGGTTTAGAAAAAGTTGTTCTCTCTGGGATAAAGCCTCCTAAGTCATATCTACGCTGTTTTAAGTATTTTATTTCAGGTGAATTTTCATCAGGTTTAAAATATTCTATATTTTTAACCTGTTGATCACTTAAAGGGACATCAAACCTATCTCTGTAATACATTAAGTCATCAACATCTAATTTTTTTTGTTGATGTGTAGTATTTACACTTTCACCAGATTTACCCATCCCATATCCTTTTATTGTTTTTGCAATAATAACAGTTGGGCTGCCTATATTTTTTACAGCTTTATCGTAAGCTGCATAAACTTTATGGGGATCGTGACCACCTCTGTTTAATCTCCAAATATCTTTATCTGACATTGCAGATACCATTTGAAAAGTCTCTGGAAATTTTCCAAAAAATTTCTCTCTTACATACAAACCATCTCTTGCCTTAAATGCCTGATATTCGCCATCAACAGTTTCATTCATTAATTTAACAAGATGACCAGATTTATCATTGGCTAATAAAGAGTCCCAATAAGATCCCCAGATAACTTTAATAACATTCCAGCCTGCACCTCTAAATATTCCTTCTAGCTCTTGGATAATTTTACCGTTTCCTCTGACTGGTCCGTCAAGTCTTTGAAGATTACAATTCACTACAAATATTAAGTTATCTAATTTTTCTCGAGCTGCTAAACCAATTGCACCTAATGATTCTGGTTCATCCATCTCACCATCACCAAGAAAAGCCCAAACTTTTCTTCCTTCGTCTTTGATTAAACCCCTATTAATTAGATATTTCATAAAACGAGCTTGGTATATTGCTAGCATAGGACCTAGTCCCATTGAAACAGTTGGGAATTGCCAAAAATCAGGCATCAGCCAAGGGTGAGGGTATGAAGACAGTCCACCTTTATTAACTTCTTGTCTAAAACTGTCTAATTGTTTTTCGTTTAGTCTACCCTCTAGAAAAGCTCTTGCATACATGCCTGGAGCGCTGTGACCTTGAAAATAGATTAAGTCTCCTCCAAAATTATCACTTTTTGCTCTCCAAAAGTGGTTCATCCCAACATCATATAAGGTTGCAGCTGATGCAAAAGTTCCTATGTGGCCACCTAATTCAGGAAATTTTTTGTTAGCTCTGACAACCATTGCTGCTGCATTCCATCTAATTAACGATCTTAACCTCCTCTCAATATTTTGGTCACCGGGAGATTTCGTTTCTTCCTCTGGAGGAATTGTATTTATATATGGAGTGCTTTGGGTGTAAGGAATTTTTGAACCCTGTCTGTACGCATGGTCAATTAGTTGCTTAATTAAAAAATTTGCTCTCTCAGATCCTTCTTGTTGAACAACAGCTGTAAGTGACTCCACCCATTCTTTAGTTTCTACAGGATCAATATCATCTTTATTTGAGACAAACTCTATATTGTTTTTTTTTATATTCTCAATTGGGTCAGGTTTTTTTATTTGATTTAAATTGTCCTTGTATTGAATTGTATTTTCGGCCTCTTCAATAATTTTTTCAGTAAGTGGAGGTATTTTTTCATCTTTATTTTCAATCCCAACTACCGACAAAATTACATCTCCTTTTGAAACTTTATCACCAACTTTAACAATTATATCTTTTATTGAACCTTCAATTGTTGATGGAACCTCTACACTAGATTTATCACTCTCAAGAGTAATTACTGCATCATTTTTTTTTAAATTATCACCTTTTTTGACAAGTACTTCTATTACTTCTACTTGATCAAAATCTCCAATATCTGGAACTAACAATTCTAAGTTCATTTTGAAATATTATATATATCTTTTTTTCTAAAATAGATGATTATTTCCAAAAATAAATAATCAATATTTGAATAATCATAAATATAGATTAAAAATTAAACTAAAATACTTTAATAAGTCGCGCCTGTAGCTCAATTGGATAGAGCGCTTGGCTACGGACCAGGAGGTTCTGGGTTCAACTCCTAGCAGGCGCACCAAAATTGGAAAGGAATTAATTTGTCGCTTCAAAAATCAGTTATTTATTTTTTTTTAATTGTGATAGTTATTCTTTTTATAATTAGTGTATTTATTTAATGAGTAAAATTTATCACCAAATAAGTAAAAAACCTGGTTTTATGAAACATAACGGTGGTTTATTTTTCAGAGATTTAACAAAAGACAAATATCAATTTAAAACAAAAGTAAAAAAAAATCATATTAATAAAGTTGGAATTACTCACGGTGGATATATTGCATCAATAATTGATGCTGGTGCAGGTACAGCAGTATATAGATCTGCAGGAAATAAAGTCTGTGTAACTATTTCATTAGATATTAAATATATTGGTTCCTCAAAGATTGGTGATGAAATTATAGGTGATGTTAAAATTCAAAAAGTAACTAACACATTAGTTTTTATGAATTGTGAATTGAGATCAAAAAAAAATAAAATTGCTATAGCCTCAGGAGTGTGGAAAAAATTAAATAAAAAGTTATAAAAAAGAAATTTAAAATTTAAGCTGCTTTAGATTTTTAAAATCATTTAAAACATTTGGATTTGCTAAAGCTTGGACATTTTTTATTTTACTTCCTTCAATTGTATTTTTTACTGCTAATTCAACAATCTTACCATTCTTTGTTCGAGGTATATCTGAAACTTGAATTATTTTTGATGGAACATGTCGTGGTGATGCCTCACTTCTTATTCTTTTTTTTAACCTTAAAATTATATCGTCATTTAAAGAATAAGATTTGCTCATAACAACAAAGAGAATTATTCTTACGTCATTATCCCATTTTTGTCCTACAACTATAGACTCTTTTACTTCTTTAAAATTTTCTATAACTGAATATATCTCAGCAGTACCTAGTCTAACCCCTCCAGGATTGAGTGTTGCGTCTGATCGCCCGTAAATTATATAACCTCCATTTTTTTTTCGCTCAGCATAATCTCCATGACACCAAATATTTTTATATTTTAAGAAGTATGCGCTTTGATATTTTTTACCTCCTGGATCATTCCAAAATTTATTTGGCATTGATGGAAATGGAGATTTGCACACAAGTTCACCCTTTTGATTAAGAATTGACTCTCCTCTTTCAGAGAAAACATCAACATCCATACCAAGCCCATTATTTTGAATCTCGCCGCTAAAAACTGGAGAAAATATATTTCCTAAAACAAAACACGATACAATATCTGTTCCCCCAGAAATAGAGGACAAATGAACATTTTTTTTTACATTTCTATAAATATATTCAAAACCTTCAGATGATAAGGGTGAACCGGTTGAACATATAGTTTTAAGATATTTTAGTTTAAATTTAGAATTAATATTTAATTTAAATTTTTTAAGTTGATCAATAAATTTTGCACTAACACCTAATAGGGATATTTTTTCTTTTTCAGCTATTTTAAATAAAAGATCTTTATTTTTATACATTGGAAAACCATCAAATAAAACAATCGAAGCTCCGCTGGCCAGTGCACTTACAAGCCAATTCCACATCATCCATCCACAAGTAGTAAAATAAAATATGTTATCTCCTGGCTTAATTTCACAATGAAGTTTATGCTCTTTCAAGTGCTGAAGTAACACTCCTCCAAGTCGGTGGCAAATACACTTTGGTTTTCCTGTTGTTCCACTTGAATATAAAATAGCTAAATCATCATTAAAATCGAACTTTTCATACTTAAAAATCTTATTTTTTGAATGAACAATATTTTTTTTTGTAAAAATATTTACATTTTTTAAAATACTAATTTTAGTTAATTTTTTACCAGGGTATGAAAATATAAGAACATATTTTATGGATTTCATCTTATGAACAATTGATGGTAATCTTTCTAAAATGCTTATTTCTTTTCCATTATAATAATACCTGTCAGTTAAAATTAAAATTTTTGGCTTTATTTGAGAAAATCTCTCAATTAGTCCTTGTGTTCCAAAATCAGGTGAGCAAGACGACCAGATAGCACCAATAGCTGCGGTTGCTAAGAAACACTCAACTGTCTCAATTTGATTTGGCATATAGGCAGCAACACGGACACCTTTTTTTATTTTATATTTTTTAAAAAATGTAGCTAAATCTTCAACATTCTTTTTAAGGTCAATCCAAGATCTAGTTTCTTTAAAACCATTTTCGCTAATAAAAGTAATAGCTTTTTTATTATTGTTTTTTACTAGGAGATTTTCAGCAAAATTCAATTTTGAGTTTACTAAAAATTGATTTTTAGTAAATTTTTTATGAAATTTGTTATTAAATGATTTAACCCCTTTAACTTTTGCAAAGTCCCAAATATCACTCCAGAAAGAACTTGGGTTTTGTAAACTCCATTTAAGAAGTTTTTTATAATTTTTATTACTTTTAAAATTATATTTATTATTTAAATATTTTTCAAAACTACGTAAGTTTGAGTTTTCTTTTTGGGACATAGTGGCTTCCCATAATTTTTTCTGCATCGAAAAAAATATATTGAATTTTTATTAATTGTGATAACTTTATCCAATAATAATTTAAAATGAGAACTTTTTCACCTCTGATTCGGACTAGTTTTAGACTATCTTTGTTCTTTTCAGGCAACAAAATATAGTAGGCAAAAAAAAGATCATACTAAAAGTAGAAATGTCAAAAAATAAAGTTACAGCAGTTCTTGGTCCAACAAATACTGGGAAAACCTTTCTAGCAATAGAAACTATGCTTTCCTTTCAGTCAGGAATGATTGGTTTCCCATTGAGATTATTAGCAAGAGAGGTCTATGACAAAATTATAAAAAAAATTGATCCATCAAAAGTAGCTCTAATAACAGGAGAAGAAAAGATTATCCCAATTAATGCAAAATATTTTCTTTGCACAGTAGAATCAATGCCCATTGATAAAAATCTTGAGTTTGTGGGTGTAGATGAAATTCAAATGTGTAGCGATAATGAAAGGGGTCATATTTTTACAGATAGATTATTAAATCTTCGAGGTGAAAAATTAACAATGCTAATGGGATCTAATACAATCAAACCCATTTTACAAAAACTGAGTGATGATATTGAATTTATTAATAAAGAAAGATTTTCAAAACTTTCATTCGGGGGACATAAAAAAATATCAAGAATAGAGAGAAAAAGTGCTGTAATAGCTTTTTCAGCTGAAGAAGTTTATGCAATAGCTGAGCTCATCAGAAGACAAAAAGGTGGGGCTGCTATTGTAATGGGTTCACTTAGTCCAAAGACACGTAATGCTCAAGTTAGTTTGTATCAATCTGGGGACGTAGATTATTTAGTTGCAACTGATGCAATAGGAATGGGTATTAATATGGACTTAGATCAAGTTTTTTTTTCAAATATTAAGAAATTTGATGGTAAAAAATTAAGAAGACTTAATATTTCTGAAATAGGGCAGATTGCAGGACGAGCTGGAAGATACTTAAATAATGGATCTTTTGGAATAACTGGTGAATGTAGCGAGATTAATCCTGAAGAAATTGAAGCATTAGAACAACATAAATTTCCTGAAATACAGCAAATATTTTGGAGGAATTCAAAATTAAACTTTAGTAGTAAATTAAATTTAATTAAATCTCTTGAAGAGAAACCCGACAAAGAATGGCTTAGAAGAATTTATGAATGTGAAGATGAAAAAGCCTTAAAATATTTTTTAAAAGATGCAACTGACTTTCAAATTCTGGAGAATTCATATGATTTAAAAATTTTATGGGAATGCTGCCAAATACCTGATTTTGTAAAGAAAACATATGGAAATCATTTAGAAATTATTAGTAAAGTTTTTAAATTCCTAACCAGTGAAAGTAAAAGAATTCCAAATCAATATATGAAAGAACAGCTAGCTTCATTAGATAAAATTGAGGGAAATGTAGATTCTATATCAAATAGAATTGCAAATGTTAGAACATGGTCTTACGTCGCTAACAAAGCAAATTGGGTAGAAAATCAGGATTACTGGGTTGAAAGGGCAAAAAATCTTGAAGATAAACTTTCTGATAGATTGCATGAAGAGTTAACAAAAACTTTTATTGATAAAAGAGCAAGTGTGCTTGCTAGAGGGTTAAAACAAGATATCACTTTTAGCACTGAAATTATAGAAGATGAAAAGGTAATGATTAATAATCAATATATTGGGAATTTAAAAGGTTTAAAATTGCATTTAGATTTAAAAGTTGATGCTCTAGATGCTGATATAAAATCTCTTAAAAAAGCAGCTAGACAAAATGTAAGTCCGGAAATAATCAAAAGAATAAAGCAGATAATTGATACTGGATTAATAGAATTAAAAAAAGATTTTAAAATTTATTGGAAAAATAATCAAATAGCTAAATTATTACCAGGTGAAGATTATTTAAATCCAAAAGTACATCTGCTTATAGACGATATGATTGAAAATGACGAGAGAAGTAAACTTGATTTATTTATTCAAGGATGGATACAAAAAAAAATAAATACAGAATTAAAAAGCCTGGTTGATTTAAAAAATACTCAAGAAAAAAACTCAGATCTTAGAGCTTTAGCGTATCACCTGTATGAAAACAATGGGGTTGTGAAGAGAGAGGATGTTTTATCTTATCTTAAAAAGCTTGATCAAAATGAAAGAAAAAAGTTAAGAAATTTGGGAGTAAGATTTGGACGTTATCATATTTTTTTATTTAAATTATTTAAACCAAGCACAGTCTCTTTGAGAACTCTATTATGGAAAAACTATAATGAAAAAAGTGAAAAATTAGAACCCCCAACATTTGGGTTGAACTTTTTGGAGCAAGACAAACCATCTAATAGGGAATTTATGCTTTTATGTGGATTTGAAAAATTTGATAGTTTTTATGTAAGAATTGATATTCTAGAAAGGTTATTTCTTATGATTTTTAATTCAAAAAATGAAAATAATGACACTGAGATAAAACTAATACCTGACATGCTAAATTTATTAGGTTGTAATAAAGAAAATT
>CACJEN010000005.1 GCA_902592445.1 uncultured Pelagibacteraceae bacterium
GTTGGTAGAGCATCTCGTTTACACCGAGGGGGTCAAAGGTTCGAGTCCTTTACTGCCCACCAAAATTATGGGGGTGTAGCTCAGTTGGTTAGAGCACGTGCCTGTCACGCACGGGGCCGAGGGTTCGAGTCCCTTCACTCCCGCCACCAATAAAATCAATACTATTTTACGCTAAAAATGTGACCTATCTGCTCTTTTAGTTGATATAAAAGGTGCTATATAGATTCACGATGCTTGCGGAATTTTTAAAAGATTACCTTTCAATAATACTGTTCCTTGTGACTTTAGATATTTCTCTTTCTAGATTTCTAACACCTGACTCTCTTGTGTAACTTCTTATTATTTCCTTAATAGTTCCATCCTCTAAATTCATTTCTCCTTCTTTAACCCCATTATCTTTTATTTGCTTTGGTAAAAGGTATTTATTTGCGATATTGATTTTTTCATCCTCTGTGTATCCCGGAATTCTTATTACTTCCATTCTATCCAAAAGTGGAGGTAAAATGTTAAGGGTATTTGCAGTCGTAACAAACATTACATCTGACAAATCATAGTCAACTTCTAAATAATGATCGTTAAAAGTAGTATTTTGCTCAGGGTCTAAGGCTTCTAATAAAGCTGAGGATGGATCTCCTCTATAATCATTTCCAATTTTATCTATTTCATCTAACAAAAATAATGGATTTTTTGTTCCAGCTTTTTTCATCATTTGAATAATTTTTCCAGGTAGTGACCCAATATATGTTCTTCTATGACCCCTTACTTCAGCCTCATCTCTAACACCGCCTAATGACATTCTTACAAACTGTCTGTTTGTTGCTTTTGCTATAGATTTTCCTAATGAAGTTTTTCCAACACCTGGGGGACCTACTAAACAAAGAATTGGACCTTTAATCTTGTCCATTCTTTTTTGAACTGCTAAAAATTCAATAATTCTCTCTTTAACTTTCTCTAATCCAAAATGATCTTCATCTAATATTTTTAAAGCTTTATTTAAATCAATATCAACTTTATCCTTTTTAAACCATGGAATATCAATCATCCAATCTAGATAATTTCTAACTACTGTAGCTTCAGCTGACATCGGGCTCATATTCTTTAGTTTTTTTAGTTCAGCCATACATTTTTTCTCAACTTCTTTAGGCATTTTAGCTTTTTGAATTGATTTCTTTAGGCTTGTAGTTTCATCTTTGCCATCTTCGATTTCACCAAGTTCTTTTTGGATAGCTTTTAGTTGCTCATTTAAATAATATTCTCTTTGGGTTTTCTCCATTTGTGTTTTAACACGACCTCTAATTCTCTTCTCAACACCAATGATACTTGTCTCATTTTCCATAATTTTGATAACACCATTCAATCTTTTTTTAACATCTAATGTTTCAAAAATTTGTTGTTTTTCCGAAATAGTGGCGTTTAAGTGAGATGCAATATTGTCAGCAATTTTCGATGGATCTTTAAGTTGTTTAATGTTGTTTATGGTTTCAGTTGAAACTTTTTTATTAATAGAAGTTAGTTTTTCTAATCTTCTTACAGCTGTTAGTGCAAGAGGAAGTAAATCTTCATCTTTAACTAAAATATCTTTTTGATACTCAAATGTACAAGAAATAAATTTTTCATCATCTTTAAAATCAACAAGTTTTACTCTTTTAATTCCTTCAACTAAAACCTTGACTGTACCATCAGGTAATTTTAATAATTGTAAAATGTTACTTTCACATCCATACGAAAACACATCATTTTTTTTTGGATCATCAACCTCTGAATTTTTTTGAGTTACTAAGACAATTTTTTTATCACCTTTCATCACTTCATTTAGAGCTGTAATTGATTTATCTCTACCAACGAATAAAGGTATGACCATGCTAGGAAAGACAACTATGTCTCTCAAAGGTAATAAAGGTTGTGTAACTTTAACTTCCATATGTCGAATATGGATATTAAATAATATATTGCAATAGAAAATAGTTCTTTATTAACTTATTTTTAAGCCGCTGAGGTCTTATCGGACTTAGATTTGTTCTTGGAATGTACGACAACGGGTTGAGAAACACCTTTCGCCGCACCAGAATCGATGATTACTTCCTCTATATTTTCCTGACTAGGTAAATCAAACATCGTCTTTAATAAAATATTTTCAAGTATTGATCTTAATCCTCGCGCACCTGTTTTTTTACTTATTGCTTTATTTGCTATGTCTTTAACTGCTTGATCTTTAAAAGTAAGTTTTACTCCTTCAAGTTTAAATAGTTCCTGATATTGTTTTATTAAAGAATTTTTTGGTTCTAATAAAATTTTAACTAATGATTTTTCATCTAAATCTTCTAATGTAGCTGTAATTGGAAGTCTGCCAATAAATTCGGGTATCAAACCATATTTTAATAAATCTTCAGGTTCAAGATTTTTCATCCATTCTCCAGTTTTTTTATCTTCAATACTTTTCACCTCTGCACCAAAACCAATGGATGAACCTTTGTCTCTTTGAGAAATTATTTTATCTAAACCAGCAAACGCACCCCCACAAATAAATAAAATATTAGTTGTATCTACTTGAAGAAATTCTTGTTGTGGATGTTTTCTACCCCCTTGAGGAGGAACACTGGCAACTGTGCCTTCCATTATTTTTAATAAAGCTTGTTGAACACCTTCTCCTGAAACATCTCTAGTAATAGATGGATTTTCAGATTTTCGACTAATTTTATCAACTTCATCAATATATACTATTCCTCTTTGAGCTTTTTCAACATTGTAATCTGCTGATTGTAAAAGTTTAAGAATAATATTTTCAACATCCTCACCTACATAACCTGCTTCGGTTAAGGTTGTTGCATCTGCCATGGTAAACGGAACATCTAATATTCTTGCTAATGTTTGAGCTAGTAATGTTTTTCCACAACCAGTTGGGCCAACCAACATAATATTTGATTTTGATAACTCAACTGTTTTGCTTGTTTTATTTTCGTAGTTCAATCTTTTGTAATGATTATGAACAGCAACTGATAAAACTTTTTTTGCGTGATCTTGACCAATTACATAATCATCTAAGACTGTACAAATTTCTTTTGGAGATGGTAAACCATCTTGATGTTTAACAAATGTATCTTTACTCTCTTCTTTGATAATATCCATACAAAGCTCAACACATTCATCACAAATAAAAACAGTTGGACCTGCAATTAGCTTTCTAACTTCGTGTTGGCTTTTCCCACAAAATGAACAGTAAAGAATATTTTTGTTATTACTCATAATTTTTTTTTATCGAATCAATTTTTATACTTTATTACAATTATCTCTTCTTAATCAAGTGGAGGTTGTGGATTAACTAGATATAGTTGTTTACTCTCTCTTATCTACTACTTTATCTATTAAACCAAAATCTTTGGCATTATTTGGAGTCATAAAATTATCTCTTTCTAATGCAGATTTAATTTCATCAACTGACTTTCCTGTATGTTTTGAATAAATTTCATTTAATCTTTTTTTCAAAGATAAAACTTCATTGGCATGTATTTCTATGTCTGTAGCTTGACCTTGAAATCCTGCTGATGGTTGATGAACCATAATTCTTGAATTTGGAAGTGAAAATCTTTTTCCTTTCGCGCCCGCTGCTAATAAAAAAGACCCCATGCTAGCAGCCTGTCCGATACATAAAGTGTTTACTTCTGGTTTAATATATTGCATGGTATCGTATATACCTAAGCCAGCAGTTACCAGTCCACCTGGGCTGTTTATATATAAAGATATTTCTTTTTTTGGATCTTCGCTTTCTAAAAATAATAATTGCGCTGTTACTAATGAAGCAACGGTATCGTTAATTGGGCCCACTACAAAAACAATTCTTTCTTTTAAAAGTCTTGAGTAAATATCATAAGCTCTTTCACCTCTGCTGGATTGTTCCACAACCATAGGGACAAGAGTATTTAGCTGTTCGGATAATTTTGATGTCATAAGTTGATTCGATTTTACTTATACAACTTGTGATTACTTTTTGCTAACCTTTTTTGCTTGGACTTTTTTCTTTGAAGGAGTTTTGGGTTTTTTAGAAACTGTTTCTTTATTTTCTTTTACTTTTGTTTTTTTTTCATCAGAGCTTAGTTTTGCTAATTTCTCTTGCTCTTTTAAGTTTATTTCGTTTTCAGCTTTTAATATCTTTTCTGCCTCATCTTTAGAAATTTGTTTTTTGATTACTTTTGCTGATTTTTTTATTTCATTGATGATTTTTTCCTCATAAATTGATCCTCTAATACCATCAATTGCTGATGGATTTTTTTCATAATACTCTTTTACCATTTTTTCTTGACCTGGCATCATTCTAAATTGTTTTTGAATTTCGGCATTCACTTCCTCTTGAGAAACTTTAATATTATTTTTTTCTCCAAAAGCATTTAGAATTAAACCTGTTTTAATTCTTTTTTGAGCTTGTTCTTCAAGAGATTTCTTGTTTTTCTTTAATTCATCTTCCTTCATTCCTTGAGATAAAATCTGAACTTCTTGTTCAATTAAATTCTGAGGAAGGTCATCTAATTTTTGTTTTTCTACTTGATCTAAAATCTGTTTTTTAGATATTAAATCAAGTGAATTTTTAAACTCATCATTTATTTGTTTTGATATTAATTCTTTTAAATTATTTAAATCCGTAGCACCTAATGTTTTTGCAAAATCATCATTAATTTTTACATCTTCAGGAGTTTTTACAGAATTAATTTTACAGTCAAATACTGCTTTTTTATTTATTAATTCTTTTTTTGGAAAGTTTTCTGGAAGATTTACTTCAACTTTTTTAGTGTCATTTTTTTTAACTCCTTCTAATTGTTTATCAAAGCCTTTGATAAACAAATTTTTGCCAAGCACTAATTGTGTATTCTTTCCTTCGTTCCCTTCGAAGTCATTACCATCGACTGTTGCTTTATAATCAAACGCTACTAAGTCTTTAGTTTTTGCGGTGTATTTTTCATCTACTTCTTTAAAATTATTTTGGCTCTTTGCAATTTGATCAATTCTTTTATCTGTTTCGGTATTGTCAATTTTCACCTCATAATCATCTACTTTGATTTTGTTGATAGATGAAACATCTATATTTGGTAATTCTGTTACGGTAATTATATATTCTAGGTCTTTTCCTTCTCCAAAAGATTTTAAATCAATTTTAGGCTGTCCAGCTGGTTTAATTTTGTTCTCTTGAAGGGCCTTGGTAGTTGTATCCTTTAAAACTTTATCAATGACTTCTCCATAAACAGCTTTACCAAACTGTCTTTTTAGAATTTCTGTTGGAACTTTTCCAGGTCTAAATCCTTTAAGAACTACGTCTTTTCTAATTTCATCGTACTTTTCATCCATATATCCGGAGATAGTTTTTTTATCGATGAAGACTTTTAGATCTTTCTGTAAACCTTTTTTATTTTCTACTGTTACTTTCATAATTTTAAATGGTAGGGCGAAAAGGACTCGAACCTTCACCGATTGCTCGACTGGTTCCTAAGACCAGCGCGTCTACCAATTCCGCCATCGCCCCAGTTAAATTATGCAGTTTTATATATTATTGAACTAATTTGTCCAATCCGAATAATAGTGTAAAAGTATAAAGAAATTAAAAAAATTATGGTTGTTTCGCCTTGCATCAGTATATGTAGAACAGACCCAGTCACTGGTTATTGTTATGGCTGTGCTAGGAACAACGATGAAAAAAGAAACTGGAAAGATCCGGCTACGACTGATGAGTGGAAGAATAAAAATCTTGAAGAAATTCAAGAACGAATGAATGGATGGCAATTAGAAAGCTTTAAAGAGTCTTATGATCACAAAGTTAATAAAGGAATGTCATTATTTAAAAAAAATTTAACTAAATGAATAAAACAAATTTAGCAATTATAATTTATGTTATAGGTATTATTATTGGTATGTTTGTATTGGATATATGGAGTGCTGAAACTAGTCCAAAAGCTATTTTAGGAATGATTTGGACAGCTCTTTTTGCAATAGCTTTATATTACGCTGAAAAAAAAGAAAATTAATTTAATTTATATTATTTTTTTGTTGAATAATTAGATTTCGTATTCTTTATAATTTTTTTTTTAAATGGATTATTAAAGTTTGAAGAAAAATTATTTTTAAATCGTGCATAGTTTTGCTTTTGAGCTTGTTTCATTGCTTTTTTTGAAGACATAATTTAATTAAATATAATTATATTCACATTGTCTCAATTGATCCAATAATTTCATAATTTTTATCAGAAACAACTATTTCACCTGAGCTTACTGCTACATTTAGCATTGATGAAATAACGACATAGTGCGTAATTAGAACTAAATTTTTATTACTTTTCCAGTTTTTTATAAATTTCTTAAGATTCTCAATTTGTATTTTCTCATTTTTGGCAAAATTTGCAGAATAAAAAGAATTTAGTGCATCAAATGTTTCAAAATCATTAAAGGCAAATTTTGCAGTGTCTTTACACCTACACCACTCGCTCGATAAAACTTTATCAATTTTAATTTTTTTTGTTTTAAAAAATTCTCCAATAAGTTTTGATTGACTAATGCCCTCATGGTTTAAATTTCTTTGTGTAGAACAGTCATTTATATTAAAGTTTTCTGGATCACCTCCGCCGGGTGCATAAGCATGTCTAATAAATATTATTTTACCACCCTCTTTTAAGCTTTCTAAAATTTTATCCTCAGAAAATACTTGGTTTGAAAATGTTAAAGATATAAGGATTAGTAAAAATAATTTAAATATTTTCATTTAATGAAAAAAAATTTTAATAAACTTAATAATTCTATTATTAAATGTATCAAATGCAAAAGACTAGTTAATTTTAGAACGAAAATTTCTATTCAAAAACGAAAACAATTTATTAATGAGAAATATTGGGGAAAACCAATTACAGGCTATGGGGATACAAATGGAAAAATTTTGCTTGTTGGATTAGCACCAGCAGCTCATGGTGGAAATAGAACAGGAAGAGTTTTTACAGGCGATAAATCTTCGGATTTTTTATACAAGTGTTTACACAAAGTAAAAATAGCTAATCAACCAAACTCAGATTATCTTGATGATGGACTGAAGTTAAAAAATGCTTTTATTACTACTGCTTTAAAATGTGTTCCACCTGAGGACAAACCATTAAAAAAAGAATTAGATCAATGTTTTAAATACTTTAATCAAGAAATAAATTTTCTTAAAGACCTTAAGGTTATAGTTGCTCTAGGAAAAATTGCATTTGATGCTTGTAAATACTTTTACAAATCTAATTATAATTTTAATGAAAATATTAAATTTGAGCACAATAAAGTATTTAAATTACCCAATAATATATTATTGATTGGCTGCTACCACCCAAGTCCTAGAAACGTAAATACTGGAAGAATTAATGAAAAGAAAATGGTTCAATTATTTAAAAAAGTATTAAAATTAGTTTAGAAGCTTTTCTAAAATCTCAGGAATTTTTACAGGTTTACCTTTTTTATTTACTGTTACCAATTTAACATCAGCTTCAGATATTGTTTCTTCATCCTTTTTAATTATCTGTTTCATTGTAAAAGAAGTTTTAGTTTTTGTTAATACTGAGGAAATTATTTCAAGTTCATCTTCAAATCTTGCAGGTTTTTTATATTCAATGTTACAAGACTTCACAATTATTATTGTGGCATAATCTTTTAGAAGTTTAGTATTAGTTAATCCTAATGAATATATAGCTTCAGAACGAGCTCTCTCTAAATATTTTAAATAATTTGCGTAATAAACTACACCACCTGAGTCTGTATCCTCATAATAAATTTTAACTTTATATATAAACTGTTTTGACATTAATTAATCATATCAAAATAGTAATTTTTTTAATACTAATCATTAACTTTATGAAAATTTATTTTATTTGGTTAATAGGTGTAATTTTATGGAATTTTGGTTATCCAATTGCAACACCTATTGAGGATGTTGTTGTGGCAATATTGTTATCCTTGTTAAGCTATATACTTAAACAAAAAGTTAAAATTTTAAATTAGTTAGCTGAAAAATATATATTTTGGTAATAGCTTATTGACTTATTTTTTGAATTATCTGTATCAGCCATAATTGCGACCCCATCTATTTCACTGACGTCTAAATCATGAAATTTTTTAAAATCCTCTTTAACATTAGCCTTGACAGTTACCCATTCATTTAAATTTTCATTAGTTGTTGATAAAACTTTATCAATTGATTTTTTTGTAAAAGGACTTGGCCAGTTTTCTCCTATTTTATTATTACTTGAAAAAACGTAGTTTATTGCTCTATTTGATAATACAGTAGCACCAGTTTTTTTAATTACAAAAACCCTTGCAGCGTAATCATGCCCCTTTTTACTTTTCTCATTTATTCCTTTTAAATCTCTCTCAACTTTCCATGTAATATTGATAAAAGGTGTAGAATTAAGATTGATGGTAAACTTTTTTCCAAGTCCAGAAGCCGCATTATCAGCAACCGCCTTGAGATAATTACCATTTTCATTTGAGCCAAGTGAATAATTAGTTTTATTATCAGCTCCTCTAACTTTTCTAACCTCTAAGGATTGAAGTTCAGTATCTGTAAAATCAAAAATGTTAATTTTTTCTGCAAAAGTAAAATTAATAACTAGTATTGATATAATAATAGATTTAAAACAAATTTTGATCACGCTATTGATATAGACTAGATATTCTTGATTACAATATTTTTTTATTGAGTCAAAAAATTGTCAATATTTGAACATCCATTTTTCAAAATTGGATATTAAATATTTATTATGAAAAGTTTTACAATATTTAGCTTGTTAATTTATTGGTCGGTTATAATATTAACTCCTGTAATTTCAAAAGATTTGAAAATAGCCAACTATAACGATTTGATAATACCTGTCACAAAACCTTACAAATAGATCTTCCACCACCAGAAACTTTACCTGCCTATTTTTTAAAATAGGTCGTTCCAGTATGTTTTTATAAATATATATTCTTTGAATTAATGCAGTTTATGGTGCTTCAGATGATATAAATAACTTTAATAATAGTATTCCCTCAAATTACTTTGTGGCTATCAATACTCCTGTATGGACAGTATTTTATATTGGTTTAATATATTATTGTGATTCAAGCTAAAGATAAATATCAACTCAAAAATTGGGAACTTGTATCAATAAATCCTAATAATAGAGATTGGCATTGGTTTGATTTTTTTAATTTTTGGGCAGTTTCAATTCAAAGCGTAATTGGTTTTTCATTAATTGCATCTTTATATCTATTGTATGATCTAAATAGTCTGGTTGTTTTAAGTGGAACTTTATTTTCAGGTTTAATTATATTTTACTTAACAAATTTAATAGGAAGCATTTCTCAAAATAGCGGTTTACCATTCCCAGTAATATTAAGAATATCATTAGGTTTTAATGCTGCAAAATATTTTGGGTTAGTAAGAGGTTTAATTGGTGTTTTTATGTTTGGGGCACAAACATTTTTTATTTCAAAATCTTTAGGATATGTTTTAAGAATAATTTTATATAATTTTGATAATCAATTACTAAATCATGAATTCTTATTAATTTTTTTCTTCGGCTTAAATATAATTGACTGGTTTGCTCTTATTTTAACTTTAATTATTCAATTTATTCTTTTCACTAGAAGTGCATATTTTAATAAAAACTTAATAAAATTTTCCTCAATAATTATTTATCTTGGTCTTATATTTTTTTTAATTATTTTATTTTTAGATCATTCAAATGATTTGTTAAATTCTTTTAAATTAAGCACAAATATAGAAAATGTAATTTCCAAAAAAAATATTATTCCTTTTATATCAGTAGTAGGAACTATGTTTGCATATTTTTCTATTCTTGTTGTAAATTTTGGAGATTTTGCACGTTATGCAAAAAATCATAACGAAATGAAAATTGGCAATCTTACTTTATTATTAAATATTATTTTATTTTCTTTGTTAGCATTATTAATCTGTTTAGGTTCTGATATTTTTTTCTCAAAATATTCAATTAATGTTGACAGATTATTAACCAATCCAAACGATATTATCAGTCAAATAAATAATATTTTTATAACAATATCAGCTTTAATTCTTATTTTAATTTCGTCAATGTCATCAAATTTGATTATAAACTATATCCCCTCCCAAAATACTTTAATAAATTTTTTACCAAATAAATTAAATTTAAAAAGTACTGGAATAATAATCACTTTTCTTGCACTTTTAATTTCTACTTTTTGGCTTTCAATATTTAGTCAACAAATATCTTTAAATATTTTTGATACATTGACATCTTTCTTGGGTCCAATTTTTGGTGTGATTGTTGCAGACTTTTACTTTATTAAAAATAAAAAAATAAATCATAAAGAATTATTTTATCCTGAGGAGGAAACTGAATATATTTATAATAATGGGTGGTGCTTTAAAGCCGTGTATGCAGTATTCATTGGTTTTGTATTTTCTGCAGCCACAGTTTGGAATGTAAATTTATTACAATTCCAATCATTTGGATGGCTAATTGGTGCAATATTATCTTACATCGTATATCTTCTACTTAAAAAATAATGCCTAACATTTCGTCTAAGAACACGAATGCACCAACTATAATGATTGCTTAAAAAGCTACAGATATGATATTGAATTCATAAATGTTTTCACCTGAACAAATTACTATCCTCATACAAATTATATTTATAGATTTGGTATTAGCTGGCGATAATGCAATTATAATTGGAATGGTTGCATCTCAATTTCCTCCAGATCAAAGAAAAAAAATTATTTTTTGGGGAATTGGTGGTGCCGTAATTTTGAGAATTATTTTAACTTTGATTACCGCTTACCTGCTTCAAATAACTGGATTAAGATTGATCGGAGGATTGTTATTACTTTATATTGTTTATAAACTGTATGCTGATGTCATTAAAATAGGTGGTAGTGAAGGAAGTAATATAAAAATAGATAATTCTAGTTTTTTCAAAGCAATCTTTACGGTTTTGCTCGCTGATTTTACAATGAGTTTGGATAATGTTTTAGGGGTTGCTGGGGCTGCAAAAGACCATTATGGATTGTTAGTATTTGGTCTTGTTTTATCAATAATTTTAATGGCTACTGCTGCTACTTTAATTTCAAATTGGATAAAAAAATATAAATGGATTGCCTGGTTAGGTTTGTTTGCAATATTAATAGTGGCTTTAGATCTAATTTATACTGATATAAAACTACTAATCTAATGTATTTAAAAAAAATCAATTTAAGAAATAAATATGCTTTAGTCACTGGAGCAGGTAAGGGTTTGGGTAGAGCATGCGCTATAGCTTTAGCTGAAGCTGGAGCAATAATTATTGGTTTAAGTAGAACTAAATCTGATTTAGATAAATTAGATAAGGATATAAAAAAAGCAAAGAGTAAACTTATTAAAATTCATTGCGATGTAATGGATTACCATGATTTAACTAAAAAGCTTAAAAAAGTAAAATATATTGATGTTTTAGTAAATAATGCAGGTACAAATATACCAGAACCTTTTGAAAAGGTAAAACAACGAAACATGAATTATTTGGTAGATCTTAACCTTAAAGCTGCTTTTAATGTTGCACAATTAGTTGTTAAAAAAATGTTAAAAAATAAAAAAAGAGGGGGATCTATTATTAACATGTCCTCACAATTGGGGCATGTGGGAATGTCTGGTAGAAATGTTTATAACATAACTAAATTTGGTATAGAAGGTCTTACTAAAGGCATGGGTGTTGAGTTAGCAAATAGAAATATAAGAGTAAATAGTGTTGCTCCAACTTTTGTTGAAACACCAATGGTTAAGAAATTTTTTAAAAACAAAAAATTTAAAAAATTAGCTTTAGATAACATTCCTATGGGTAGGGCTGCTAAAGAAAGTGATGTTGCAACTGCTGTATGTTTTTTAGCATCTAATGCAGCTGCAATGATTACAGGAACATCTATTCTTATAGATGGAGGGTGGACAGCTAAATAATGAGGAAAATATTGCTTTTTATAGCAATTATATTCTCTAGTCACGCACATGCTCTTGAGTTTCAAGGTAAATTTTTACAGGGACATTTCATCCTAGGTAAAACAGAAAAAGGCTCACAAGTATTTATAGATAAAAAGCAAGTTAAAGTATCTATAAATGGGTATTTTGTATTTGGGATCGATAGAGATAGAAAATTTGATGTAGAGATTACAGAAATCAAAGATGGAAAAAAAAATACAATAATTAAAAAAGTTTTTAAAAGAAAATATAACATTCAGAGAATAGATGGTTTGCCTGAAAATAAAGTTACACCACCAGCTTCTGTTTACAAAAGAATTAAAGAAGAAAATGGTAAGATTGGAAAAGCAAGATCTACTAATTCAGATTTAACATTTTTTACTGCAAAATTTATTATGCCAGTAGAAGGTATAATAAGTGGAGTGTACGGAAGTCAAAGAATTCTTAATGGAAAACCAAAGTGGCCCCATTACGGAATTGATATTGCTGCAAAAAAAGGTACCAAAATAAAATCATCAGCATCAGGGGTTGTTACTATGGCTGAGGAGGATCTTTATTATACAGGTGGTACAATAATAATGGATCATGGTCATGGTATATCTACCATATATTCACACTTAGAGGATATTATGGTTAATGTTGGCGATGAAGTTAAGCAGGGGGATATTATTGGAACAGTTGGTTCAACTGGTCGGTCAACAGGTCCACATCTAGATTTTAGAGTTAATTGGTTTCAAACAAGACTTGATCCAATGAGTATTCTTCAATAAGCTCTAATTATGAAAACTGAAATTAATCGAATTGCTGACAAATTAGTAAAGGCTTTCAATACAAATACGTTTATAAAACCTATTCCAGTAAAATATTGTAAAAATATTAATTTAGCTAATAAATTAAGAATACTATGTGAAGATCAAATCAATGACGAAACAATAGGGTTAAAGGCAGGTGGGACTGGAATTCAAGCGCTTAAAAAACTTGGAGAAAAAGAGCCTTTTATTGCAAAAATTTTTAAGAAAAGATTTGTTAAGTCAGGTCAAAAAGTAAAAATATATAAAAATACAAAAGGTATAGAAGTTGAAGTTTATTATTTAATAAAAAAATCTTTCTTCGATTTTAAAGGAAAAATTACAAATAAAAATCTAACTAAATTTATTAAATTTATGGGTCCTTGTTTTGAAATAGTTGGATTTAGACAGAATAATAAAAAATTTAATTATCTAGGTGATATTTGTAGTGATTTTGGATTTAATATAAGGTTCATAGTTGGAAGAAAAATAAAATTTAAAAAACTCAATCTAAATAATTTAAAAACTTCTTTAGAAAGCAAAAAAAATGGTTTGAGAGTTAATGGAAATACAAATGTAGTTTATACAACTCCATTAAATAGCTTAAGATTTGTTCTGAACAAAATCAAAAAAGAAAAAATAAAATTAAATAAAGACTTCTATGTTTTTACAGGTTCAACTGTAGGCGTGGTTCCATTCAAAGGAAAAGGATTATACAAAGGAACAGTTGATAAAATTGGCTCTGTTAGAGTTATTATTCGTTAATGGGTCTTCATTTTAGTAAAGAAGAATTCTCAAATAGAAAAGGGAAAATACTAAACTCCATGAAAAATGAAGGTTTAGATGCTCTTATCATGTTTAGACAAGAGTCTATGTATTGGCTCACAGGTTACGATACTTTTGGATACGTTTTTTTTCAAACACTCATATTAGATCAGATAGGAAACGTAATATTATTAACTAGAGCTCCTGATTTAAGACAAGCTCAAAACACATCAAACATTAACGATATAAGAATTTGGGTAGATAAAGATGGCGCAAATCCTGCTGATGATCTCAAAATTATTTTAGACGAATTAAACTTAAAGGGAAAAAAAATTGGTGTAGAGTACGAAGCTTATGGTCTTACAGGAAGGAATGCACTAAGACTTAATACAGTATTACAGAATTATTGCTCAATTGAAGATAGGTCAGAATTAATTACTAAACTACGAGTAATAAAATCTTCAGAAGAAATTGATTATATTAAACAAGCAGCAAATTTAGCCGACCAAGCTTTAGATGAAGTTTGGAAACATGCAAAAGCAGGTGTAAGTGAGTCTAAAATTTTAGCTGAAATGAACAGGGTTATATTTGAAGGAGGTGGAGATTATCCTGCAAATGAATTTATAATTGGATCAGGAAAAAATGCCCTACTCTGTCGCTATCAGTCAGAAAAACAAATACTAACTAATCAAGATCAGTTAACTATTGAATGGGCTGGAACTTATAGGCACTATCATTCTGCAATGTTTAGAACAATACCAATTGGAAAAGCAGATCCAAAACATGGCAAAATGCATGAAGCATGTGTTGAAGCTCTTACAAATTGTGAAAATAAACTAAAACCTGGAAATAAAATTGGAGAAGTTTTTGATGTTCATGCAAAAACTTTTGATGATTATGGTTTTAAAAGCTCAAGAATGAATGCATGTGGATACTCTTTAGGTGCAACTTTTTCACCAAACTGGATGGATTGGCCAATGCTTTATACGGGCAACCCTTACACCATTGAACCAGGTAATGTCTTCTTCATGCATATGATACTGATGGACTCTGAAAATCAATTAGCGATGAATTTGGGTGAAACCTATCTTGTTACAGAAAATGGTAACAAAAGATTAGGTAAACAAAAATTAGATTTAGTTGTTCTCTAATATTTATATTTAACCCTAAACATTGCTTCATTTCTTCTCAATATTGGTAAAGTAAAAGGGCTGTTATAAGTTGCTTTAATTGGTGGGCTTTGAATTGAAATATTATCTTTAATTAATTGATCTTCTAAAATATTTTTATGTTTAATAAAATTTTCCTCTGATGCTCTACCAGAATATCTAATTACAGCATAATACCCACCATCGATATTAATAACCTCTACATCAGTATTTGTCGGATCTGGGACATTGTCTTTACTAAATTTTGATGGAAGATAAAATTGCATAGTCATATTTCCAGATTTTTCTGTTTGGGTTACTGGAATTGTCATTTTGATTTCTAAGTTTTTCTCATTATTTCCTGAGATATAATTAAATAACTTCCTAAAACTATTATCTTCAGTTGTACTTACTACTTCTACAGCTAAACGATCAGAGTATTTTCGTATTTCATATACATCAGTTGATTTTACGATATCATATTTTGCTTCCTCACTAGCCATCACGCTAGAATAAATAAAAATTGATATACTATAAAATATAATTAATAAAATTTTTTTCACTTTAAATAATAGTTATGTTACCTTTACATTTTAACTAATAATTCCATTTAACTCTAAAATCTTCAGGTGCTTTTTTAAATTCTTTTTCACATTCTTTAAATAATTTATTGAAAAATTCATTAGTTTGTAGTTCTAATTTAATATCTTCATGAGTTTTAAGTTTTTCATAATTATTGGACTCGACGCTTGCTTTATTTTTTGCGCAGACACCTATCATCATATCATGTTTAATAATTCTATCTTTTTGTTTACTGCTCTGAAAAATTTGATTAATTCCATATATAATAAGTAAAATTACAATACTTATTATTATAATTTGTGATTTTTTCTGTTGCTGCATATTAAAACAAAAATTAATATAAATTTCTTTAATTGATATAATTGAAATTAATATACAATAGTTTAATGAAAAAAATAATTAACAATCCAAGTAATTTTGTTGATGAAACAATCGATGGACTTATAAAATCTCACCCGAATATTTATTCACTAGCTTTAGATAATTCGAGAGTTATTACTCGTGCAATAAAGTCTTCAAATAAAGTTGGTTTAGTAACTGGTGGAGGGTCTGGTCATTTGCCAGTTTTTACAGGCTATGTTGGAAAAGGATTGTTAGATAGTTGTGCTATAGGATCTGTATTTGCATCACCATCTGTTGAACAAATAGCATCTGCGATTCGTAATGCAAATAATGGTAATGGAGTGCTATGCATTTTGGGTAATTATGGTGGAGATGTAATGAATTTTGAAATGGCTTGTGAAATAGTTAAAGACGAAGGTATTGAAACTAAAACTGTTATAGTTGCAGATGATATTGCGAGTGCAAAACCCGAAGAAAAAGAAAAAAGACGAGGTATTGCTGGTATGATATTTGTTTTTAAAGTTGCAGGAGCGTTAGCTGAAACGGGGGCATCTCTTCAAGATGTTTGTGAAATAGCACTTGAAACTAATTCAAATATTAGAACATTAGGCGTTGCTCTTTCTCCTTGTATTTTACCTGAAGCTAGAAAACCTACGTTTGAAATTAATGATGATGAAATAGAAATAGGAATGGGTATTCATGGTGAGCCAGGTATTTCAAGAGAAAAATTAAAGTCAGCAAATGCTTTAACAGATGATATATGTAATCGAATACTAAATGATTTCAATTTATCCGATCAAGAGATAGGGTTAATGATTAATAGTCTAGGAGCAACTCCGCTTGAAGAACTTTACATTGTATCAAGAAGAGTTATCGAAAATTTTAATAAAAAGAAAATAAAAATTTTTAAAAATTATATTGGAAGGTATGCAACTTCAATGGAAATGGCAGGAATGTCAGTTACTGTTTTAAAACTTAATAAAAATATTAAAGATAATTTATTAGCTCTTTCTAATTGTCCATTCTGGACAAATTAAAATGTTAAATAAAGAAAATTTAATAATAATATTAGATAAATTATTTGACCAGTCCAAAAAATATTACGATGATTTCAACTCTGCTGATGCTAAAATTGGAGACGGAGATTTAGGTATTACCATTCTTCATGGATTAGAGGAAATCCAGAAAAATAAGTTATCTTTTAGTAACGATATGGGTGAAAATTTTATGGTTTGCTCAAAGTCTTTTGTTAAAAGGTCAGGATCTAGTTTTGGAACATTAATAGCATTTTCATTAATGAATATTTCAAAAAAAATGCATGGTAAGAAAGAGTGCAATCATAATGATATAGTTACTATTTTTGAAATAGCTTTAAAAACTATTTTAGAAAGGGGTAAAACAAAGTTAGATGACAAAACTATAGCAGATACTCTAAATTTAATAATCCATAAAATTAAAACGAGTAAAAATTATAATCATGAAATAAAATCTGCATGTACAGAAGCTCTGGAAAATTTTAAGGGAAAAAAAATATTAATAGGCAGAGCACGAATGTTTGAGGAGAAAACAACAAAATTTGATGATCCTGGAATGTTTGCATTAAAAAAACTTTCTGAAGTATTTTAAATTATTAATTAAATTTATAGTTAATTATGAATTGGATTATATTTACATTTTTGGGAGCTTTTTTCCAAAATTTAAGATCATCGTTACAAAAAAAATTAAATAAAGATCTTTCATTAATTGCATCAAGTTATGTTAGATTTGTTTTCGCTCTACCTTTTGCAACAGTATTATTTTTTTCTTATTTTCAAAATTTTTCAATTATTTCAGTAATTTTATCTAATTCGAATTTTATTATTTACACGTTTTGTGCCTCTGTGCTTCAAATAATGTTTACTTTCAGTCTCTTATATTTATTTAAATTTTCAAATTTTGTAGTTGGTACTTCACTAAGTAAAACAGAGGTCATTCAAGTTGCAATTTTTGAATACATTGTCTTGAATGACAAGCTTAATGCTGCCGGTGTGATTGGGATTATAATTGCTACCTCTGGAGTAATTATAATGACTATAAAAGATGTAAATTTTTTTATTAAAAATTTATTTTCAAAAACAACGTTGGTTGGACTTATAACTGGATTATTTTTAGGCTTAAGTGTTGTTTATTTTAGAGCAGCAGCATTATCATTAGAAAATATTACATCTAACTTTGAAAAAGCATTAAGCACACTATTCTTTGGGCTGTTAATTCAAACATCTATATTAACTGTATACCTTCTTATTTTTGAAAAATCTGAATTTAAAAAATTATATAGCAATAAGTTTGAATGTGGTTTAGCTGGCCTATCTGGTTTCTTAGCTACTTTGTCTTGGTTTTATGCTTTTACACTTATTCAATCATCATTTGTAAGAGCAGTTGGACAAGTAGAAATTTTATTTAGTTTTATCTCTTCAAAATATTTATTTAAAGAAAAATTAAGTAAAATTGAATTGTTTGGAATATTAATATTTATTTTAGGGGTATCGCTTATGCTGTTAACTAAAACAAAAATTACCGATTAGACTTTTTCTTATCTCTTTTGGATTTTCTCTTTTCTTTAAGAGTTAGCTTTGCTTTTTTCATTACACTAGAGTCTTTAAACGATTTACCACTATACCTTTTTGACATTAATGATTATTTTTTCTTATCAAATTCTAATGAGCCTCTAGAATTTACATTTAATTTTACATGATTGTAATAACTGACGTCATTTATAAGTTTTATTAAATCGATACCTTTATTCTCATACCTTCTTTTTATTGTCATTCTTGGAATAGTTATAAAATTCATTTCATCTACAAAATTCTCGGTCCATTCCTTCTCAATCTTATCCTTAATCATTTTTTTGAGAAAAACTCTAAAATCAGAACAAGTAATCGATTTTATACTTTCATTGATGAGTACCATGGCTAAAAGATACCAAATATTTTAAATGTGTCTATTAGTTAATTAAAATTTTTACTCATAAATACTCTTAACCTTTTTGTGCACTCAATTATATCTTCTGTGCTTCTAGCATAAGAAAATCTAATTGTGCTTGATCCTCTATGTTGATCAAAGTCTAAACCTGGGGTTATCGCAACACCTACTTCATCTAAAACTTGCCTACAAAAACTCAAGCTATCATTGCTAAATTTAGATATATCTACATAAATATAAAAAGCCCCATCAGGAGGTGAAAAAGTTGTAAATCCAGCTTTGGGCAATTCTGCTAATAAAATTTCTCTATTTTTTCTATAAACTTTTACATTTTCATCTAATTCGTCTTTAGCATCTAGTGCAGCAAGAGCTGTAATTTGACTAGCGTGTGGTGGGCAAATAAATAAATTTTGTGAAACTTTTTCAACCTGTCTCACATGATCCTCAGGGACAATCATCCATCCAATTCTCCAACCAGTCATAGAAAAATATTTAGAGAATGAATTTATCACATAACAATCATTAGTTATTTCTAATGCTGAAACTGCTTTATTCTCATATTCTATACCATGGTAAATCTCATCACTTATAAAGCTTACATTATATTCTCTGGAACATTCGATTAGTTTTGTAAGTGAAGTTTTATCAAGCATTGATCCAGTTGGATTTGCAGGTGAAGCAACTAACAATCCATTTAAACTATTTTTTTTAATATCTTCTGTCGTAGGTTGGTATTTATTTTGAATTGTTGTTTCAATATTAATAGGAATTAAATTTTGGGCTTTTAATATTTGTCTATAGCTAGGGTATCCTGGAGATCCCACGCCTACCCTTTCTCCTGCATCAAATAATGTTGCGAAGGATAAAATAAACCCTCCAGATGAACCAGTAGTAATAACTACTCTTTCTGGATTAATATCAATATTATACCAATCACCATATAATTTTGAAATTCTTGATCTCAATTGAGGCAATCCTAAAGTAACTGTGTATCCAAGATTATTATTTTTTAATTCTTTTGTAATATATTCACTTGCAACTTTTGGAGCTGGCGTACCTGGTTGTCCCACTTCCATATGAATAATTTTTTTACCTGCTTGCTCCGCTTTTCTGGCAGCCTCCATAACATCCATTACAATGAACGGATCAACATTTGATCTATTAGATTTTTTCATTATTTTATTTTTTTATTGATCTCTTCTTCACAAAAAATTTTAATTTCCTCTATGGGCTTATCTTTAAATATTTTCTTCTGAGCGATCATGCATGACTTGATAGATTTACTTTTACTGAATTCTCCATACTTTCCTTTTGTAAAATAAAGAGCAAGTAAAGCTATTAATATAAGTAAAAAAATTTTTAAGTTATTATTTATTTTAAACATCAGACCTTGCTCTTATTCTTTCGTAGGCTAATCTAGTGTAAATTCCTAGATTTAAAAAGGGTTGAGGTGGTAACCAATTGGGTTTTATTCTATCTTCTATAACAGATATTTCATCAGATTGTTGCTCTGAAGCCATAATTGCTATTTGTTCACCAAACAAGGTTCCGACACCAATACCTGAGCCATTGTAACAACCCGCAGCATAAATATTATTATCAATTTTTTCAAAAATCTGCGAACTGTTGCCACTTCTACAAACAATTCCAGACCAGCTATTTTCAATAATATTATCTGGTAGATTTGGAAATCTTTTTTTAATTCCAACAAGGTGAAATTTAGATCTTTTATTTAATTTTGATATGTTCATTGAATAAGGGTTTTTAACCTCAGCAGTGTTTCTAATTAAAATTCTACGATCTTTAGTAGTTCTAATGGTTGCTCCCATTGGTCTAATTGGTAAAACGCCCCACTCTTTTGGAGATCCTATTTCTTTAAATTCATTTTCTGTTAGAGGACGTGTCATGCTGGCTGTTAAAGTTATTGGAAAACTAAAATTTTTTTTTATATTTAATGATTTTAAAAACCCATTAGTACAAAAAATAATTTTTTTTGTTTTAATTTGATTTTTTTCAAATTGGCACTCAATATTATTTGTAACTTTTTTCCAATTTAATAATTCTGTGTTTTCATATAATTCAACATTATCTGGCAAAGTACCAACCATCGACCTTGCTAATTTTGCAGGATTTAAAAGTATTCCGCCTATAGTATAAACTCCAATTTTGTAAAAAGAGGTTCCTAATCTAGATTTAAGTTTTGATTTGTCTAATACCTCATTTTGAAAACCAAGTTTATTTAATAAATTACTAAATGATCTGGCCTTATCTTCATCTTTTAAATTTGAGGATGCAAAATATTTTCCACATTCATTCCAATCACAATCTACTTGAAATTCTTTAATATATTTTTTGACACTTTTAATACCTAAATCATAAATTTTTGTTTTAGTTTTATAATTATTAATATCTTTATTTGACGTAAATCCATCATTCAAAGTAGTATCCACTAAATATCCAGAGTTTCTTCCACTACCACCTTCGCCTGCCAGTTGCGCATCTACAACTATAATTTTTGAAGTTTTTTTTATTTCAGAAAGTTTTCTAGCTGCTGATAAACCGGTATATCCAGCACCAACTATAAGATAATCACAAATTAAATTTTCTGTTAATTTTTTAGTGTTATTCCTAGCTTGAATTTGATTTATCCAAACACAGTTATTGTCATTAATTAGTCTCAAAATTTTAAGATTATTAAATAATATATTATGTATATATAATATACATAATCATGAAATTTGTTTAATTAATTTGAGAGTGATTTTTGAGGTTTCATATCCTCTTTTTTAATTCCAGCTACACGAACAGGTTTTTTCATTGCATCTCTTCTAAACGGTTCACCTAATTCTTGATTTAAAATAACCTCAATAAATGTTGTAATTCCTTGTTTTTGATCTTCACAAGATTGTTTAATTGCAGCTGTAGTTTCTTCCATTGTTTTAACAGTAACTCCTTTTAAACCACAAGCAGTTGCTACTTTTGCATAACTTAATTCTGGATCAAGTTCTGTTCCAACAAAATTATCATCAAACCATAATATTGAATTTCTTTTTTCTGCCCCCCACTGATAATTTCTAAAAATAACCATTGTTATTGCTGGCCACTCTTTTCTTGCACACGAACTCATCTCGTTCATAGATATTCCAAATGCACCATCACCTGCAAAACCAATTACTGGTGTATCAGGACATCCAATTTTTGCTCCTAAAATTGATGGGAAACCATATCCACAAGGACCAAATAAGCCTGGTGCTAAATATTTTCTTCCTTTTTCAAAAGTTGGATAAGCGTTTCCAATTGCACAATTATTTCCTATGTCACTTGAAATAATTACATCATCTGGCATTCCAACTTGAATTGCTCTCCATGCTTGTCTCGGAGACATTCGATCTGAGTCTCTTTCTCTTGCTTCTTTATTCCAAACAGTCCCTGGATCATCATCTTCATGATCTAGGCTAGTAAGAGTTTGTAGCCATGCTGATTTTGTTTTGTGTATTAAATTTTTTCTTTCTTCTCTATTATTATCTCCAGCGTTTGATGAAAGTTTTTGTAAAATTTGTTGTGAAACTAATTTTGCATCTCCACAAATTCCAACTGTAACTTTTTTTGTTAATCCAATTCTATCTGGGTTCATATCTACTTGAATTATAGTGGCATCTTTTGGCCAATAATCTATTCCATAACCTGGAAGAGTTGAAAATGGATTTAGTCTTGTGCCTAATGCCAAAACCACGTCAGCTTTTGAGATCAATTCCATTGCTGCTTTAGATCCATTGTAACCCAATGGTCCAACCGCTAAAGGATGGCTCCCTGGAAAGCTATCATTATGTTGATATCCATTACATACAGGAGCATCTAATTTCTCAGCTAATTTTTTACAATCTTCTATAGCACCACCAATTACCACTCCTGCTCCGGATAATATTACTGGGAATTTTGCATCTGATAATAATTTTGCTGCTCTATCAATTGCATCCTTTCCTCCACCTTGTCTTTCAAATCTTACAATTGGAGGTAATTCAATATCAATAACTTGTGTCCAGTAATCTCTCGGTACATTTATTTGTGCAGGAGCTGATCCTCTGAATGCTTTTTCAATAACTCTGTTTAAAACTTCAGCCATTCTAGATGGATCTCTAACTTCCTCTTGATAACAGACCATGTCTTTGAATAAATTCATCTGTTCGACTTCTTGAAACCCACCTTGGCCCATGGTTTTATTTGCAGCTTGCGGAGTTACTAAAAGCAAAGGTGTGTGATTCCAATAAGCAGTTTTAATCGGTGTAACTAAACCTGTAATTCCAGGTCCGTTTTGTGCAATGACCATTGACATTTTTCCTGTCGCTCTTGTGTATCCATCTGCAATCAATCCTCCATTTGTTTCGTGTGCTACATCCCAAAAAGTAATTCCTGCTGAAGGAAAAATATCTGAAATAGGCATGAAAGCAGACCCAATAATTCCAAAAGCATGTTCTATCCCATGCATCTGAAGGACTTTTACAAAAGCTTCTTCGGTTGTCATCTTAGTCATAATAATGATGTCTCAAAATCTATATTTTAATTGTTAAAGAGACCGATTAATATATAAGTTGATGCAAATTTCAAACAAAGAAATCGTCACAATGGCAAACACAGATATAATAATTCATGACGAAAAAGATAATGTAGGCGTGGTTGTCATAGAAAAAATTACACCAAGCCAAGATTGTAATTGTTGGGTAATGGAGAATGATAAATCTGTCCAAATTCAATCAAAGGATGAAATTCCTTTAGGTCATAAAATAGCAATGATAGACTTAAATGAAGGTGATACGATTTTAAAATATGGACACGATATTGGTAAAGTAGTTAAGTCAATTAAAAAAGGTGAACATGTTCATATTCATAATGTAAAAACTAAGAAGTGGTAAGATGGAAATTCCAAAAATATTTTTAGGTTATAAAAGAGAAGACGGCAGATCTGGAACTAGAAACCATGTAATAATACTTCCTGTGGATGATATTTCAAATGCTTGCGCAGAGGCAGTTGCAAATAACATTAAAGGGACAATCGCATTACCTCATTCTTATGGAAGATTACAATTTGGTGCTGACCTAGAATTACACTTTAGAACTATGATCGGTACAGGTAGAAATCCAAATGTTGCAGCAGTGATAGTTATTGGCATTGAACCTAAGTGGACAAAAAGAATTGTAGATGCAATTGCAGTAACTGGAAAACCAGTTGAAGGTTTTAGTATTGAAGGTGTTGGAGACATTGACACAATTGCTAAAGTTTCAAAAAAAGCGCAAGAATTCTCAATTTGGGCATCTGAAAAACAGAGAGAGGAAAGACCAATTAGTGATTTATGGATTTCTGTAAAATGTGGCGAGTCAGATACAACTTCTGGGCTTGCTTCGAACCCTACAGTTGGGAATTTAATGGATAAATTAGAACCTTTAGGTGTTCATTTATGTTTTGGAGAAACATCAGAATTGACTGGAGCCGAAACAGTTTGTGAAAAAAGAGGAAAAACCCCTGAGGCACAAGAAAAGTTCAAAAAAACTTGGAATGCGTACAATGATTTTATTTTAAAAGAGGCAACAGATGATTTATCTGAAAGTCAACCCACTGCTGGAAACATTGCTGGTGGTCTCACAACTATTGAAGAGAAAGCATTTGGTAATTTTCAAAAAATTGGTTCAAGACAATTTATAGACGTCTTAGAACCTGCAGAAGAACCAACTAAAGGTCCTGGTTTATATTTTATGGATACCTCATCAGCTGCTGCTGAATGTGTAACTTTACAAGCAGCAGGTGGTTTTAATATTCATTTATTTCCAACAGGACAAGGGAATATCATAGGAAATCCAATTGAGCCAGTTATTAAGTTAACGGCTAATCCATTAACAGCAAAAAACATGAGTGAACACATTGATGTTGATGTATCAAAAATTCTTTCAAGAGAGATGAACTTAGATCAAGCTGGAGACGAACTTATTAAAGCTACTTTAAGAGTAGCTAACGGTAGACTTACCTGCGCAGAAGCTTTAGGTCATAAAGAATTTGTAATGACTAAACTTTATAGAAGTGCATAAACTTTAAATACACTTGACTTTAAAACATCCTTTAAATTTATTGCCTGGTATAATTTTAGCTTTTATACTTTATTCTTTTTCTCAGGGTTTAAATAATATTATTGGAATTGAATTGTTAGGATATGAAAAAAGTCCTATGTCAACAGCAATGATTGCAATTATTTTAGGATTAATTTTGGGAAATATTTTTAATATTAGGGAAGGTTTTTTAATTGGATTAGACTTTACTCAAAAAAATATTCTTAAACTTGGTATTATTTGTTTAGGAATTCAATTAAAACCTTTCGAATTTATAAAATTTGGATCAATAGCTATTCCTTTAATAGTTGTATGTATTATGAGTGTATTGATCGTCATAAAACTTCTCATTCAAAAACTTAAAATATCAAGAGGAATGTCTTACTTAATTGCGATCGGTAGCACTGTTTGCGGAACAACAGCTATTATTGCAACAGCGCCAGTAATTAACGCAAAGAAAAGTGAGGTAGCGTATGCTGTAGGGAATATGACATTGTTCGGAATTCTGGCAATGTTAATTTATCCTTACTTTGCAAACTTTTATTTTGAGGGAGATCCATTATTTGTTGGTTTATTTCTTGGAACTGCAATACACGAAACCTCACAAGTAGCTGCAGCTGGTCTTATTTACGATCAGCAATTTAACAGCCCTGAAACCCTAAATATAGCAACAGTTACAAAGCTAATTAGAAATACATTTCTTGTTATAATGATACCTCTATTCGCTTATCTTTATAATAGGGGTCAAAATCACGATCAAAAATATTCGATCGTTAAAATTTTTCCATATTTTGTATTAGGTTTTATAGCATTTATTATTTTAAGAAATGTTGGCGATGTATTTTTCTACAATACAAATATTTCGGACAAGGAACTGTGGGTCGACTTCGTTAATACAATAAAAATTTCTTCAAAAATATTTTTAACAATGGCCATGGCTGCAATCGGATTATCTACTAACCTAAAAGATTTAAATAAAATGGGATACAAGCCGTTTATAGTCGGATTTGTATCTCTTTTAACTGTAGGATTTGTAAGTTTGGTTGCAATTAATTATTTTAGCGAAATAGTTTTAAATTAAGAGGCTTTTAATTTCGCCTCTCTTGCAGCATTCCACTTTGAAAAATAATTTCTAATTACGGCAGCTCCCACGCCTAAACCAACTGCTAATATAACTGAAGTAAGTCCATAAAATATTGGTAAGTCTTTAGAATAATTTAAAATAAATTCGCCAATTTTTCCAAGACTTGATGATCCATTAATTACTGTTTCAACTATTTTTTCATCTTTAATAAATGTGTCGTAAGCAATTGCAATTCCAACGAGTAGAAGAAGAATTGCTAAAATTGTTTTAAATTCTGAGCTGTCAACTTTTTCTCCAATTTTTTGGCCTAGTTGTACTCCTATAATTGATCCTAGGATAAGTACAAAAACTAAAACTAAATCAATTGTTCCATAATTTAATGCGTGTAAAACTGTAACAATTGCGCTTACAAATATAGTTACAAATAAAGATGTACCTGGGATTAATTTTGTTGGCATTCCAATTATATAAATCATGGCAGGAACTAAAATAAATGCACCTCCTACACCCATGATTGCAGCAATAAATCCAACAACTAATCCAATAATAATTGGTGTAAATGCGCTTTCATATAATTTTGATTTTTTAAATCGCATCCTTAAAGGAAGACCATGTATCCAATAGTGTGTGTGCAATTTTTTCTTTACAACAATTTTTTTTCTTGCCTTATCAATTTCAGATACACCTTGAATTAACATTAATGTTCCAAGTATTGCTAAAATGTACATATAAGCCAGAGATATAACTACATTAATTTTCCCTATGTCCTTAAAATAAGAAAAAGTTAAAATTCCAAGCAGTGTTCCTATTACTCCACCAACAACTATCATTAAACCCATTTTGTAATCTAAAGTACCTTTTAAATAATGTGTTGTAGATCCTGAAACCGATGTTCCTAAAATATTGCTTGCTTCATTTGGAACAGCATAAGCGGGGGGAATACCTAAAAATATTAAGAAAGGTGTCATTAGAAAACCACCTCCCACACCAAATAATCCTGATAGAATTCCAACTACAAGACTTAATCCAAATATAAAAAGTAAATTTATTTCGACTTGAGCAATTGGAAGAAAATACTCCATTCTTTTTGATATTCCTCTAAAGAAATAAAGTCAACAATTTGCTTATGATTAAGAGCCTAAAAATGTGCTTATTACGATCACTGACCAGTAAATACCCAAGCCAAAAAATACAAATGATTTTGCGTGATTTACGAAATAATTGATTGTGACTGATTTAATTTTTTTTGATTTTTTTATAAATATTTCTGTCACACCCGCCAATTAGCATAAGTTTAATACTTTGCAAGAAATATTTGCTAAATTTAAAAAATTGTTGCTCCAAAGACTTTAACTTCATCTCCCTCATCTCCAAGGACAAGCCTTCCTAAAAAATCTCCGGATACTTCGGTGCTTGTCTGTTTATAGACTATGGTAACGTACTTCCCTCTTCTAAGACATCCAATGGCCTTACATCCTTCAGATAATGAGGACAAAAGTTTATTGGTCGACCACTGTTTGCCTAGCTCGACTTCATTTGCTCCGTACAGCATTTGTGAAGACAAATCTCTTGTAAATCCACCATAATCTTTAATATTTGAGGATTTAACAAGGTTTTGCCAGATAGGATCTGCAATATTTATAATCTCAGTATCAGATTTATCGACGATGCTCATTACTAGGATTGGTTTCTAAGAGGCTTGTTTTTTCTCTTTGTCATCAACTATATGATAAACCGGCTTTTTCTCCATTTCAAATTTTCCTGTCTCAGGGTCTCGTCTAGAAACAGTTAAACAATGCCAATTTTCATCATCAAGCTTCATATGATCGCCTCTGTAATAATATCCAGGCCAACGTGTTTCCTCTCTAAAAAGAGTATGATGAGTGACACATTGAGAGGTCACAGCTCTGTGTTTAAGCTCCCAAGCTCTCATTAATTGGTGATAATCCTCTGCTCCAACATTTTCTAGGTCTTCCTCTAACATTTCAAGTTGTTCGATACCTTTTTTAAGAAGATTGTCATTGGTCATGTAATTATTGGTCAAACCACCACAATATTCATCCATAATTTTTTGAAGTCTCTGAAGACCCTGAATAGGAAGTATATAGCTTGGGGAAACAGTTCCACCAGTAATCTCGTTCCTTCCAACTGTATAATTCTCTATCGGTTTAAATATTTCCTCTTTCAACTTCTCTAATTGTTCATCAGAAACATGAATATCATCAGCTTTTTTATCCTGAATATATTTAACAGCTGCTTTAGATGCCAATCTTCCCTCAGTAAATGAACCTGAGGAAAACTTATGTGCACTTCCACCAACTGCATCTCCAGCACCAAATAATCCATCAATTGTCATCATACGATTATATCCCCAGAAATACTCATCAGGAGCAATATCCTCTGGTCCACTTACCCATGCTCCAGAACATGTTGCGTGAGATCCCATTACATACGGCTCAGAAGTTGTTAACTCCGGATTTGTATATTTTGGATCAATATTTTGAGATGCCCAAACCACTGCTTGTCCAACTGTCATCCCTAAGAAATTTTCCCATCCAACTGTTTCTAAATGAGGGTCTTGAAATGCTTCTTTGGTAACCATGTGAATTGGTCCACCACCTGCTGCTGTTTCTTGAATAAATGCGTGGTTCCTCAAACATGTTGGAGTTGGATGATGATCTATATATTCTCCAACAAGTTTCTTAGTTGCATCATACCATTTCTTTTCATAATTTTCGCCATTTGCATTTTGGGTATATGTTTTTAAATGTAAAAAATATGCTCCAACAGGACCATATCCATCTTTAAATCTACACAGTACAATCCTATTTTCCATTTGTGTCATTTTAGCACCAGCTTGAATTGGTAAAGCGTACGCAGATCCATTGCTCCAAGGAGCGTACCAAGTTCTTCCCATACCTTCTCCTACTGCTCTTGGTTTAAAAATATGTGAAGCTCCACCAGCAGATACAACAACAGTTCGAGACTTAAATACATGGAAATTTCCTGTTCTGACATTGAAGCCAACAGCGCCAGCTATTCGGTTTGGATTTTTTTCATCTTTTAAAAGATGAGTAATCATTATTCTATTATAAATTTTATCAGCAGATTTTTTTGCAGCTTCTGCTACAATTGGTTTATAACTTTCGCCGTGGATCATTATCTGCCACTTACCTTCTCTTTGATATCTGCCAGTCTCTTTATTTTTCATCATTGGAAGACCCCATTCATCAAACATATGAACAGTTGAGTCTACGTGACGAGCCATATCGTAACCCAGATCTTCTCTTACTAATCCCATTAAATCATTTCTAGCGTACCTTACATGGTCCTCTGGCATATTTTCGCCCCACTGCATTCCCATATAACAGTTAATAGCGTAAAGACCTTGCGCAACTGCACCACTTCTATCAATATTTGCTTTCTCTACACAGATAATTTTTAGATCTCTTCCCCAGTGTCTTGCTTCAAATGTTGCACCTGTACCAGCCATACCTCCGCCGACAACAAGAACATCACATTCTTCTATAATTGTTTTGTGTTTAGCCATTAATAGTAAACACCTTGCTTAAATGAATTTTTATCTAAGGTTGGTAGTTCTTTTTCGGTATTTAAACCTTGCGGCTCATTGTATAAGATTTGTGAATTTATTTCTCCTTGGTTTGGTGTGTCTGCTTCAGCTAATTTTGGAATAAATTTTCCCCAAGGCTTAGTTGTTATTGGTGATACAAAATTTTTCTCTGTTCCATTTCTAAATTTAATTCTCCAGGAGATCGTACCTTTTTCCTCTTCTCTTCTAACTCTAACACTATGACCCATTGGTGCAAAGTCTGCATATCCTCTTACATCAATTGCATGATTTGGACATGCCTTCACACATGAATAGCATTCCCAACAAAAATTTGGTTCTATATTTTTGGCTCTTCTTATAGTTTCATCAATGTGCATGATGTCTGATGGGCAAATATCTACACAATGTCCACAACCATCACATCTCGTCATATATACAAATGTTGACATGACTATTTATTACCTTTCTTAAAAAATTTATCAATCATATTAATAGTGCTTTGGTGCCTCACGTTTAATTCCAAGACCATATTGTTCTGGAGCATCAGCCGGTGGAGGTAAGTTATCTCTTGAACCATCAGCTTCTGCTAAATTTTTTTGAATAGCCGCGCCGGGCTTGTAGAACATATGTGCAAATTTCGACCAATAGACACCGCCGAATAAAATTATATTAGCAGCTGCAAATAAAACTAAAAATAAAACACTTAGACCTGTTGAGCCATTGTATTGAAAGTAGGACCATGCTAATCCAAAAGTCGATGATAATACTAATGCTAAAACAAATAAATCTGCTTTAATAATTCTAAAAACTGAGTGTGCTTCAGCAGAAACATCTACTCTTAAAAAAAACCAAAACCAATAAGCTCCTAGGCATGTTAATATAGCACCTACATGCCAAATAATTGGCCATATAGATGGCGTGACTGCATTTGGTGAAGAATAACCAAATATCATTACTCCTGATCCAATCCAAAATAGTATTGTCCCGTACATTCCTAAAACATGTGCCACTCTTCTTTTTCCTAATCCTAATTCAGATGTTGTTCCAATATCATGAACAACGGTTTTTGAAATTATTGCAGTTTTTTCTCCAAAACTTAATTCTCTACTTGCGGCTTTTTTCGCCTTCTTAGCGTTATTGAAAAAGTACTTTACATTTTTTTTATGAATAATGTCCATAAGAGTTCCAATTACAGCTAAAGCTAACATCAATAAAACAAAACCCTGCAAAGCAATTGAAGGAACTGTTGAAGAGAGAACAGCAAATGGGTTGGTTGTGAACATATTATTGTCTTCGCTTAATATAATATTAAATATAGCTCTTAATCTATAAAAAATATTAGTTCAACTGACTAATAATCTCATCTAAAGAAAAAAATGTTAATAAAGTTTACTTTTTTCTTAGATAATGCTGTTTTGATGAAATTACTGCCCTTACTCCTCCCTGAGGATTTTCAACATCATTAATCCGTCTTGGAATCAGATGAATGTGACAGTGATTGATAGATTGTCCAGCTACTTTGCCTGAATTAGTGCCAACATTAAATCCCTTTACAGATTTATCTTTTTTTTCGATATTTTTTTTTAATTTTTTAATCAGTTTATTGCATGCTAAAATTTCTTTTAGTGTTAGATCAAAATAACTCTTAACACATCTTTTAGGAATAATAAGTGAGTGAAATTTTGAAACAGGATAAGTATCTTTGGTTACATAAGCCAATTCATTTTCAAAAATAAAGTCTTTCTTTTTTGGAAAACAAAAAATACATGGATTATTTGGATCTCTCATAAATAATTGTTTAAATTTTTTTGTTGCATTATTTTAACTTTATATTTCTTTAAAAAATTTTCATATGATTTATAATTTTTTCTATTCCAATTTTTCTCTTTTATAGATTTTACAGTAGATACTCCTTTTCCAGATCCAATCAAAAGAATTTCCTCATACTGACTTAAATTATCTATATGAATATTTGTTTTTTTTATTTTAAACTGCTTGTCAAAAAACTTAAGATTAACTCCTTTGTAAAATCTATTCACTGGCGAAAAATATTTATTATTTTTAATGAAAATAATATTTGAAGTTCCAGTTTCTAAAATTTTTCCTTTTGAGCAAAGTGCAATATCAGTTTTTGTATTATCGACTTTTGATAAATTTTTTAAGATAAATTTATATTTTAGATTTTTATGCTCAGGATTAACTCTGTTATAATTAACTAATTTTAATTCAAGATTTTTTTTAATTTTTAACTTATCTCTTAATGAAATTGATATTAAATTTTTAGTTACAGCAATCCTTAAAAGGTGATTATATTTTTTTTGTTTGTTTAAGTTAGAATTGATTATTTTGAATATATTTGCTTTTAAGTTTTTGTCATAAATTTTATAAGTTTTAGTAGATTTCATTAGATTTGTAATATGCTCTTTAAAAAATAAAATCTTTTGAGGTTTTCCATAAATCCACATTGTTGTAAAAACACCATGGGCATTCCATAGATCTTTGAATTCTTTTTCTTTAAGATCGTTACGATTGTAAGATTTTTTTAATAAGTATTTTACCATTTGTTGTTAAAAAAGATTCTGGATGAAATTGAAATCCATATACATCATCTTTCTGATTTTCAAAAGCCATAGCAACATTAGATTCTTTCGATCTCATTGTAATTTGAAAGTTTTTTGATTTAAAAGGTTCTTTTAGTTTCAAAGAATGGTATCGACCGACTTTAAATTTCTTGTATTTACTAAAAATTGAACCTCTAGAAACAACTTTTACCTCAGACTGATATCCATGAAAAATCTTATTTTGTTTTATAATTTTTCCATTTTCACAATATAAAATTTGCTGAAAACCTAAACAAATACCAATGATTTTTTTTTTACCTTTATATTTCTTATAAATTTTTGAGGTCAGCGGATAATCAGTTGGAGATCCTGGTCCTGGGGAAAATACAATAGTGTTTGCTTTATTTAACTTTTTTTTATCAATTTCAAAATAATTAGAACAATAAACCTTATCAAAAGCAGAAAATTGGTGAACAACATTCCAAGTAAAAGAGTCTTCGTGATCAATAATATAAATCATTTAAATAGTTCCAATAAAGATTTTGCTTTTATGTAATTTTCATTAAATTCTTTTTTTGCCTGACTGTCCAATACAACGCCAGATGCTGCTGAAATCTCTGAAAAATTTTTATAATTTAATATAGATCTAATTATTAAATTAAATCTCATGTCTTTATTAAATTTAATATATCCAAAACTGCCTGTAAAAATATTCCTTTGTTCATTTTCTTGTTCATTTAATAATTGAAGTGTTTTAATTTTTGGACAACCGATTACAGAACCTCCTGGCATCATTGATTTTATAATATCTATAATTTTAATATTATTATTAACTTTTCCTACAATACTCGTAACGTAATGATAAAGGTGCTTATATTCTTCTACATACTTTTCTTTTAGAATATTTACTGAACCAGGCTTACATATTCTCGACAGATCATTTCTCTCCATATCTACAATCATATTATGTTCTTTAGTTTCCTTAATGTTATTTCTAAAATATCTATATGCATATTTAATTGAGGTTTTCTTATTTTTTTTTAAAGTACCTGCTATTGGTTTTGTAATTATATTATTACCTTTTTTTTCAATTAAAGTTTCTGGAGAGCAACTAACTATTGAGTAGTCTTTATCTCTTATCATAAAAGATTCAGGGGCAGCGTTTACTTTCATCAGTTTCCAAAAAAAATTTAAAGGATTTATTTGAGATTTATTTTTATATTTTGTGCAAATTTTTATTTGATATGTCTCTCCTTTTCTTATTTTTTTGGAAAATAAATTAAATATTTTTTTATACTTTTCAAAACTTATATTGGTTTTAAATGGTGATAGAATTTTGGTAGAGTTAAATTGATCTTTAAATTTATGTTTATTTATATTTGAAGTAATGCTGATTTTATCTCTTATTTTTATTATTGTTTCTGGTTTGTAAAATATACCTTTATAAAAATTTATTTTTTTTTGTTTTTTAATTTTTAACCCAATTAAATTACATAAAATTTCATACCCAAAAAATCCAATTAGAATATCGGTTTCTTTTTTATATTTTTTATTATTAAAAAAATTAAAAAAACTATTAATGTTGTTGTTATTTAAAATTAGCTTTTTTGAAAAATCTGTATAAATATTATAACCGTTTGAAACCTTATAAATAATCAAACTTTTATTTGAATTATAAAGCTTATCTAAATAAGGATTAAATTTTAGTTTATATTTTTTGTAATCTCTCAACTGGTTTTTCTATAATTGGTAAATGTATTATTGCTGCAAATATAGAGAGTAAAATTGCTAAATACCATGCGTAATCATATGATCCATATAAGTCATGGAATAAACCTCCTAAATATGCGCCAAAGAAAGAACCAATCTGATGGCTTAAAAATACAATTCCATAAAGTAGACCTAAATATTTAGTACCAAATAAGTGAGCAACAATGCCACTAGTTGCAGGTACAGTCGACAACCATAAAAAACCAAAGCTTGCGCCAAATATAAATGCAGAAAGAACGCTTGGTGGAGTAAATATGAAAAATGCAATTGAAAAACCCCTTAAAAGATAAATAGCACTTAAAAGAACTTTCTTACTAATTTTCGTAGAAAGGTAACCACTTAATAATGAACCAAAAATATTAAATAAACCGATCAGAGATAGAATTGCTGCTGCAGTCCAGTCTTCTAAACCTCTATCAATTACATATTTTGGAACATGTGTTCCTACTAATGTAATGTGAAATCCACAAACAAAAAAGCCTGAAACAAGTAAAATATAACTCTTTGATTTAAATGCTTCGCTGAGCGCTTCCTTTAAAGATTGATCAGATCGGTTTTCAACAATTTCATTTTCTTTTGGAGATCTAACAAAAAAGGCTGCAATTAAACCTGTGACCAAAAATAGGGAAAATAAAAACAATGTATAATTCCAACCATATTCAATAAGAGAATAATTTGTAAATATTGGAGATATAAAATATCCAAATGATCCAACCGCTGTAACAATACTCATGGCAATTGTTCTGGTAGATAGAGGAAAGTGTTTACCAACTATCGACATTGGAATACTAATAGCCGTTCCGCCTAATCCAATACCTACTAACAATCCTAAGTGTATTTGAAAAAATATTCCTGTATTTGGACCAGAATATAAAAAATAAACACCTAAAGTATAAAATAAAAATGATGAAATGATAGCAACGTGTCCCCCAAAACGATCAGCAATCGCTCCAAAAATTGGACCAGTTAGTCCCCACATCAGCATTTGAGTTCCAATCGCAAAACCAAATGCTGTGTTGCTTATATTTAAACTTTCATTAAAGTCTATAAAAAATAAACCAAAAGTCTGCCTAACTCCCAAAGAAATTAAAACAACAAAACATGCCGCAAAAAGAGTAACTATTGCAGTATTTGAATGAAAAAATTTTTTTTCAGTGTTCATTTTAGATATTTAAGAGCCTGCTTGATATCATTTATTATATCTTTAGGATCTTCTAAACCTATATGAAGTCTGACTAAGTGTTCATCTTTCTCTAATTTAAGGTAATTTCTTTTTCCAATCTCTAAATTACTTTGATGTAAAGCTAAACTTTCAAATCCTCCCCAGCTATAACCATAACCAAAAAGCTTTAAGGAGTTAACGAATTTTGTAATTGATTTTTTATTTTTTGATTTAATTTTTAATCCCATTAATCCAGATGATCCAGAATAATATTTTTTCCACATTTTAAAATTTTGTGAATTTTTTTTGTAAGGATACAATAATTTTATGTTTTTATATTTAGATAGAAATGCAGCAACTTTTCTTGCATTATCTTGGTGTTTATCCAGTCTTACATCTAATGTTCTTAATCCTCTTGTTATTAAGTAAGCATCATCTGGTCCTAATCTTAATCCAGTTACATTATCTGCGAGTTGTACTTTTCTAAAAACTCTTTTATTTACTGCTAAAGATCCTCCCATTACATCTGAATGACCTGAATAGTATTTGGTTGCTGAAACAATGGACATGTCAAAACCTAATTTAATTGGCTTTAGAAAATATGGTGTTCCCCATGTATTATCTATTGCAGTATAAATTTTATGTTTTTTTGCAATTTGAATTATTTTAGACAAATCTTGAAAGTCAAAAGTATTGCTACCAGGATTTTCTACAAAAATAAGTTTAGTATTTTTTGATATATTTTTTTTAAGTGTATTTAAATCACTTGGATTATAAAAAATGGTTTTAATGTTAAAATCTTTTAAAAAATCCTGTGTTAATCTTCTAGTTGGTTTGTAAGATGGATCAGCTACGATAATTTCGTCACCAGGTCTAACTAGGCTAAATATAGCAAGAAAAATTGCACCAAATCCAGTAGAAGTTAAAAAAACATGATAACTTTCTTCTATTTTTGTTAAAATTTTTTGTAAGATATAAGTTGTTGAAGTTCCCTGTCTTCCATAATCAAAATGCCCTCCAATAGGATTTTTTCTAAATTTTGATTGAGTTTTTCTGATATCTTGCATTGACTTAAAAATTATTGTCGATGCTCGAACTACTGGTGGATTAACTGACTGATTGTGAAAATCTTTTGCTGTGTGCTTTAAAAATGTTTTAAAGGGACTAGTCATATTTAAATTTGATTATTTTAAGGACAATGCTATATCAACCGAATAAGTCAATAAAATAGTAAAATTAAGGAGAATATGGGATACCCAAAAAAACATAGAGGCCGAAGAAAAATGGGCTCTAAAAAGAGAAGAGCTAGAAAAAAAAATAAGAAAAAATAATCTACCTTTTAATTTTTAATCCAACCACCGCCGAGAACTTTGTGACCAATTTGGTCTTTATTATAAAATACACAGGCTTGTCCGGGTGAAATTCCGTTTTCTGAATTAACTAAATTAACTTCTGCTTGATTATTATCTTTTAATAAAATTTTAGCATCCAGTAATTTTCCTGTAGATCTTACTTTGACAAATATTTCTTTTTCAAGGTCTTCTTTGTTGCATAAAAGATTTAAATCTCTTAAATGAATTTTTGTTTTAGCTAATTTTTCCTTTGGACCTATAATTATCTCATTTTTATCTGAGTCTATTCGGATGACGTATAAGGCTTCTTTATCTGAAACCTTTATTCCTCTTCTTTGACCAATTGTAAAATTTATAATTCCATCATGAACTCCTACAACATCTCCATTTAGGTTTTTAATATTTCCTTTTTGAAAAGATTCAGGTTTAAATTTTTGTATTACAGACGCATAATCGCCATTTGGAACAAAACAAATATCCTGGCTATCAGGTTTATCAGCTACATTAAGCTCAAGTTTTTTGGCGATTTCTCTAGTAGTATTTTTAAGCATTCCTCCTAAAGGAAATCTTAAATAATTTAATTGCTCTCGAGTTGTATTAAATAAAAAATAACTCTGGTCTCGATTTTCATCAATTGCTCTATACATATTTGTTGACTCATTTACTGTTACGCTTTTTACGTAATGACCTGTTATCATAGCATCAGCTTTTAATTCTTTTGATACCTCAAACAAATCTCTAAATTTTACTGTTTGATTGCATTGAACACATGGAATAGGTGTTTCTCCTTTAAGATAGCTATCTACAAAATTATCAATAACTCCTTGTTTAAATTTATTCTGGTAGTACAAAATTTTATGTTCAATATCTAATTTCTGCGCTACTCTTTTTGCATCCATTATATCTTGTCCAGAGCAACATTGTTTTGAAGCAGCAACTTCTTTGCCATCGTCATACAGTTTAAGGGTAATCCCTATAACTTTATAACCTTCTTTTTTCATCATCCCTGCGACAGTGGAAGAGTCGACACCACCAGACATTGCAACAACAACAGTTGTATCAGACGGTTTTTTCTTTATGCCAATTGAATTAATTTCACTATTCATTTTGTGGTATTTATACTTAATTCTAATATAAGTGAAATTAAATGATTTTAGATTTTGAACCAGGTGACAAAGTAATTAATCCTAATAATAAAAACTGGGGTATTGGACAGGTTCAATCAATTATAAAAGAAAAAGTGACTGTAAACTTTGAAAACGTAGGTAAAAAAGTAATAAATTGTAAAAATATTGAATTAGAAAAGATTTACAATAATGAATGATTTAAATATTAAAGATGTAATTATAAATTTAATAGATACTTTTTTATATGCAGGCAAAGTGTCTCTTGAACTAAGAGAAAAAGGATTAACCAAAGAAATTAAATCAGATAATACACCGGTAAGTAATGGTGATCTAGAAGTAAATAAAATAGTTACTCAAAAACTTTTGGAACTTACTCCCGATATTCCAATTGTATCCGAGGAAACATCCCACAACAAATCTTCAAGTAATCTGAAAAATTTTTGGCTAGTTGATCCAATAGACGGTACATATGATTATATAAATGATTTAGAGGAATTTACTATAAATGCTGGATTAATTTTAAATAGAAAACCTGTAGCTGGACTTATAAATGCACCAGCAAAAAATAGAATGTTTTACACATATGGCAAGAATGATGCTTACGAACTTACAAATGGAAAAGAAATTAAGTTAGATTGTTCAAAAAAGACTAAAAAAGAATTTGTCAAAGTTGTTTCTTACTCAAATAAAATTAAGCCAGAAATTGAAAAAGTTCATAATCTTTTAGGAGTTAACGAATTTGTGAGAATGAAAAGTTCATACAAATTTTGTGTAATAGCCACAGGAGAATATGATGGGTACGTGGCTGAACCCAGGGCATGTGAGTGGGATATTGCTGCTGGTCATGCTTTACTAGAGAATGCTGGAGGTACAATTACAGATTTTGAAGGTAATGAAATATTGTATGGAAAAGAAAATTTTAGAAACCCAAGTCTAATTTTAAAAAGAAGCGAAGATTTGAAATATTAGTTAATGAGTGAGCAATTAAGAATAATTTTAATTATAATTGTTTCTGTTTCAATATTTGGTTTATTGGTTTTTGTATTAGTTAAAAATTACATTAAAAATAAAATTCAATATTACCTAGAGGAAAAAAATAAGAAAGTTAAAGAAGATTAATTATTTTTATATATTCATCTTTATCAAGATCCATCACTCTTCTAGATACTTCGAAATCAAATCCTGATCTAGCCAATACACCCATATCTTTTTTATAAAACAAAGGTCTATTATCTTCTTGTCTTGAGGGTCCAATTCTTTTTTTTTTACATATTTTAATTGCAGAGAAAAAATCTTGATCCTCATTATTCTCGCGAATTTGATCAATTGTATTTTTTATATATTTATCACCTACACCTTTGCCAATTAAATAGTTTCTAATTTTGTTTATTGAAGAGCCTCTATTTATTAAACTTTTTGCTTTAGCTTCTGAGTAAAATTTGTCATTAATGAATTTAGATCTTTCTAGGTCCTCTAGTACTATATCTATTAGATTTGAAACATTGCTTCTGTTTATAGGAGTTTTAGATTTTAAATATTTCTTAAGTAAGTAGGTTTTTAATTGTTGTTTAGAGGGGGCAAATTTTTCAATATAATTAAACGCAAAATTCCTCATTTCTTCTACGGTAACCTCTAATGTTTTTTTTTTATTTTTTATAGGAATCATTATTTCATCTAATATAATGCAAAAAAATTATGATAGAACAAATAGCAGCATTTTTTACAATAGAAATGATCTATTTATGGTTGAACATAGGTGTTTTGCCATTTTGGTTTGTATTAATTTTTTTTCCAAGATCAAAAATATGTAGTTTATTGGTTACATCAATATTTCCATTTTTAATACTTGGAGGCACTTATTGTTATTTAGTTTTCTATTATTTTTCTACAGGTTACGATTTTTTAGAAAACTTTAATCTTTATAAAGGTTTGTCTGACCTTGGATCTTTATTTGAGAATGAAAGTTTCTTAATTTTGTTTTGGACTCATTTTTTAGCGGTAAACTTATTTTGTGGTGCATGGATTGTAAGAGATAGTCTAAGGTTCTTAATATCAAAGTATTTAATCTTGGTTCCTCTTTTAGTGACTTATTTTATTGGGCCAGTTGGTTTAATTTTGTATTGGATATTAAGAATCTTTTATGCAAAAAAAATAGGTCTTATTGATTAAAATTATTTGATAACTTTAAATCCTGAATTCTTCATTGCTCCAAATCCTCCATCAATATGGCAAATATTTTTAAAGCCCATATCTTTTAAAGATTTAGTTGCAAGAGCTGACCTTAATCCACCTGCACAAAAAAGAACCATTTCTTTATCCATATCTATCTTTCCCTCTTTAAAGTATGGACTGTCTGGATCCATCCAAAATTCCAACATCCCTCTAGGAATATGACTAGAATTTTCAATTCTTCCTAAATTATCAAGTTCTCTTACATCTCTAATATCTATTAGATTGCATTTGCCATCATTTGACATTTGCAAGGCCTCTAAAGGTGAAATTGTTTTTATTTCTTTCAAAGCATCTGCGACTAAAGTTTGTGCTGATTTTATTGTCATATCAGTTATTTACCTTAAAAAAATTAAATTACAATTAAACATTATGACCAAATTTAAAAATGCACCTAATATAAAAATTCCATCTACAAATGGAGAAATATTTGAACTAAAAAAAATTAAAAATAAATTTTTAGTTTTATATTTTTATCCAAAAGATGATACTCCCGGTTGCACAACAGAAACAAATGATTTTAATACATTATTATCTAAATTTAAAAAGTTAGACTGTGCTGTATTTGGTATTTCAAAAGATGACATGAATAGTCACGATAAATTTAAAGAAAAATATAAAGTAAACTTTGATCTTTTATCAGATGAAAAAAAAGAAGCTTTAAAAGCTTTTAAAGTGTGGGGAAAAAAGAAATTTATGGGTAAAGAGTTTATGGGGGTAATTAGAAGTACATTTGTGATCAAAAATAATAAAATAATAAAAGAGTGGAGATCAGTAAAAGTTAAAGATCACGCTAAAGAAGTTTTAGAATTCATTAAAAACACCAATTAAAAAAAAGGCCCCTAACGGGGCCTTTTAGTTACTAACTTGAGGGAGGTTAATTTAATCTCTAATTGAGTAAGCTATAACTCCAGTTTCAGATACGTCTGTACCTTTCATTTCAGCTTCTTTACTCAATCTGATACCTATAGTTGCTTTCATAATTGACCATACGATGTAAGCTACAACAAATACGAACGCATTAATTGAAACAACACCTAGTGCTTGTGCACCAAAATTTGCATCAGGATTTGTTGCTGGAACAATTAATGTTCCCCAAATTCCTGCAAACAAATGGGCTGGTACTGCACCAACAACATCGTCAATTTTTAGGCTAAATAAAAATTTAGTTCCATAAACTACGATTATTCCACCAACTGCACCGATTAAAATCGCAGCTATTGGAGATGGCATTAATGGTTCTGCAGTAATTGCTACAAGACCACCTATACATCCGTTTAACATCTGTACCACATCTGTTTTTCCACTTAATCTTGTGACTGCACCTGCTGCCATTACACCACCTGCTCCTGCAAGTAATGTGTTTATGAAAATACTTGATACTGCAATTGCATCGTCTGCTGTACCCATTGCTAATTGAGATCCACCGTTAAATCCAAACCAACCTAACCATAGAATAAATATTCCAAGTGTTACTAATGGAATAGATGAAGCTGCAAATGGTTTAACTGGAGCAGGATCACCTTTTTTCGTAAATCTTCCAAGTCTTGGACCAAGAATCATTGCACCAGCAAGTGCAGCTGCACCACCAGTTGAGTGAACTAAAGTTGATCCGGCAAAATCTGAGAAACCAGCAGCAGCCAACCAGCCACCACCCCATTGCCAACCCATAACAATTGGATAAATAATTCCTGCTAAAATTGCTGCAAATAAAAAGAAAGGCCATAATTTAATTCTTTCGGCTAATGTTCCAGATACAATTGAAACTGTTGTTGCACAGAATACCATTTGGAAATACCAATCGGAACCATCAGAATAACCAGTATCTACTGAACTAGCATCTGACCATGGTATAAATTCACCAATGTATCCCCCTTCAGGAATTCCATAAGCAAGATTATATCCTACCAACCAAAACATTATTGCTGCAATTGAGAATAAACCTATGTTTTTAGCACAAATCACAGACACACTTTTTGATGTAACCATTCCCGACTCTAGCATTGCAAATCCTGCTGCCATGAACATGACTAGGAAACCACAAATTAAGAATAGAAGAGTATTAAAAATAAAACCTACTTCAGCAGAAACGGTTGTCTCTGCATAACCTGTACTGGTCATATTTAACAAGAAAAACAAACTTATTAAAGGACCGACAAGTTTTTTAAAAAATTTAGTCATTTTACCTCCGTTGATTAAAAGAGGTTCTTATAGTTTTAAAATAACTAAAAACTAATGATTGTTCTTAAAAATAGGTATGCAATAATTGCATATAGAAACAGCCTTTATTAAGTATTTTTCTCAATAAAGGCTGTTTTAAAAAAAGTTTACTTATTGAAAACTTCTTTGAGCGCTTTGGCAGGTAAAAATTTTACCTTTTGAGAAGCAGCTATTTGGATTTGCTCTCCTGTTCGTGGATTTCTTCCAATTCTTGCTTTTCTTTTAGCCACTTTATATGTACCAAAACCGGCTATTTTTACTGAATCGTCATTCTTCAATGCATCCAATATTGTGTTTGTTATGGTATCAAAAGTACGCTCCGCATCAGCTTTACTTTGGTTTAAAGAACCAGCTAATTTAGCGACTAATTGTTTTTTATTCATTTTTTTAGCTCCAGGTTTAAAATTAAATACTTTACAAAATCGTTGATAATTCAAGCTTTTTTTTAGTGTTTGATAAAATATATTATACAATATGTAGTGGTGAAAAACCGTTGATTTTGTTGGTTTTTTATATCTAAAAAAAACCTTTAAAATAAGCCCAAATCTCGTAGGTCATTAAAAGTGACAAAAAACATTAATGAAAGCAGCAAAAACATCCCGATTCGAAAAAATCCTTCTTGAGTTTTTTGGCTTAAGGGACGTCCTAAAATTTTCTCAAATCCATAAAACATTAAATGGCCTCCATCTAACATTGGTATGGGAAATAAGTTAATTAAACCAAGGCTAATTGAGATATAGGCCATCATACTGATAAATGGAATAATGCCAAACTCAGCAACTTGCCCTGATATTTTAGCTATTCTTATTGGACCCCCCAACTGGGAAGTGTCACCTTTTCCAACAATCATAGATCCAAGATATTTTAAGGATGAAACGGTTACGAAATACACCTCATTAAATGATTGAACTAATGCTTGTGCAGGACCTAATTTGACGTGATTTATTTTATCATTATAAGCACTCAATTTTATACCCACCATCCGTTTCTTAAGCTTGTTTCCTAAGTTATCTTCACTTTCTACTAAATTTGGTTTTACTTTTAATAATATCTCATTTTCAAATCTTGATACTTTGAAATCAACAAAATCTGATGTCGACATTGCAATAAATTTAGAAACATCCAAAATACTCTCTACTTTATTGTTATCTATTTCTAATATTATGTCATTTTTCTTTAAACCTGCTATTTCTGCAGGGCTATCTTTTTGAACTTCATCAATAACAGCGGGAGTAAAATCTTTACCTACAAACATATAAATAAAGAGAAAAATAAAAATCGCTAAAATAAAGTTAGCTAAAGGCCCACCAAATACAATCCATGCTCTTTGATATAAAGGTTTAGTTACAAATAATTTTTCTTGGTCCTCTTTATTATATTTTTTTAACAATTCTTCTTGATCTGCTTGTGAAAAAACATTTCTGTCACCAAAAAATTTTACATATCCACCTAAAGGTATCCAACAAATTTTCCATCTAGTGCCTGATTTATCGTTCCATCCAAATATTTCTTTACCAAATCCAATTGAAAAATCAGTTACTCCAACACCGTATTTCTTTGCAAAATAATAATGGCCATACTCATGAATAAATACAACGATTAAAATGAGTATAAGAAATGGAATAATATAAGTAATCATAGAATTTAAATAATCATATCTATAAATTTAGAAAATTAAATAGTTAAAAATATCTTTCAAATTGTTATTTTTTTAAATTCCATGTCAACAAAGGAGCAAAAGTCGCAGTCAAAAATGATAGAAATAACAACGATTGAGAGACAAAACTTGGAAACAGATCAATTGGAAAAAGTATTCCAATTAAAATAGATCTAGAAAAATCTGGGCTTGGAAATAATAGTAAACCAGCGATTAAACCTACAATTATTGATACATATGCATTTTTCTCAAAAAATGTTTTCGAATAAAATCCATGAAAAATACTTAATACTGCTGCACAACAAAAAAGATCGGCTAACAAAAATAAGTATAAAATACTCAAACCCTTTGAGGCTACAAATAATGCAATGATGGATAATATAATTATTATCTGTTTAGACAACAAATCATAATTTTTGATTATTATAATTTTTTTTCCATCAACAATAATTAAGCTGGAAATTGCGTTAATAATTGTATCAATACTGCTAACAGTTAATGATATTCCTAAAAAAATAATAATAATTGAAATAATTAAATACTGATCTTTTAAAAGTAATTGAAAAAAAGCAAGATCGGGTGCAACTAGATTTTCAGATGATACTGCAACTAATCCTGTAAAACCCATAAAGAATACAATTGGAAAAATTATTAAAAAAGAAAAAATTAAACTTTTTTTTAAAACTTTAGTATTCTTTGCAGCATAAACTCTTTGCCAATTTCCTTGGTGAAATAGATTTGTAGCTGCAACGGCTATGAAAAATGTTAGTCCAGCTGTAAAATTAGGTAGATAATTTATGCTTAATAGCTGGGGTTGTTTTGTTTTAATATAATCAAAATTAAATTCATTAGTGTTAAAATTAAATAAATAGGAAAATGTAATTAGCAATAAAACAATCAAGAATAAAAATTGAATATTATCTGTAAAAATCGAAGCTCTTAAGCCTCCGTATAATGTGTAAATAAGAGAACTAAGAATGACTATTAAAGCAGTTATCCATAAATCAGCTCCCGAAATATAATTAATTAATACTGAAACAGCAGTTACCTCGGCAATTAAAAAGATAGTCATATAAAATATGGATAAAACCAAAATTAATTTAAACAAATGAGGTCCATACTTTAATCTAATTACTTCTATTAAAGTTTTTCCTTTTGGGTATTTTTCTCTAAATTGTGTTCCAAGATAAATTAAAATAAATAATGGAAATGCAGTTCCTAATGCATATCCAATAACAGCACCTATTCCGCCCCAAGTGGCAGCTGATGCAGGTCCAAATAATATCCATGCACCCAATGCTGATGCAACTAAACTGGATGTTAATGAAAATGTTCCAACAGATCTATTTGCTAAAAGATAATTATTTAGTCCTTTAAATTTTTTAGAATAAACTATTCCAAGAATTACAAAAATTATTGATATGCCAAGAACTAGTAAAACTGCATTTTGTTGGCTTAATAAATTTATATTATTCATTTTTCTCCCTTTCTGAATTACCGGACAGGTTCAAAGAGTATTTCTCAGTCCATTTGGACACCCCTAAATTTATTTATATATATTTTAAAATTTTATGGAAGATTTAAATTAGAAAGTCATAAAGCATTTTTGAACTACTAATAAAAATTAAAGTATAAATTATGTTATAGAATAAGTTTTCCTCAATTATTTTAAGTAATTTAAAACCAATGTAAATTCCTAATATTGATAGTGGGAATAACAAAATAGAATTAATTAGCGTTCCTGTATTCATCATAGATAGATGAATATATAATGGTAACTTAATTAAGTTTACAAATGTAAAAAAAATTACTCTCGTGCCAACATAAATTTCTTTTTTAAGTCTCAAAGGCAATAAATAAATACTTGTTGGTGTACCTCCAGCGTGTACACAAAAAGATGTAAATCCTGCAACAATTGTACAAACTGAACCCTTAATATTATTTTTTTTATGAGGTTTAATTTTATTTTTTTTAAATATGAAGTAATGCCCTGCAAATATAAAACCCATTAATCCAATTAGAAATTTTAAAAGATCTTCAGAAAAATATGAAAATGTAAATGAGCCAACAATAATTCCAATTGCAGCTGATGGGATAATTAATTTTAAAGTTTCAAGGTCATAATCTTTTCTAAATCTATAAACCGCTATAAAATCTGAAAATATTAAAATTGGTAGCATAATTGCTAATGCCTCTGTTAATGACATTGATAGTGTCATTAATGGAATTGAAATTAATGCTATAGAACCTCCCAATCCAGATTTTGCTATTCCGAATAGAATTATTGCTGGAATTACTGAAATTAAGAAAATAAGATTTATTTCCATTCAGTTTTACTGAAGCTGAAATAATTTTTTACCTAGTGGACTAATTGGTTCTTGAGGAATTGGTTTCTTGCCAGTTTTTTTTTCGATAATTTTAATTAATTGTTTAGCTAAGCCTTTTCGTCTAAAAATAGGATTTACGAATATATATTCGATCTCTCCCATCTCATTATATCTTGCAAAACCAAGTGTTGTGTTCACATTTTTGAATGTAATTATACCTTCAGTTTCTACACACTCATAATTATTTAGGTTGTCCATGATCAGTCATATAATAATAATCCTAGAATAGACAAGGCAATAATTGAAATAGTTACTATTATATAATTAATTTTAAATTTGTATTTTTGATAAAAAAAATCCTCAATTTTTTTCCAAAATATAACTATGAGTAATAAAATAATTACAGGTAATACAATTTTAACCATTAAATAAGTTAGACTAATTAGTTTATTTTTTAAATTAATTAAATTGTCTTTAAGACAAATTTCTTTGCATAAAATTTGCTTTCTGCTATGCACTCACAATGACAGATAAAAACTTTGGTTTTGGTACACAAATTAGAAAATCTCCTTATTTCAATGCAACAGTCAGATACGGTGCAAAAGGGTTTTCAGTTTATAACCATATGTATATTCCAAGAGATTTTGGAAGTCCTGAACAAAATTTTTGGAATTTGATTGAAAATGCCATTTTATGTGATGTTGCAGTTGAAAGGCAGGTTGAGATAACTGGACCAGATGCATACAAGTTTATACAGTTATTAACTCCAAGGGATTTATCTAAGCTTGCAGTGGGTCAATGCAAATATGTTTTAATAGTTAATAACGAAGGTGGAATTTTAAACGATCCAGTTTTATTAAGACTTGATACAAATCATTTTTGGCTGTCACTTGCTGATAGTGATGTATTATTTTGGGCTCAGGGAGTTGCAATAAATTCTGGTTTGAACGTTAAAATTACAGAGCCTGATGTTTCACCATTGCAATTACAAGGTCCAAAATCAGGAGACATTATGGTTAGCTTATTCGGTGAAAGCATTAAGAGTTTAAAATACTACTGGCTTAAAGAGTACGAATTAGATGGAATTCCATTAATTGTTTCAAGAACTGGTTGGTCAAGTGAACTTGGATATGAAATATATTTAAGAGATGGATCAAAAGGTGATGACTTGTATGAAAAAATTATGACTGGTGGAAAAAATTTTGGTATTCAGCCAGGTCATACATCATCAATAAGAAGAATTGAGGGTGGAATGTTATCTTATCATGCAGATGCAGATATAAATACTAATCCTTTTGAACTAGGTCTTGATAGGTTAGTCAACTTAGAAAGTGATATAAATTTCATCGGTAAAGATGCATTAAAAAAAATTAAAAATGAAGGAATAAAAAGAAAACAAGTTGGTATTGAATTAGATTGTGAACCGTTGTTAGGTCCTAATACAACTTTTTGGACAATAATGAATAAAAGTGAAAAAGTTGGGAAAGTTACATCAGCTGTTTACTCACCAAGACTTAAAAAAAATATTGCTTTAGCAATGGTAGATATAAAATACACAGATTTAGGAACAAAATTAAAAACTAAAATTGATGATAAAATAGTCAATTGCACTATCGTGGAAAAACCATTTTTTGATCCTAAAAAGAAGATTGCCTCAAGTTAAAATTAGAAAATAAAATAAGTAATCAAAATTACAATTAATACAATTATAGACCAAATGGATAAATTGGTTAGAAATTGTTTAAATTTTGAATTAGTTTTTAGAAAAGCAGGCAAAACTAATATTAATACAGCAATTAGAGATATCGCTGGAATTACTTGTTCTAAATTCAAACTATTTATTGTTTTATGTTATAACCTTTTTTTAACAATGTTGTTACAACAGTTATACAAGTTATTAAAAAAAGTAACATACAGCCAATACTTATCCATATATTAAAATCTGAAACACCATAAAAAGAGTATCTCATTCCATTAATTAGATAAACAACTGGATTAAAGTAAGTAACTGTTTGCCAAAAAGAAGGAAGCATATCTAAAGAGTATAAGCTACCGCCAAGAAAAACCATTGGTGTAATTACTAATGTTGGTACAATTGACATTTGTTCAAAATTAGAGCTCATCAATCCAATTAAAAAGCCAAATAGTGCGAATGTAAAAGCTACAAGCACCAAAAGGAATATCATGAGTAATGGATATTTAACTGTTACATCTACAAAAAACAAAGAGGTAATAAATATAACAACGCCAACTATTAAAGTTTTAGTTGCACCTGCCCCAACAAATGCAAGTACTACTTCAAACGTAGAAATTGGAGCAGCTAAAATTTCATAAATAGTGCCATTAAATTTTGGAAAAAATATTCCAAAAGAAGTATTGCTTATTGATTGTGTCAATAAAGTTAACATCAATAAACCTGGTACTATGTATGAGCCATAACTTAGCCCATCAATACTCTCCACATAATCACCAATAACAGATCCAAAAACAATAAAGTAAAGAGAGGTGGATAACACTGGTGAAAGTAAAGATTGTAGTAACGTTCTTCTAAATCTATCCATTTCATGAAGGTAAATAGCTCTTAGAGCATAAAAGTTAAATTTCATTATTTTCCTTTACTAAAGTGACAAATATTTTTTCTAAAGAACTTTGCTCTGTTTTAAGGTCTCTCATTTTTAAACCAGCCTCTTTTAATTCTTGTAACAAATTTGTAATTCCAGTCCTCTCAGCTCTAACATTATAGTTATAAATAAGCGACATTTGATCTTTTCCAATTACTAATTCATATTTTGAAAGTTGTTCAGGAATTTGAGTTATTTTATCTTGTAGTTCTATTAATAAAGTTTTTTGACCCATTCTTTTAAGTAAATCATTTTTATTTTCTACAACAATGATTTCTCCTTGATTGATTACAGCTACTCTATCTGCAATTGCCTCTGCCTCTTCAATGTAATGAGTTGTCAAAATTATTGTTACTCCAGTTTTTCTTAATATATCCACAACATTCCACATATCTTTTCTTAACTCTACATCTACACCTGCTGTTGGTTCATCCAAAAAAAGTATTGAGGGTTCATGAGAAAGTGCTTTGGCAATTAAAACTCTTCTTTTCATTCCGCCAGATAATTGTCTAAGTCCAAGATCTTTTTTATCCCATAAACTTAAATCTTTTAAAACTTTTTCTATATGTTTCGGATTTGGAGATTTGCCATACAAGCCTCTCGAGTAAGATACATTATTGAAAACCGTCTCAAAAGCTTCCAAGGTTAATTCTTGGGGTACTAATCCAATTCTTGATCTAGTTTCGCGGTATTGATCAATTATATCAAAATTGTCGACAGTAATGTTGCCTGAAGTGGGAGTTACAATTCCACATATTACACTTATCAAAGTTGTTTTCCCAGCTCCATTGGGACCTAATAATGCTAAAATTTCTCCTTTTTTAATTGTGAGATTAATATTTTTTAAAGCGTTAAATCCATTACTGTAAACTTTAGATAAGTCATTAATTATAATTTGATTTTCTTTCATGGGGTTGTGAACATATAATTGTTAAAAAGATTATTACAAGAAATTATAAGAACACATTTATTAACTACAATTAATAATAGGGTTTTTTAACTAATCTAATGACAAGCTTGATCGAATTTTTTAAGTCTCCAATAATTATAAGGCCATGGAGTTACAAAACCAACTGCTAACATAATTGGAACTACCCACCAGGTAAGTATTGCGCCACCTGTTAAGAAATAATCAGTTAAATTCATTGCAACTTCCATGCTGATCATAGATATAAAACTCATCCCAATAGCTGTGTGAAAAGCTTTTTTGAAATCAAAATTTTGTTTCATCAAAATTATTGTCTCTAAAATAATACTTGTTATTAAACCATTTATGATGGCTAACATCATTATGGCAAGGACGGGAAAAGGGATTTTGGTTAATTGAAAAAATAAAATTGTTCCAAAATCTCCTATAGAACATCCAAGTAAACACCATGCAGTATTTTTTGCACTTCTTTTCCATGTATGTTTACATGACCAATTAAAATTTAAAGTTTCTGTACTCATTTTTTACTAATTTCCAACTGATGAAAATAAATATCATCATTCCAATATGATTTAATATAGGAAAGAATATTATCAATCCCTTCATCTTCAATATTGTCGCCAAAACCCATCATTTTACCTTCATAATTTTTTATCAGTTTTGCAAATCCATACTTTATAATTTTATGCAACAACTCATCGGAATGATGCCACGTATGTCCTGTTCCATTTAAAGGTGGTGCTTTTCTATGTCCGTCTTCATCAAATCCTTTCCAGTTTTTTGCACCAGCTAAATTTACTTGATGACAAGAAGCACAGTATTGATTGTATAATAATTTTCCTGCTTCAATTTTTAATGGATCGTCTTTAGTTATAGGATAATGAGAATGCGAATACGCAGTTTTAATTAAACAAAAAAATAAAAATATTATAAAAAAAAAATTTTTAAACATTTAAAATGTTAATGTGGTTTTCTATATCTGCTATGACACGCATTACAATTTGCCCACATTAATTTTTTGTAGGTTGCTTGTATGTCATCTACCTCTTCCATAACTTTAGCTAATTGTAACATGTCATCTGCTGCTTTTTGCATTAAAGCGTTAAATGCATCCTTTTCTTCCCAAATAATTGGTAAAGCCTCAGTACCATGACCTTCTTTAGAATTTTCTGGAAAATAATTTAATAAATTTTCATAATTCTTACTCATTTCAAGAATAATAGGTTCTGCTTCCTCAAACTCGAAATCCTTCAATAGAATATTTACCCTTTTAGCTAATTTCGCATTATTGCTAAAAATTGCTTTTCTACCTTTAATTATATCCTCTATACTTTCTTCAGAATGAGCAATAAAATTAGAATTAAAAAATGATGCAGCGACAAAAATTAGTAATAAAACTTTATTTTTCATAAATATAAAGTATGAGAGATTTAAACATTATACCAAAATATAATATTTTTACTAAATTTTTCCATTGGCTAAGTGTCATGGGTTTAACAGTTCAAATACCACTTGGTTTTTATTTAGTTAGACAAGAATTTTCTGATTTAAGAATAACAATTGAGGAAATTCACGTATTAATTGGAATTACAATTTTTTATATAACTTTATTAAGACTATTGGTGAGGCTTTTTGTCAATTCTCCAGAAGATCCAATTGAGGCATTTCCAGGTCAAATGATAATTGCGAAACTAAATCATTTTTTATTATATTTAACACTGCTAACAGTCACTTCTTCTGGGATATTAAAAAAGTTGTTTAATGGTGAAAAATTAAATTTTGGGATTACTGAAATCAAATTAAAATCGAATTTTGATTATGCTGATTTAAGTTATGATGTGCATATATACTCAAATTATACTTTGATTGCTCTTATATCTTTGCATATTTTAGCGGCATTGTTACATACCTTTGTTTTTAAAGATAATGTTATCAAAAGAATAACATGATTAAGCTTAAAATTTTAATATTTGTATCTTGTTTTACTTTTTATTCATTTGCAAGTTTTGGCTTTGAAAAATCTTCTAATTTTTCCTTAGATGAATTTGATAAACTAAACAATCAAGGAAAGACAATTGTAATTAATTCTTGGAACGAATGGTGTTCAGTTTGCGCAACTCAAACTTCTATATTTGAACAAGCAAAAAAAGATTTTCCAGATTTTGAGTTCTTTTTTTATGAACATGATGAAAATAAAAATATAAGTGAAAAACTAAATATAAAGTTTTGGACCACTATAGCCATTTATAAAGATGGAAAAGAAATTGCTAGAGAAATTGGTTTGGATAAAAAAGAGGATATTTACGACTTACTCAAAAAAGGTATTTAATTTAAGATTTCAGAAGCATTAGCGTATTGGTGACCAAAAACATCTGCAACAGCTTTATAAGTGACACAACCTTTATGAACATTTAATCCAGCTAAAAAGTTTAAATCTTCTTTTAACGCTTTTTGATAACCATCATTTGCTAGTTTACTTAAAAAGGGTAAAGTAGCATTGTTTAATGCAATTGTTGAAGTTCTAGGAACCCCTCCTGGCATGTTTGCTACGCAATAATGAACTACATCATCAACGATATAAGTTGGTTCTGCGTGTGTTGTCGGTTTGCTGGTTTCAACACATCCACCTTGATCTATTGCAACATCAACTATTACAGATCCTCTTTTCATTTTCTTAAGCATATTTTTTGATACTAATTTTGGTGCTTCAGCCCCTGGAATTAAAACTCCTCCAACTAATAAATCACATTCTGAGATCAATTTTTCTATATCGGTTTGGTCACTTAATTGAGGAATGATTTTGTCTCCAAACATTTCAGTTAATTGTTTTAGTCTCTCAGCTGATTTATCAACAATATGAACTTTTGCTCTCATTCCTGTTGCAATAATTGCAGCATTTTCTCCAACAACGCCTCCACCTAAAATAACTACATTACCAGGTTCTCCACCAGGAGCTCCACCAAGCAATATCCCTCTTCCTTTTTGATTTTTCTCTAAACAATGTGCTCCAGCTTGAACAGACATTCTGCCTGCGACCGCACTCATTGGTGCAAGCAGTGGAAGTCTACCATTATTATCTGTGACAGTTTCATAAGCTATGCAAACTGATTTTGAATCTATTAATCCTTGTGTTAATTCTTTTGCAGCAGCTAAATGCAAATAAGTAAAAACTATTTGATTTTCTTTAATCATTTTTACCTCTTTTGCTAAAGGTTCTTTGACTTTAACAATTATTTCAGAGTCGTTAAAAATATCCTCTGCCTTATCAATAATTTTAGCTCCAGCTGATTTATATTGATCATTATCAAAACCAGCTTCAAAACCACCATTATTTTCAATTAATACCTCATGACCATTTGAGGTTAAAGTTTTTACACTTTCGGGAGTTAATCCTATACGATTTTCTTGCGGTTTAATTTCCTTAGGAACACCGATTTTCATAAATTGGAATTAATTTTTTTTGCTTTTTGCGTAGTTTGAAATTCCAGTTCTTAGTTTTTCAATAATTTCATCTATATGTTTTTTTTCACAAATGAACATCGGAGCAATAATTAAACAGTCTCCTGTTGCTTTAAAATTAACTCCTGCTTCATAACAATGTTTAAAACATGTAAATCCAGCGGCTCCAGGCTTTTTATGCATTTTCATGTCTATACCGCCCATCATTCCATATCCTCTAATATTATCTACTGCTTCTAAATCTTTAAGAGACATTAAACCTTCTTGGAAATATGGACTCATTTCTTTTGCCCTATTAAATATATCTTCTTTCTCAAATATATCTTGAACCGCTAAACCTGCTGCAACAGAGATAGGTATTCCTGAGTATGTGTATCCATGGAATAATTCTATTGTTCCTTTGGGTGCGCCGTCCATTATTGAATCGTAAATTTCCTCTTTACATGCCACTGCACCCAATGGTGATATACCATTCGTTGTTGCTTTTGCCATTGTGATTATATCTGGTGTTACACCGTACTCTTGAGACGCAAATGGTGAGCCTGTTCTTCCCCATCCTGTAATGACCTCGTCAAAAATTAAAATTATGCCGTGTTTATCGCAAATCTCTCTTAGTCTTTGTAAGTATCCTTTTGGTGGAACTAAAGTTCCAGTTGATCCTGCAATTGGTTCTACAATACATGCTGCAATATTTTCTCCTCCAAAGTTTGTACAAATTCTTTCTAAATCATCTGCTAATTCTGCACCTGTTTCAGGCTGACCTGAAATAAATTTATGTTCTGGTAAATGTGTATGCCTCATATGAACTACACCTGGCATTAATACACTTGCAAATGTTTTAACATTATTAATCATACCACCAACAGATGTTGCTCCAATATTCATCCCATGGTAACCTCTTTCTCTACCGACAAATCTAAAACGATTACCTTCTCCTCTAGATTTATGATACGCTATCGCAATTTTAATTGCTGTTTCAACTGCAGTTGATCCACAAATCGTATAAAAAATTCTATTTAAATTTCCTGGGGTATGTTTTGCAATTCTTGTAGCAAGTTCAAATGAACCTCCAAAACCTTGTTGAAATGGTTGAGCGTAATCAACAGTTTTTAGTTGTTTAGTTATTGCATCAATAATCTCTTGCCTTCCATGTCCTAAAGGATTGCAAAATAATCCTGAGCTTGCATCAATTTGAGTTTTCCCATGGTGGTTTTTTAAATAAACTCCTTTTGCTTCAACTATTAATCTTGGATTTTCTTTAAAGTCTTTATTGGATGTAAACGGCATCCAATGTTCATTTAAAGAATTTGGAATATTTGGTTTTTCTGAACTCATATAATTTTTAAAAAAGTAAGTTTTTATCCTCTTAGACTAATTCATTTTGATTGGACAGAAAATAAATATACCATACAACTCAAAGTTGTCTAAGTTTTTAATGTCACCCCTTATGCATAATTCATCATTTACATCAATCTTATAATGAACTTAAATACGCGCCGTAAATTAAATTTAATTACAGGAGAAATAATGAAAAAAATAATTAGTTTTATTTTAGGAAGTATTTTTGCTCTAAACCTTACGATTACTGCCGCAAATTCAGCAGCGAATGTGGTTAGAGTTGCATACTTTTTAGAATGGCCAAGTCCTAATTTAGAAGACATGCAAAAAAAGAATTTTGCAAAAGCTCTTGGGGTGCCAGTTAAATGGACAAACTTCACTAACGGTGGTGCAATGACTGATGCAATGTTAGCTGGAGATATTGATATTTCTTATTCACAAGGACTAGTTCCTTTCATCAATGCTGTAAAATCAAAAGCTCCAATTAAGCTTGTTGATATTGCAATGGAGTATGGAATGGGTGGAACTACGTGTGTAACATCGAATGCTTCAGGTATTACAAAAGCAAATGCAACAGAACTAGAGGGCAAAAAAGTTGCTGTTCCACTTGGAACAATGGCTGAATATGTTTTTGATGAAAGTATGAAAGTTGTAGGAGCTGACAGAGGTAAAATGGATATCATTCAAATGGACCCAGAAGAAGGTGCTGCTGCTTTAGTAAGTGGTGATGTTGTAATGGCATGTTTATTCGGTGGTAACTCAATCAAGGCTGCGACTGCAGTTGGATCAAGACTTTTAACTGTTCAAGAAGCAAGAGATGCAGGTATTTTAGGAATAGATATCACATCAGTTACAGATAAGTTTATGAAAGAGAACCCTGGGATGTTAAGAACATTCATCGAAGTAACTCATGAAGCTAATGATAGATATAGAGCTGGTAAAAGCGATATGAATTCTATGTCAAAGGCATCTGAGATGAAAGTTGCAGACATGAAAGAAACTTTAGATGGTTTCAAATTTTTAACTCCAGAAGAAACTAAACAATCTATGGAAAGTGGTAATCTTGATGCCTTCTTAAAAGGTATGGGAACACCAGATGGAGCAGTGGATACAAGTTTCTTACCTCTATAATTTTGTAGGGTAAAGTATTTAATAGGCACCAGTTTTTAATTGGTGCCTATTTTTTTGATAAAAATTCTAATATAAAGCCATTTAATGAGTGATTTAGTTTCTGAAAATCTCAATATGATTTTTAAAACTCCAAAAGGAGAGACTGTTCATGCATTAAAGGATGTAAGTTTTACTCTCAAAAAAGGAGAACTTCTAACTGTGTTAGGCCCATCTGGTTGTGGAAAAACAACTTTATTAAATATTACTGCTGGATTTTTAAGACCAACCTCAGGGAAAATAACTTTAAATAATAATGAAATAGATGGACCGGGTGTTGAACGAGGTATGGTTTTTCAACAAGGTGCATTATTCGAATGGTTAACAGTTGCAGAGAATGTGAACTTTGGATTGAGGATGAAAAAAAAGGATCCAAAAATTACTGCAGAAAAAGTTGATGAATGGCTTGATATAGTCGGTCTAAAGGGATTTGGAAATACTCCTACCTATCAGCTATCTGGTGGAATGCAGCAAAGAGTTGCTTTAGCAAGATGTTTAATAAATGATCCCGATTTAATTTTAATGGATGAGCCTTTAGGCGCTTTAGATGCATTAACTCGGGAAAAGATGCAGTCTTTGGTTTTAAAGATTTGGAAAGAAACAGGAAAAACAATTATATTAATTACTCACTCAGTTGAAGAAGCCCTGTTACTTGGAGAAAGACTTTATGTAATGGCACCAAGACCAGGAAGAATACACAAAGAGTATAATCTTCCTTTTGCAGAGATGGGCTTAAAAGAAGACTTAAGGGAAATTAAAAAAAATAAAGATTTTTCATCTAAAAGAGAAGAAATCCTATCTATGATTTGGGATATGGAAGAAGAAATTATGGGGAAAGATAATTAAATGTTAACCCAGTTTGCAACAATATTAATATTTGTAGCGATAATTGGATGTATTCTTTACGGAAGAAGATTAATAAAAACTGAGAAAGTTGATGCAGTTTTTGGAAACCCAGAGAGAGCAAAAGGAGGTACACATTGGATTGTAGTAGGCAGTAGCGCAATCTTATTAGTTTGGTTGTATTATTCCTGGGATATAGCAAAAGGATTTTACCCAAAGTCTGCAAATGAGTTATGCCAAGTGGCAAAAATCAACGAGTCATTGATGGGTTTAAAATATCAATTTCCCATTGAAGAAAGAGAGTTCAAAAGTACTTCAATTATTAAAATCGAAAATAAAAATCTTAAAAATGTAGCTAATGAAATTCAAAATTCAAATGATCTAAATAATCAGCAAAAAAAGATATTGATTGGATTTATTTATAAAACAACCCAGCTCATTCCTTTGCTTACAAATAATAATTTAATGGAAATGGATACAAAAATTAAGATTAAAGAAATGACTGAGGAAATTAAAATTTTGAGCTCAAATTTTAAAAAAAAAGATTATCCATTTGAAACTGAGGAAGAAAGAAATGAGAGACTCAAAGCTGTCTCGGAACAAGGTGGATGGGGTATTACCACTATAAGAACTGGAACTGGCTCTATAGAAAATACACTTGAAGTTCCATTAGTTCCAGGAACAAATAGAGGTTTAAAATTTCATGCTGCAGCAGCAGAACTTAAAGTGATAAGTGACAAATTTTTTAAGTTAAGAAATCATAACTCATATTTTAAAACTTCAATTAAAGGATTAAAAAATGAGATCAAAGCGTACAGGAAAAGTTTGGATGATAGTGAGGAAATAGCATCAACATATGCAAAAAATATTGTAAAAATAGCAAGAAGAATAGAATTTGCTAGCATCTATCCTCCAACAGCTCTTAATGAGATGAAAGATGCAATAATTGAATTTGATAATCTTCAAAAATCTGAGCAAGGTGGGTTGAGATTAATTGATATTCTTTTATTTCCAGCAGGAACAATAGTTGCGAGTGGTCCAAGTTGTTCTGAACAAGGTTCAGGTAGATGGCTACCTAAGCCATCTGATACCTTTAACAAATTTATTCTCATGTCTAAACCAAGTGTTGGATATAAAAATATTCCATTGCTTTGGATTGAAATGGTTGATGTTAGCTCAATGATTGGTTTTATTCTACCAGATTGGATTGCAGATATTATACCTGGAGATTATCCAGTTCATACTAAAGATGGAATTGTAAAGGAAAATTTTAAAAGTAAAGTATTAAAAATAGTAACAGGTGATTTTAAACTGTTTAAAGTTCCTGTCCCGTACGGGCATATTTGGGACTCTTTTTTAAGAGTATTTTTAGGATTAGTTTTTGGTATTATTATAGGAGTTCCTTTAGGTTTGTTTATGGGACTAAACAGGTTTGCAAAAGGATTTTTTGATCCCTTAATTGAATTATATAGACCTGTACCGCCTTTAGCATGGGCACCTTTGATAATTTCAGTCTTAGGAATTGATAATACCGGCAAAGTTTTTCTATTATTTATGGTTTCATTATCGATAATGATAATATCAGCTAGAGCTGGGGCATCAGGTACTCAGTTATCAAAAATTCATGCAGCACACTCTTTGGGTGCTTCTAAGAAACAAATTTTAAGACATGTTATTTTCCCTAATTCTCTCCCTGAAATATTAACAGGTATAAGAGTGGCTGTTGGAATGTGTTGGGGTACATTAGTAGCTGCAGAGTTTTTAGCTGGCACAACTGGTATTGGTTTTGTTGAAAACGTAGCTAAAAAGTACTTTCAGTATGAGGTAATTTGGATCACAATATTTATAATGGGAATGTTAGGTCTTTTGTTTGATATTACTCTTAGAAAAATTATCGATAAAACTATACCTTGGAGAGGTAAAGGCTAATTCAGCTCGTAAACTTAATGAATAAAAATAAAATATTAGAGTGGACGGGCGTTATAACTGCCATTGTTTATTCACTACTAGTTGCCTTAAACATTGGTGCTGAATTTTTAGGATTTGCATTATTATTAATTTCTGCAATTTTAATTGGTTTGTGGGCATATTTAGGAAATCATAGAGGTATTTTACTACTTCAAATTTTTTATGCCACAGCTGGTATCATTGGAATGTTTAGATGGTTTTAATGAAAAAAAAAAAATTAAAAAAATTGCTGACTAAAGTATTTCTAAAATATAAATTAAGTAAAGCACATGCAAATATTTGTTCTGATGCACTAGTAAATGCAGAGTTAGTTGGCGCTACTGGTCATGGTGTATCTAGATTAAAAATGTATTGTGATAGAATAAGTAAAAAATTAATTAATCCAAAGCCAAAATTTAAATTTAAAAAAATATCTCAATCTATAATTCAAATTGATGCTGATGACAGTATTGGTTTTGTAGCTGCTGATATTGGAATTAAAAAAGCAATTGAAAGTGCAAAAAAAACAGGATTAGGTTTAGTTGGTATTAAAAGAAGTGGTCATTACGGGTTATCAGGATATTATGCGGAACAAGCAGTTAAAAAAAATTTATTAACATTAATTTTTACCAATGCTCCCCCCGCTATAGCCCCACATGGTGCATTAAAAACTTTGTTTGGAACAAATCCAATTTGTTTTGGAACCCCCACCTCATCAAAAGTTCCATTTATTTTAGATACATCTGTATCAATGATCAATAGAGGAAAAATAAGAGTTGCAGCAAGAAGAGGATCTAAAATACCTGAAGGAGTTGCATTAGATAAACAAGGAAGACCAACAACAGATGCAAATAAAGCTCTTAAAGGTGTTCAATTACCTATTGGTGGATTTAGAGGATCAGGTCTAGCATGGATGGTTGACATTTTGAGTGGTGTTTTTACTGGTGGAAATCATGGAGGGAAAGTTAAAGATCCATTCGATGATTTTTCAGGTCCTCAAAATATTGGTCATTTATTTATTGTTATGAAGACAAATTTATTTGTTAAGAACTTTAATTCAAGAATTAATGAAAATATAAGAAGAGTTAAAAAACTTCCAAAACTTAAAAATGTAAAAGAAATTATGTATCCAGGACAAAATAAATTTAAAAGATATAAAAAAAATATGAATAAGGAGATTAAAATTACTGATGATGTTATGAGGGATATTGACTATCTTTTAAACTAAGTTGCTATATAAAACAAAACTGCAACAATGCTTAAAAATAAACCTGTCAAAATTCTATTTTCAATTTTTTTACTTTTTTCCTCAATTTTGAGTCTATTTTTTAATTTATTTATACAAATTTTTGACTCAGTTTTTTTTGAATAAGGAACTTTATTAAGTTCAGTATTCATCATACTTTGATCAGATGCTTTTGAGACTGATCCATTGGGGTCTAATTTTGAATTGATTAAAACTTTAGGATTTAATTTTGTTAATGTTTCAGTACTCATTAAGTTTTCTTAAAAAGTATATTTATTCAGAAAAATTCAAATTGCTCAATATGCGACGTGACCAAATTAGGTTTTTTTTTTTTGAAACTTATTTGCTCATTTTGGGTCTTATATTGACAATAGATCCTAATTTACTTTTCTTAAAATAAACACAAACATGATTGATGTGACAAACATGATCAAAGCGTAAGACGCCGTTGGTATCAAATAAACAATATCATCGAATAGCTGAGTAGATACAAATACTGCTAAAGTTCCATTTTGTAGCCCACATTCTAGTGAAATACATTTTCTTTGTTTAATACCGCTTGCAAAGATTTTAGCAACATAAAATCCTATAACCATCATTATCACATTTAATATTAGAGTTATTGTACCAGCTTTTGAAATATACATAATTATATTGTCCCATTCTTCTAACCAAATTGATATGAAGACTAGCATAAAAAGAACTAATGATACTTTTTCGATTAAAGCTGTTCTGTTAATTATAAAATTTTGTGCAAACTTCCTTATTAACATTCCAATTACTACAGGTAATGTTACTACCAAAAACATTTTTATTGATATTCTGCTCATAGAAATTTCCTTAGATAGGTAATTTACATCAAGTAGGTCAGCAGATTTAATGACGATAAATGGAACGGTTAAAATACTAAGTAAACTTATTATTGCTGTGAATGAAACGGAAAGAGCAACATCACCGTTTGCAAATTTTGTTAGAATATTAGATGTAACACCTCCTGGTGCAGCAGCTATTATCATTACTCCTAGAGCTAATGCTGGTTGAACATTTAAAATTTTTATTAAAGCAAAAGCAATTATAGGAAGTAATATTACTTGGCAAATCAATCCAACTAAAAAATCTTTTGGTCGTTTAATTACTCTAGTAAAATCACTCGTTGTAAGACCCAAGCCCAACGTTAACATAATCAATGCTAGAGCAATTGGAGCAATTTTTGTTACAACTTCCATATTTCTGACATTATCAAAAAATAAATGATATGTTAGTTTTTTTTAATTTTGATATAAGATTTTAGATGCTTTCAGATAAATCAACAGTATGTCCAAATAATCTCTTAGACCTTGCTCATCAAAAAAAAGGTATTAAAGTTGCAATAGCTAATGCTGGAAAGACACTGCCGATGATTTCAGCAATGGATGCAGTAAAAGAAAAACTGATTGTACCAGTTTTAATTGGTAACGAAACTGAAATTAAAAAAACTGCAGATGATATAAAGTTTGATATATCTGAATATGAGATAATAGACGAACCGGTAGAAAATAATACTGCCAAGATTGCAGCTAAACTTGCCTCAGAAGATAAAATTAAAATAATTGTTAAAGGACATATTCATACAGATGTTTTGATGAAAGAAGTTTTAAAACGAGAGTATAGTTTGTTAGGTAAAAAAAGGCTTAGTCATATATGGCACATGACATTAGAAAAAGATGATAGGCCACTTATAATTACAGATGGAGCATTAAATGTTAATCCAAATGTTAAAACTAAAATGCACATTTTAAGAAATGTAATTGATTTTTGTCATCGTATAAATATTCCAAAACCAAAGATATCAATTTTATCAGCAACTGAAGAAGTATTGGATAGTATGCAAAGTTCTCTTGATGCAAAAGAAATTACAAATTTAGCTGCAAAAGAGAGTTTTAATGCTGACATTTTTGGTCCTTTGGCTTTTGATAATAGTATATCTAAAAAGTCAGCTGGTATTAAAAGTATAAAAAATATTGTTGCTGGAGATGCAGATGTTTTGCTAGTTCCTAATGTTGAGACTGGAAATGCGCTTGTAAAAATGATGATTTATTTTATGGGAGCCTGTGCAGCAGGTGTCGTAGTTGGAGGTAAAGTTCCAGTTGTAATTACAAGTAGATCAGACGATGCAACAGCTAGATTAGCCTCAATAGCTGCTGCGGTAGTTGCGTTAGATTAAATCATCAAGAGAGTTAATAAAAAATATCTTTGTTGAAATGAGTATTTTAATACATTAAATAACTTGATCAAAATACTCATCAATGACAATTAAGTACCTTAAAAAATCTCCTAAAACATCATCAACTGACGATAATAAAACAAGGGATATTGTTCAAAATTTACTTAATGACCTAGAGAAATCTAAAGAGGAAGGTTGTAAAGAATTAACAAAAAAATTTGACAGGTATGAGGGTGAAATAATTGTATCCAAAGATAAAATTGAAGAAATAAAAAAAAATTTAGATCAAAAAACAAAGGATGATATTCAATTTTCTTATGAAAGAGTGAGAAAATTTGCTGAGGCTCAACTTAAAAACTATGGAAACGATTTCGAAGTTGAATTATCTGATGGTTTGTATGCTGGTCAAAAATTAGTTCCTGTTAACACTGCGGGTTGTTATATTCCAGGTGGAAGATATGCTCATATAGCTTCGGCAGTTATGAGCGTGACGACTGCAAAAGTTGCTGGAGTAAAAAACGTAATTGCTTGTAGTCCACCAAAAGCTGAAGTGGGCGCCCACCCTACTATTATATATACTGCTGATTTGTGTGGTGCAAATGTTATTTTAAATTTAGGCGGAGTTCCTGCTATCGCTGCAATGACATACGGTTTATTTGGTAATGCTCCAGCAGATATTTTAGTTGGTCCAGGTAATCAGTTTGTGGCTGAAGCAAAAAGAATTTTATTTGGAAGGGTTGGAATTGATTTATTTGCTGGTCCCACAGAAATTGGAATTATTGCAGATGAAACTGCTGATCCTGAGATAGTTGCAGTAGACTTAGTTGGGCAAGCAGAGCATGGTTATAATTCTCCTTGTTGGTTATACACTACAAGTAAAGAGCTTGCTGAAAAAGTGATGAAAAGAGTTCCTGAACTAATTTCAGAGTTACCTGAATTACCAAGAACTAGTGCGGAGGCTGCATGGAAAGATTATGGTGAGGTAATTCTTTGTGATACTGACGATGAAATGGTTAGGATAAGTGATGAATATGCTCCAGAGCATCTTGAGGTTCAAACTAAAAATTTAAAATGGTTCCATGACAAACTAACGAATTATGGATCCCTATTTGTTGGTGAAGAAACAACGGTAGCTTATGGAGACAAATGTTCTGGAACAAATCATATTTTACCAACTAAAGGAGCGGGTAAATATACAGGGGGATTATTCGTTGGAAAATTTATAAAAACATTAAGCTTCCAAAGAATGACAAAAGACTCAACAAAACTTGTGGGTGCTGCTGCTGCAAGAATTTCTAGATACGAAGGTATGGAAGCTCATGCACGAACCGGCGATGTAAGATTAAGAAAATACGGATTTTCTAATTAAAAAATTTTAAAATTTCAAAAATCACATAAATTGAAATTAAGCTCATTATTAATGAAATAATCCATTTAATTATAACCCAAGCCCTTGAATTATTGAGATATTTTGAAAAATAATTTGCTAAATATCCCAATAGGTAAAAAAATAAAAAAGAAGCAATAGAACCTCCAATACCAAAATAAATTTTATAATTAATTGGGAAATTTTTTGAAAAATTACCAAGAAAAAAAACTGTATCAGAATAAACATGCGGATTTAAATAAGTAAAAGCGAGGGTTTTTAATATAATTTTTTTTCTCTCATCATGTTTCTCACCTTTATCTATTTCTATGTTTTTAAATTTTTCAGAAATTTTTGTGTAAATGAAATAAATTAAAAAAATTAATAATAAAATATTGAAAATTAGTTCAGTTATTTCATTAAAATATGTTCCAAGATACTGAAAAAGAAAAATTCCTAAAAAAATCAAAATTGTATCTGATATTGAACAAATCAAACATATTAAAAAAATATGTTGTTTCTTAATACCCTGCTCTATTACAAAGATATTTTGTGGTCCTATTGCTAATATTAAACTTAAACTGGTTATAAAACCTAAAATTAAAAAACTCATCTTTTTTTATCTGCATTTACTATCGATAAAATAATGAGTATTAAAAAAGGAATACAAAATAAGTTAACTGTTTTCCAGCTTGCAATAGAAATTAGTATACCTGCCAATAAACTTGCTAAAGCCATGGAAGAGAAAACTAATAAATCATTAAATCCTTGAGCTTTAAATTTTTCTTCAGGTTTATAAGTTGTGACTAATAAGCTTGTGCCAGATATAAATAAAAAGTTCCATCCTATACCTAAAAAAATCAGACTTATAAAATAGTTTAAAAAAGATGGTTGAAAGAAAGATAATAAAATTGTGAAAAAATAGAATAAGACACCTAAGTACATCATATTACTATAACCAAACTTTTTGATTAAATTTCCAGTAACTAGCGAAGGTAAAAACATTGCCAAAACATGAAATTGAAGAACTATTCCTGTTTTTTCTAAACTTAATTGATGAACAATATGCATACTTATTGGGGTAGCTGTCATTAAAAAAGACATTACTGCATATGCAAATGCAGCAGAGGTAATTGCTTGTAAAAATTTTGGATCTGAAAAAAATTCTGAATAATTTCTTGAGTTATTTTCCTTATTTGAAACAAAAGAAATTTCTCTAATATCCTTAAAAAAGAATAATAAAAATGAAGGTATTAATGTTAAAACTGCTAAAGTTAAATATGAACCTACATATAAATAATCACTTACAAAATTTTTAGTATAATTTGCCAAACCAATTCCAAGAAAAGCAGCAACTATTCCAGCTAACAATAATGATGAAATAGCTTTAGGCGCTTTTTCCTTTTCTACACTTTCTGCTGCAGCAAAACGGTATTGATGAGTAAATGCCATTGTGGCCCCTAAAATAAATTTAGCAAAACAAAAAATAAAAAAACTTTCTATAATTATTGCATAAGCGCCTATCAAACAAGAAATTGAACCAGCTACAGAAGCAAAAATAAATCCAAGCCTTCGTCCTATAATGCTCATTATCTTAGCAGCAAAGATTGTAGCTGCTGCTGTTCCAACAACATAAAATGATGGAGGAAGTGTAGAAAGTGTTTTTATAGAACTTAAGTCTGATCCAATAATACCACTTATAAAAACTGTAACTGTAGCGGCTGTAAAACCAAATACTTGGCTTAAAATAAGTATGAAAAGATTTCTATTCATCTATAGTGTTATTACTTGCATAAATTAAATTAAAATATAGTTCTACTAATTAATATATATAGATAAATTAGCTTTTATGATTGGTATTCTTGGAGGAATGGGAACGCAGGCAGGTTTAGATTTTTGCAGCAAGCTTGCAAAATTATATAGAGGAAAACTGGATCAACAGTACCCTATGTTTATTCTTTACAACAAGTCTAATACACCAAAAAGACCTGAGAACTTGAAAAAATATTACAATGTGCTCAATGAGTTGATTAAGGGTTGTAAACTGCTATCTAAAAATAAATGTAAATTTATTGTTATGCCTTGTAACACTGCACATTATTGGCATCAAGATATTCAAAAAAAAATTAAAATTCCCTTATTAAGCATGCCCAGGGAAGTTTTTAATTATACAAAAAAAACTTGTAAAAAAAATACGAAAATAGGAATTCTTTGTACTGAAGCAACATTGAAAACAAAAGTTTATCATCAATATTTTGATAAAAAATATGAATTTATAAGCCCTACAAAAAATTTACAAAAGAGTTCTGTAAACAAATCTATTAAATATGTGAAAATGGGAAAAGTGAAAGAGGCAGAGAAAGCATTAAGACCAGCTGTTAATCAACTAATAAAAAAAAAATGTAAAAAAATTATATTAGGTTGTACAGAACTTCCTATAGCTTTATTTGCATATAAATCTTTTAAGAAAGCAAAAGACTCTAAGTTGTTTATTGATCCAAATCTTTTATTGGCCCAAGTATGTATGAGAAAATACAAAAATAACTAAATTTTTTTATTACAAACTAAATATAACTTTCTAGGAAACTTTCCCTCATCAAATTTTTCAATAAACAAATTTTCAAAACCATCTAAAAGACTATTTATTTTATCCTTAGAAAAAAAATGAATAATAAATCCATCTATTTCGTATAAATCTTCTCCTCTATGAGCGCCTTTTTTGAAATCTCCATCTTCAGTGTTTCTAACGGTATAAATATTTAAACCTCCAGGTTTAAGTATTCTTTTTACTTCACTGTTTAAACTTGTTAGCTCTAAATTTGTTAATGCCATGCAATACAGCATGTGAGAATAACAAGCTTCTATTGAATTATCTTTAAATGGTAATTTTTTTCTTACATCGAACTTCAATGTACGAATTGAAGAATTCAAATTTTGGTCGTTAATTTTTTTATCGATAATTGATATGCCTTTTTTACTATAATCAAGTGCAGTAACATTAATTGAATTTTTACCAAAAAATATTGTGTCTCTTCCTAATCCTGCTCCGAGTTCAACGATATTTGATAAATTGTTTTCTTTTAAAACGGCAAGAGTTTTTTCTGCAGAGTAACTTTGATCTAAACCAAACATCTCAGGCTTATTTGAGAAGTTAGTCTCCCAATGCTGAGATTGTTGGTTTAGTATATTCTTATCCAAATTATTTAGAAGGATCTGGAACCTTTCTTAAATAAGGTTTTACCGTCTCCCATCCGTTTGGATATATTTTTTTCGCTTCCTCATCTTTAACAGCTGGTAAAATAACTACATCTTCACCTTTTTTCCAATTAGCAGGAGTAGCTACTTTATGTTTTGCTGTTAATTGCATTGAATCTATTGCTCTTAATATTTCCAAAAAGTTTCTTCCTGTTGCCATTGGGTAAGTAAGATATAAACCAATTCTTTTATCAGGTCTTATTACAAAAATAGTTCTAACTGTCTCGTTATCAACAGCAGTTCTACCCATTGATGTTGTTCCTGCATCACCTTCCAACATATTAAATAATTTAGCAACTTTAAGATCCTCGTCAGCAATTATTGGATAGTTTGGTTTTGAACCTGACACATCTTTTATGTCTTCTAACCATTTGTTATGGTCATCAACTCCGTCTACACTAAGACCTATCACTTTCACATTTCTTTTGTCGAACTCATCTTTCATTAAACCTAAAGCTCCAAGTTCAGTAGTACATACTGGCGTAAAATCTTTTGGATGTGAAAATAATACACCCCAGCTGTCACCTAACCACTGGTGAAAAGAGATGTCTCCCTCTGTAGTTTTAGCCTGAAAATCAGGACACATACTGTTTATTTTTAACATTGTTTCTCTCCTTATTATAAAATTATTATATGTAAAATTGTTTTATGAAGCAAACTTTTAAGAGATTGATCAACTTTAAATTCAATTTTTAATAACTATATAAAAACAATTATGGGTGACTTTTTACAATCAATTATTAATAGAGATCCAGCAGCGAAATCCAAATTAAGTTTGATATTGACTTATCCAGGTGTTAAAGCTGTATTTTTTCATAGATTGGCTCATTTTTTTTCAGTGGCTAAATTTGATTTAATTGCGAGAATTATTTCCCAATTTTCAAGATTCCTAACCGGTATTGAAATTCATCCTGGCGCAAAGATTGGTAAAAATTTATTTATAGATCATGGGATGGGAGTTGTAATAGGTGAAACATCTGAAATTGGTGATAATGTCACAATATATCATATGGTAACTTTAGGAGGTATATCTCCAAGTATTAATTCTAATAATCAAAGAAATATAAAAAGGCATCCTACCTTAATGGATAATGTAGTCGTTGGATCTGGCGCACAAATATTAGGTCCTGTAATAGTTGGAAAAAACTCAAAAATTGGAGCAAATGCTGTTGTTACAAAAAATGTTGAGGAGAATGCTGTTATGATAGGAATACCAGCAAAGAATGTTGGAACTGCTACAGAAGAATTTAAACCTTATGCTGTAGAAAATGACAATTCAGAAAATAACAATGGTTAATATCAAAGATAATTTTTTACAGTCAATTGGTAATACCCCCTTAATAAAATTAAAGGCTGCCTCAGAGATAACTGGATGTAATATTTATGGAAAAGCAGAATATCTAAATCCAGGGGGATCTGTAAAAGACAGAGCGGCTTTGGCACTTATAAAAGATGCTGAAGAAAAAAAATTAATTTCAAAAGGTGGAATGATTGTTGAAGGAACAGCAGGTAATACTGGTATAGGTTTGTGTCTTCTAGGAAATTCTTTAGGTTATAAAACAACAATTGTAATGAACGACAATCAAACACAAGAAAAAAAAGATACTTTAATAAATATCGGTGCAGATTTAAGGTTAGTACCACCAAAGCCTTACAGTGATGATGGCAATTATGTAAAAGTTGCAGGTAGACTTGCAGAAGAATTAAAAAACTCAAATAATTATGGAGTCGTCTGGGCAAACCAATTTGACAATACTGCAAATGCTAAAGGTCATTACGAAACAACTGGACCTGAAATATGGGATCAAACAGAAGGTAAGGTAGATGGATTTGTTTGTGCATCAGGCACAGGTGGAACAATTGGAGGGATAAGTAGTTATTTAAAAGAAAAAAACAAAGATATAAAAATATATTTATCTGATCCAGCAGGTTCTGCCTTGTACAATTACATTGAAAATGGTGAATTAAAATCTGAGGGTGGCTCAATAACTGAAGGTATTGGGTCCAGTAGAGTAACAGCAAATTTTGCTGAAGCAAAAATAGATGGAGCATTTTCAATTGATGATCACGAGTCTTTGCCTTTGCTTTATAACTTAATAAAAGAAGAGGGATTAAGCTTAGGCACTAGTTGTGGTGTAAATATTGCTGGAGCAATTAGACTTGGTAAATTAATTGGTCCAGGAAAAACTATTGTAACAATTCTCTGCGACAAATCAGATAAATACAACTCAAAGATGTTTAATAAAAAATTTTTACAAGAAAAAGGTCTCCCTACTCCCAGTTGGATCTAAAAATCACATACCAGTATTGTAATATAAAGTTTACAATTTTCCTTTATAATTAATTAGATTAATCAATTAAGCTCATTAGGAGGGTTATAATGAAAGATTATTTAGCAACGCATATATTTAAGTCTGAGGAGATGAAAAAAAAATTTCATGAGGTTGTAAGTTCAACATCCCCTGAGGATTTAAAAAAAGGAGTAACTGGAGAAAAAGCTGTATGTCATATGACAATGATGGGTGCTGGCGACTCGATGAAAGTATTTTGTAAGTGGCAAGCTGAAAGTCCACAAGCAATTATTGATCAACTTGGAGATATGAATAATTTTTTTGACACAATGTCTGAGGAATGTTCACAAACAATGGATTTTGCAAATATGTAAGGAGAAAACTATGAAAAAAATAATAATATTAACTTTTTTTACACTATTTGCCTCTAACTTGTTAGCTGAGACAGGAAAGTTTAATGCTAGCGGTATGGGTTCATGGGAAGTAAATGTTATGGATGCTGGTAATGGCAATATGAGTATAACATATGACGGTAACGCTGGACTTTCTGACAAAGAAGATGGAAGTATATTTGATAAATCTACTATGCATTGCATTGGAGGACTTACTTTGACTGCAGGTAAGTTTGATGATGAAACTGGAATGTGCACATTTTATCTGAGTGATGGGGAAAAAGTGTTCATAAATTATAAAGGTAAAGGAACTGGAGGAGTTGGAGGTTCTGGAGATTTCATTATTATTGGTGGAACTGGAAAATATGAAAACATTTCAGGTACTGGATTTTCAAGTAGACAAAATCTTAAAGGCAAAAGTGGTATGGCTCATTCAATGAACCAAATGAGTGGAGAGTATACTTATTAATAAATAATTAACTAAGAAAGGAATATTTTATGGACGTAAAAGAGCAAACGAGAAAAGCATATGAGCTTTTTGGTAAAGGAGATATGGAAACTTTTTTTAATGAGATGATTGATGATAATATTGTATGGACATTTCCAGGTAAAGAAGGTGTCCATCCATTGTCAGGAGTTCACAAAGGTAAACAAGCTATGATGGGTGCGATGTCAAAAATTCCAGCTACATGGCCAAATTTTCATTTAAAAATTTTAGACATGATCAGTGAAGGCAATAAAGTATTTGTTAGAGTACATGCAACAGCTGACAACATGGATACGATGTTTGGTCATTATTTTGAAGTTAGCGATGAAGGGAAAACTAAAGTTATGATGACCTTTGATGATACGCTTAGCATGTTCAATGCAATGAAGAAATAAGCAACAATTGATTTTGCTGGTGTGTGGGGAGAGTAAAATGGTAAAAGTGGTTGGAAATTTTGAGGTAAAAGATTGGACTCATTGGAAAAAAATGTTTGATGAACATTCTGGTCCAAGAGAAGCGGCAGGCATCAAAACTATTTACGTTGGTCATGAATTAGAAAATCCAAATAAGGTGCATATTGTGATGGAAACACCAGCAGCAGACACTATGCAGAAATTTATGCAGAATGAAGAGAATGCAAAAGTAATTGAGAAGTCTGGGCATAAACAAGAGACTACAGTAATGAGCATTTGCTCAGATTAAATTAACAAAAAAAAGGAGGATATAAATGGAAAAAGAAATGTTAGTGCATCTTAAAATTAAAGAAGGAAAATTAGAAACCTTCATGGGATGGATGCAATCAGATGAAGGTATGGGCGTTAGAAAAAGTGTTGCCTATCCAGAAAAAACTGTTGGAGCTATGATACCAGATAAAAGTGGAATGCTATTTAAAGTTTCTGTTCATAATGAAGATGGAATGAAAGATTTTGTAACTGGAAAGAATCCTACAGCTAAAGCTATATATGCAGAATGTGTAGAGAATGCTCAGTTATATGAGTTGTCTAAAGTAAATCTTTAAGTGTAATTATGAAATCAATTAAAAAATATATTTTTATATTTTTTAGTTTTACAGTAGTCAACAATACTTATGCTGAAGTTTTAAGTAAGAAAGATACTGAGAAAGCCTTAGATTGTGTTGGAATATATATGGCTAACTATTTTTTACCATCGGGAGAATCTTTTGAATATAGCATGAAAGAAAAATCAATTTCATCAGCTAAAGTTTGGAAAACATATGCATTAGAAATTGGTTTTACCGAAGCAGATTGGGATGAAAGAGTTAACGAAGCTGTAGATAAACATTATGGTTCAAAGTACAACAAAGAATTAACCGACGATTGCCATGCTTTTTTGGAAAAAACCATACCAAATGGTAAAGAACGTGTTGAGAAGGTTGTTCAAACTTTATATTAAAATTTAAAGTAATGACTGGTTACGTAATTTTTAATATTAAAATTACAAACCCAGAAAATTACAAAGAATATATTGAAAAAGTAAAACCAGTCGCAGAAAAATTTGGAGCAGAATATATTGTAAGAGGTGGAGAATTTGAATTAGTTGAGGGTAAATGGGAACATCCGAGAACTATTGTGATAAAGTTTCCTAGTTATGAGAAAGCTCAGGAGTGGTATAACTCTGAAGAATACAAACCAATAAAGAAAATCCGTTTAGATAATGCAGTATCAAATGGAATAATAATAAAAGGAGAATAAAAATGTCAATTTTAGCAAAATATAATAAAGCGATGAACGATAAAGATGAGGCAGCATTAAGAGATATAATTCACGACGATTATACATTTACTATGCATAAATCAGGAACTGTTTTAAAAAAAGACGATGTAGTAAAATGGGCAATGAGTGGAGATATCAATAGAGACAAAGTTAGAGTTATTTATGAAAATGATGAAATTGGTGTTGAACATGCATTTGTTACATTTAATGATGGAAATAAAGAAGCAGTAATGGCTGTTTTTAAATTTAAGGATGGCAAAGTGTTTGCACTTGAAACTGGTGCAACCCCGATGAATAAATAAAATATTTTAAATTTAAAATTTAAATTTTGTTTTCAAAAAAATACTCAAACCTATTATTTATAGTTTTAATGGGATGTGGGATGAGTTTCATGATGACTCTCCTAATAACCTATATTAATACTGGCTTTGATAAAGATTATTTTAAAAGATTTATAACTGCATGGTCTGTGAGTTTTCCAGTTGCAATGATAGCAACCTCAATTGTTGCTCCTTTAGTAAAAAAAATTGTAGATAAAATCACAAAATAATAGGTTAATATAAGTAATGGAAAAAGTTGATTTTTATTTTTCAATTGGAAGTACTTACACCTATCTAACAGTTACTAGGATATTAGATGTTGAAAAAAAATTAAATGTAAAATTTAATTGGGTTCCATTTAGTGTAAGAGCAATAATGAAAGAAATGAACAACATACCTTTTCCAAAAGACAAACAAAATAAAGTTGATTATATGTGGAGAGATATAGAGAGAAGAGCTAAAGGTTATGGTTTTTTTGCAAAAACTCCTGTGCCTTACCCATTAAGTGAATTTGATTTAGCAAATAAACTTGCAATATTAGGATTAAAGGAAGGCTGGGGAGTAGATTATGTAAGATTGACTTACAAGAGATGGTTCCAAGATGGAAAAGAACCAGCTACAGAACCAAATATTTCTGAGATATGTAATGAGCTTAATTTGGATAAAGAAAAAATTGTAAATAATGCAAATTCTCAAGAAATAGAAAAACAATATTTAGAAAACACTGAAAGTGCAAGATCACATAAAATATTCGGAAGTCCTTCTTTTGTTGTGGGTAACGAAATTTTTTGGGGAGATGATAGAATGGAAGATGCAATAAATTGGTCAAAAAATAATGAGTAATTTAAATGCATATTTATATTTAATTGTAGCTGTAATTTTAGGAACAGCATCCAATGCTTTTGCAAAAAGTGCTCAAGGTTTTACTCTATTAGTGCCAAGTATTTTAACTGCAATTACAATTGTTGGCTGTATGTTTACACTTTCACTTGTAATGAAATCAATTTCTGTTGGAGTTACTTACGCATCATTTGCAGGTTTGTGTATAATAGCAACAAGTGTGGTGGGTGTTTTAAAATTTAATCAAATTCCAAATTTTACAACTATCATTGGTTTATTATTAATAATTACTGGTGTTTTAATTGTAAATCTCTTAGGTAACACAAAATAGTTACCATGAAGAATTGGGTTGATTTAAAAACTCAATTTCTTCAGCTGTAGATCTTCTTCCTAACATTTTATTTCTGTGAGGATATCTATGAAATCTTTTAATTACCGCTGTATGATCTTTCCAAAATTTTTTAATTTCTAAAAAATTTGGATGATTTGATAGATAATTTGTTAATAACTTGTATGCTCTATCGTGATCGATAATTTCTTCACTATGAATATATGGAAGTAACATAAAAAATCTTTGATATTCATCCATTTGATCAAGATATCCATTATAAACAGCATCATTTACAATCAATCTTGCTTTAAAATCATATTCAAAAGACTTTTTATCATTTCGATAAAGGTTTCTGGAAAACTGATCCAATAAAATAATTAACGCTAAACAAGTTAAAGGCTCATCTTGCCAGTCATCATATTCATTCGAAATTGCCATCTTGTAATCTTCTTCAAATTTATCTCTAATTAACTGATCAAATTTTTCATCTTTTTTAAATCTTTTTTCAACTATAAGATCATCAAACCAGAAATCTAGAATTGCTTGAGCTCTATCATTCATAAATTTCGTCTACTTTAACTTGATATGACTCAACCAATTTATTTGTTTCATTTGCCATTCCAACTACTGCGATAAGTTCAGAAAGCATATCTTTTGATGCTCCTTTCTTAATTGCAGCAGAACTATGTGATTTTATGCAATACTCACAGCTATTTGTAATTGAAACAGCAATATAAATTAATTCTTTTGTCATCTCATCTAGAGCACCTTTTTTCATTACTTGCTGCAATGAATTCCAAGTTCTCTCTAAAGTTTCTGGCTCATTTGCTAACATTTTCCAAAAATTGTTTACTGACTTTATGTTTCTTTTTTGTTTAATGTCCTCAAATATTTCTTTTACTTTTCCAGTAGCCTCTCTTTCCTCTATCATGTTAAATATTGCCATATTACCTCCTTGATTATGGTTAAAAAACTAGCTTAATAAAAGGATAAAAAAAAGGAAATTATCAGATTAATTTCTTAAAATTGGTATAAAGAATTGTTGAATATTTATTCATTGATGGCATGTTTATTTTGGCATCAATATCAAATTTCTCAAGCGCACCTTTTCCTAACTGACTTTCAAGAGCAGACTTATATTCGGGTACACACCCCCAATCACTTACCGTAGTATCTTTGATTTCAATATGAAATTGAATTCCGTATGCGTGTTCATGAAATTTAAAAATTTGATATTTTGTTTCACCTGATGAAGCTATTAGAGTTACAGATTGTATATTTTCTAAATCTTGAACTTCATAAGAATGCCATTGTAGAGATTTAATTTTATCAGGGAACGTACTGAATAACTGATCTTTTTTTTTATTTTCTAAAAAATCAATATCTAACATGCCAATTTCAGGTTTTGATGATTTTATAACTTTGCCTCCAATGACTTCACCAAGTAGTTGGCAACCTAAACAAAAACCTAAATAAGGTTTTTTTAAATCTATAACAAATTCTTTAATTTTTTTTTTTTCATCAATAAGCCAAGGATATTCATCTTCCATCCATGTGTCCATTGGTCCACCCATACAAAGCATTGCATCAAATTTATTTAAATCGTTTGGAATTTTTTCACCTTCATCTAATTCTATTGTAGTTAAATTTATTCCATCACTTATCATTAGATCTTTAATATATCCTGGGTCTTCTATTTTAATATGTTGAAGTACAATTATGTTTTTCATATAGCTGGCTTAAGCAATTTTAATATTTTTTTATGATTTAATTTATTGCTCGATGCTAAAATATTTCCAGCAAGTTTGCCATTTTCATTTTTCCATGTTGTAAGTATTCCACCAGCAGCACTAATTATAGGTATGATTGCGTGCACATCCCATATTTTGTTTGCACATTGAACTACTATATCCAGTCTTCCCTCCGCTAACTGAGCGTAAGTTAAAGCATCAAAACAAGGGAAATTTACTTTCTTTATAAATTTTTGAATTTTTTTTTGTTTACTAAATGATAAATAACCATGAAACGCAGCTGCTATCTTTGCATTTTTAATAGATACTTTTGAATTAACATTTAATTTAGTTTTTTTTCCATTTTCAAATAAATATGAATTTTTTTCGTCTTTATTTAAATAATATTTTTTAAGTTTAGGAAAATTTGCAAGGCCTATCATAGGAGTTCCTTTATAGTTTAAAGATATTAAATTACTCCAAGTTGGATTACCGGTTACAAAGGATCTTGTTCCGTCAATTGGATCGATTACCCAAGAGAAATCACTTTTAGTTTTTTTTAAACCATATTCTTCGCCAATAATTTGATGATCAGGAAACCTCTCTAATATTTTTTTTCTTATGAATCTCTCAAAAGCTTTATCAGAGGTTGTTACTGGGTCATAACCCCTGCCTTTAAATTTATTGCTAATCTTAAAAGGCTTATCTAGTTTTAAATAATAAAATCTTGTCAGTTGTTTTGCTAAAATATTAAGAAAATTGAAGTAAATTTTATAATTAAAGTTTTTAATCATCGCTTCACGTATTAATAAAATATTTAAATCAATACAAACGAATTTATCTTGAAAAAAAAAGGGTTTTAGAGGAAAGTTTAAAAAATTATGAAATTTGAAGTTAGTTCAAACAAAATATTCTCATTAAATGGATCAAATAAAGAGGAAATTCACCCTTTTTGGTTAAGAGAGCGTGTCAGTGAGAAAGAGTATCTTGATGAAGGTACCCAACAACGCCTGTTTGACCCATCTTCCATGAGAAACTCGGTTGAAATTATAAACGCAGAAATAAATGGTGAATTTTTAAATATACAATTTAACGATGGCGTTAATTCAAAATTTGAAATTAAAAAATTATCAGATGAACTAAGTTTAAACTCAAACGAAATAATAGATATAAAAAAAGTACAATGGAAATCTGATTTCAAGGATATTAAAAATTTCAAATTTAATAATAAATTTGCAGATAGCGAAGACATGTTAAATTTTCTTATAAATTTTTATAAATTTGGCTTCGTTGTAATTCAAGATGTGCCAACGAATGATAATTTTCTGGTCGAATTTGGAAATATGATTGGCAGTGTCAAAAGAACTAACTTTGGTGAATATTTTAATGTAAAATCAAAACCAAATCCAAATGATTTAGCATATACAGCGCTAAACTTATCTCCTCACACTGATAACCCTTATAGAAATCCTTTTCCTCCATGTATACAAATCCTACATTGTATTGAAAACGAAGTTAGTGGAGGTTATTCAACTTTAGTTGATGGATATACTGTTACAGAAGACTTGAAAAAATTAAATCAAGAATATTATAATATTTTAACAAGTACTAAAGTTAGATTTAAATTTTCAGATAAAGATACAATTTTAGAAAGTTGGGCTGAATTAATTCATTTAGATGGAAATGGTAATTTTCAAAATGTTAGATTTAGTCCAAGATTAGATTATGTGCCTCAAATGAAAAAAGAAAAACTTGAAATTTATTATAATGCAAGAAAATGTTTGTCAGATTTATATAATTCTGAAGAGTATAGAATAGAATTTAAATTAATGCCTGGAGATTTAATGATGATGGATAATCATAGGTTACTTCACGGAAGAACTTCTTTTGATCCAAATGAAGGTAAAAGATTTTTACAAGGGTGTTATCTAGATTTTGATAGTACCGAAGGTAAATTATTTCATCTGAAAAGAAAATTTAATCTTTAAATAATTCTTCTATTTTGCTCTCAGCTTGCTTAATAGATTTTTCATAATCTAATGCCATTTGGTCTGCAGCAATAATTTCAATATTTTTTATCCCAAAGAAATTCAACATATGAATTAACCAAGGAGTAAGATAATCTTCATCTCCTTGTATTTTTGTTCCACCAGATGTAATTACTAAATAAACTTGTTTATCCTCAAGTAAACCAATTCTCTCACCATCCTCAGAGTATTTAAATGTAAGTTTAACTCTGGCTGCAAGATCTGCCCAAGCCTTTAAGGTTGCTGGTGGACCAAAATTATAAATTGGCACAGATATAATTATTATATCGCTCTCTTTTAATTCAATTACCAACTTGTCCGACAGTTCAAACATTTTTTTATGATGCTCAGTTTGTTGTTCTATGGGAATTTTCATACCAGATTCTGTTAAACCGGATATAAAAAGCATCTCATCATCTAAATCTCTATAGATTAATTGATCATCTTTTTTTTTAATTTTTTTAAGTAATTTTTGAGCTAACTTTCTTGAAGTTGATCCCTCTTTTCTAGCGCTACAATCAATCTGATAAATTTTTCTCATTAATTATCCAAAATTTCCAAGCACAGGGATATACTCTAAAAGATAAAAACCTAGTGCCTGTAATTGGTTGGTTATCATCAATATTCCTGTAATAAGCAAAAGTCCACCACCAATTTTGGAAATCAGTTGCATCTTATTTTTTAAGTTTTTTGAAAAAATCATAAATCTTTGAATAAGATATCCAGATAAAATAAAAGGAATTGCTAAACCAAGTGAATAAAAAAATAATAATAATACTCCTTTGTTGACACTGTCTTCAACTGCAGCTAAAGCCAAGATAGATCCAAGTATTGGACCTATACATGGTGTCCATCCAAAACCAAAAGCCATACCAATTAAAATAGATCCAAAACTACTTGGTGTGATATTTGAATGCACTCTTTTTTCATAATTTAAAAATTTAATATTAATTAAACCAATTATCTGAAGAGAGAAAACTATAATAAATATTCCTGCAATAATTCTTAATTCATAAGAGTAGTCTAAAACTAATGATCCTAGAAATGTAGCAGTTGCTCCAAAACTGATAAATACAATTGAGAAACCTAATGAAAATAGAATTATTGGAAAAATGTTTGTTTTCTTACTTTCCAAAAGTTCATTTAAGGAGCTTCCAGATATATAGGATACATAACCTGGTATCAAAGGTAATACACATGGCGACAAAAAACTAATTAAACCTGCGCTTAATGCAATAAAAAGTTCTAACATTATCCAGTATTTTTCATTGCTGCAGAAATACCAGCTATCGATGTTAACAATGCATCATTTAAATTCTTTTTATTCTCTTTACCTTTGGTTGTTTTCAGCTTTGATATAACAATTGGTTGAATAACATTGAGCACTTCTGTGTAAATATTCCTTGCAACAATAATATTCCTAAATTGCTTTCTGGCATTTATAATTTCTATAGGAGTTATTTTTTTATTTAGTTTTTTTATTGTTTCAAATTGGTATCTTAATTTTTTACCAATCCTTATAAGTTTATGATCTGCTAAATATTTTTCATAAATTTTTGATATTTCTGGATCAACTTTTGAAATGACCATATCTAGGATATCTAACATTGAATTAAAAAATGGCCAATTTTTTTCCATATCTAAAAGAGTACTTTTAAATTTTTTAATTGAAGAATATCTTAATGCCTCTGCGCTACCTAACCACGCTGGTAACATAAGTCTAATTTGAGTCCACGCAAATACCCAAGGTATTGCTCTTAAGCTTTTTATGTTGTCTACATTTTTTCTCTTAGATGGTCTTGATCCTATTAAGAGTTTACCTAAAGATACATGTGGTGTTACTGTTTTAAAATACCTAATAAAATCAGAATTTTGATTAATATTTTTTCTATATGAACTTTTTGAAATATCTGACATTTTTTCAATTAACTCTCTCCAATTCTTTTTTGGTACAGGTGGAGGATTCAGAGTTGCCTCTGTAACAGCCCCTATATAACTACATAAATTATATTTAGCTAGTGGCTCATAACCATATTTTTGCTGTATAACTTCTCCCTGATCTGTAATTCTTATTTTGCCATTTACCGAAGATGGTGGTTGAGACCTAAGTGTGGCTTGTATTGGACCGCCTCCTCTACCAGCTGAGCCACCTCTACCATGAAAAAAAGTTAAATCAATTTTATATTTTTTTGCAAGTTTAACTATTTCTTCTTGTGCTTTATATTGATGCCAACTTGCGCATATTTTACCAGCGTCCTTACTAGAGTCCGAGTAACCAATCATCACTTCTTGTTTGTTATTAATTAATTTTCTGTACCATTTTTCTTGAAAAAGTGAATTCATAATGGCTTTTGAGTTTATTAGATCGTCCAATGTTTCAAATAATGGAACAACTCTTAATTTATTTTTGATTTGGGCTTCTTTTTGTAAAAATGAGACAGTTACGATGTCAGAAATAGACGAGGTCATTGAAATGACATATGCTCCTAGGCATTCATCTGGTTGTTTAGAGATTGTTTTGAAAGTTGACCAAACTTCTTTATTTTCTTTATTTTTAAATTCAAAATTAGTTAATAAGTTTTTCTTTTTTTTAATTTGATTTGCTAAAAAATTAATTTTTTTCCTTTCGCTCCATTTATAATAGTTTTGTTGATATTTTCTTTTTATATATTCCGCAATCAATTGGGAGTGTCTAGATGATTCTTGTCTTATATCCAATCTTGCAAGATTTATTCCAAAGCATTTAGCTCTTCTCATTAAATCTAATAATTCACCACTTGCTAAATTTTCATTTTGATTTTCTTCCAAAGATTTTCTAACAACCCTTAAAGGTCTTAAAATTTCTTCTCGTGAATTTAGCAATATTTTTTCATTCAATGGTTTATTATAAACTAAATGTTGTTCTATAGATCTGTGAGTAACTCTCATTTTGTCTCTGAGTGGGCGTAAATAAACTCTATAGGGTTCAAACGTTTCGCCTGTTTTTTTTTTAATTTCTTTTGAGCATTTTCCCATTGAATAAGATCTAATTAATTTTGTTAAAGATTTTTCATATAATTTTGCTGCCTCCCATCGAGATAATAAAATTACTTCTTTAGTCACTTCTGCAGTTACATTTGGGTTACCATCTCTATCTCCACCCATCCAAGATCCAAATTCAATTGGATTAAAATTTTTAGGAAGACCCTTACCCATATTTTTAACAAAAATGCTGTTTAATCTCCTGTATACCTTCGGTATGGTTTCCCACAAACTATCTTCGATTATAGCAAGTCCCCATCTCGCTTCATCAAATGGAGAAGGCTTTGTTCTCTTCAAGTCATCTGTGTTCCATATAATAGTAATTTCATCATATAATTTTCTATCTATAATTTTTTGTTTTGATGGGAAACTTTTCATCAATTCTCTTTGTTCTAAAAGCTCCGTAATATTGTGATATTTTTGTATGAGTGTTCGTCTTTTTACCTCTGTAGGATGTGCTGTTAATACAATACCAATGTTTAAATTTTTTGCAGTATTGTAGATTTTATTAGATGAAATTTTTCTATCCTTAAAAAGTTCCTCAAAAATTTCCTCTATAAAAATATTTTTGTTTACTTTAGCTTTGTTATTCTCAAATTCATCTAAAGTTCTTGAAGCATCAATAGACTCCGCAAGATTTATAAAATTCATAAAATGAGAAAATGCTCTTGTAAGTTTATAAGTATTACTTGGACTAATTTGACTTAATTTTTTAGAAATTTTTTTATATGAATCTTTTTGTTTAATATTGGCTCTATTTGCTTTCGAAAGTTTTCTAATTTTTTCAACAAGATTATAAAATGTCTGACCCTCTTGTTTTTTAATCACATTTCCAAGTATATTTCCAAGAATTCTTACATCTTCTCTAAGTGATTTAGTTGGAATTCTCTCATAATATAAATCTCTTTTAATCATAAATATTTATTGTTTTGCGTTATATTAATACAACTTTGGAGTTTTGTTCTCCTAAATTATCTATTGATAACCTAAGTTTGTCGTTAGGTTTTAAAAATTTTTGTGGCTTCATTCCCATACCTACTCCTGGAGGGGTACCAGTGGTTATTATATCACCTGGATGCAAAGACATAAATTTACTTAAATAAGAAACAATAAAATCTAAATTAAAAATCATAGTATTGGTGTTACCAGTCTGCATTCTGACTCCATTTAAGTCTAATGACATGTTTAAATTATTAGCATCCGAAATTTCATCTTTAGTTACTAAATATGGACCAATTGGACCGAAAGTGTCATGTGATTTACCTTTAACCCATTGACCTTTTTTTTCAATTTGCCATTCTCTTTCACTCACATCATTTACCAAACAATATCCTAAAATATGATCTTGAGACTGTTTTTCAGATATATGTTTAGCATGTTTTCCAATAACAACTCCTAATTCAACTTCCCAATCAAGTTTTTTTGAATCTTTAGTAATTTCTATATCGTCGTTTGGACCGTTTATACAACTTGTTGCCTTCATAAATACTATAGGTTCAGATGGAGGTTTTGATCCTGTTTCAGCAGCATGATCAGAAAAATTTAGTCCTATGGCAATAAATTTCCCTGGATTTGTAATACAAGAACCAATTCTCTCACTTGAAGAAAGTTCTGGTAATGAAGATAAGTCTATACTTTGTAATTTTGAAATTGTCTCAAAATTTAAATAATCAGGATTGAAATCTTTAATGCATGAACTAATGTCTATTATTTTACTATCTTTACTTAGGATGGCTGGTTTTTCATAATTCTTTTTTCCAATTCTTAAAAGTTTCATTTTCCTCGTAAATGTTTATAAGTAATTTTTTATTTCTTTGTACAAGTAGCTGTGATCTAAATTATCATATCCTTTTTTCGATAATTTTTTATACAAATTTCTAATAATCATTGAGAGAGGAAGGTTTATCTTATTCATTTTAGCTGTATTTAAAATATTCTCCATGTCCTTTAATTGTGATGCAACTTTACCTCTGGCTTTAAAATCCTCTTTTATCATTCGTAATCCATGGGTTTGTAATATTTTACTATCAGCCCATCCTCCTTTTAAAGCCTTTAAAACATTAATCGGTCTAAGGCCTAATTTTTTAGACAATATTATTGCTTCTGATACTGCGCCAATAGTAATTCCTACAATAATTTGATTTGCGAGTTTTGCAGCTTGACCAGAAGATGGTTTTCCTACATAATTTGGAATTCCTAAGATTTTTAGAACTTTTAAATTTTTTTCATATATTTTTTTTTCTCCTCCAACCATAATAGCAAGGCTAGCACTTTCAGCTCCTTTCGTTCCTCCAGATACTGGGGCATCTAAAAAGTAAACTCCCCTTTTTTTTAATTTTTTATAATTATCTAATGCAGTGCTTGGTTTAGTTGAACTCATATCTATTACTGTTGTTTTTTTGCAAACATTATTTAAAAATATTTTGCTTCTAATTATATCGTTTACAGCTTTGTCATCTGTAAGCATTGTAATTATGATCTCTTTATCTTTTACTAATTCTTCAATTTTATAAGATAAATAAGCACCATATTTTTTAAGTTTTTTAGCTTTGCTTATAGTTCTATTAAATATACTTATTTGGTGTTTTGATTTTAATAAATTTTTAATCATTGGGGCTCCCATTAAACCTGTGCCTATAAAACCTATTTTCATTTAATGATGCTTATTACTGATTATTATTAATTTATTTAATTTAGTGTTCATTTTTATTTACCCACAAATCAAAATAAAACATATTATGTTGAAATAGAAATAAAATATTAGTTATTAGGTTTTATTAATGCTAAATGTCAGTAAAATTATTTAAAATAATAGATTTAAATTATGTATGAAAAGTTTGGACAATTTATAGATGGTAAATGGCAAAAGTCTCAAAATAATGAGACCTACGAAGTAATAAATCCTGCAACAGAGGAAATTTTAGGTCATGCATCTAAAGCCTGTCGTACTGACGTTGAAAAGGCACTACTTTCATCTGAGAGTGGATTTAAAAAATGGAAAAATACTACACCTTGGGAAAGATCTAAAGTTTTAAGGAGAATAGCTGATAAGATAAGAGAGAAAAAAGATATTTTAGCCAAATGGATGACTTTAGAAGTTGGAAAACCATTAGCGGAGGGAGTTGGTGAAGCAGGTGGTGCAGCTGATATTTTTGAATGGAACTCTGAAGAAACTAAAAGAATTTATGGACAAACTGTTGAAAGTAGATTTTCAGATACTAGAGTTCATGTATATTACCAACCTGTTGGGGTTGTTGCTGCACTAGTTCCATGGAACTTTCCTTTAATATTAGCATCTAGAAAAATTTCTACTGCCTTAGCTGCAGGATGCTCGGTAATTTGTAAACCAGATGTGATAACACCTGGAACAGTTATGGAATTAGTTGACATCTGCAAAGAATGTGGTGTTCCTGATGGTGTTGTTAATTTATTATCTGGTGATCCACCCTCAATTTCTGAACAATTGCTTGAGTCAGATGTTATAAAAAAAGTTTCAATTACAGGATCAACCAGAGTTGGAAAATTAATACTTAAGAAAGCAGCTGATAAAGTTCAAAGAGTAACAATGGAATTAAGTGGTCACTCTCCTTTTATTGTATTTGAAGATTGTAATATTGAAAAAGTTGCTGATATGGCCATTGCCGCAAAATTTAGAAATAATGGACAAGTATGTATTTCCCCCAATAGATTTTATATTCAAGAAAGTAAGAAAGATGAATTTGTTAACAAATTTATTGAAAAAACTAAAAAATTAAAAATAGGAAATGGTATGGACCAAGGTGTTCAATTGGGTCCTATAACAACTTTAAAAAGATTAGGTGAAATTGAAGAGCTTGTAGAAACAACAAAAAAAGAAGGTGCTAAAGTTTTGATTGGTGGAAAACGACCATCAGGCTTCAATAAAGGGTATTTTTACGAACCAACTGTATTTGACGATGTTGATGATAATTTTACTATAATGAAAACAGAACCATTTGGACCTCTAGTTCCTATGCTATCTTTCAAGTCTTTTGATGAAGTTGTTGAAAGAGCAAATAATAATGATTTAGGATTGTGTAGTTATATTTATACAAACTCAATGGAAAAAGCACATAAAGCTTCTGAATTAATGGAGACTGGATGCGTAGCTGTAAACACGCCAACGGTTGCAATAGCAGAAGCACCATTTGGGGGTATTAAACAAACAGGATATGGACGAGAGGGTGGTTCTATGGCTATTAAAGATTACTTAAATATAAAATACACTCACCTAGGTCTTAAAACTTAATAGAGCAAAACATCCTCTTTAAATTGTTCTAAATCTTATTTTAATATAAGTTTTTGATAAATGACAAAGATTTTTCCTTTGATATTTATTGTTTTGTGGTCATCTGCTTTTATCACAACAAAACCAATTGTTGATCATAGTGAGCCTTTTTCAGCCTTAGCTTTTAGATTTTTTTTTGTATCTCTAGGTTTTTTAATTTTTTCAATATATAAAAATTTTAGTCTAAAAGTTTCTAAATCAAATTTAATTCAATCATTAGTAAGTGGAGTTTTGTTTCATGGAATTTATCTTGGGGGAGTTTTTTATTCAGTTTCTGTTGGAATGCCGACTGGTATAGCTGCGTTAATTGTAACATTACAACCTATTCTAACAAACATATTGGCAGGTCCAATTCTTAAAGAGAATGTTTCCTATCATCAGTGGATTGGAATATTACTCGGATTTTTAGGTGCTGTATTAGTTTTGGGTTTTGACGTGGGAAAAAATATTCCTTTTGATGGAGTGATAGCGACTATATTTTCTCTTATATCAATTACATCAGCAACAATTTGGCAAAAAAAAATATCAAATAATTTACCACTAGAAACAAGTAATACCTATCAAGCTCTTGGAGGATGCTTATTTCATATCTTAATAATAGTTTTTATTACAAAATTTCATATTAATTTTTCTTTTACTTTCATAGCTGCAATGAGTCATCAAGTTTTGCTAGTCTCATTTGGTGCTTTTACAATTCTAATGTTCTTGATAAGAGAAAATTCAGCAAGTAAAACAACCTCTTTTTTCTTTTTAATACCATCTGTATCTGCTTTGATGGCTTGGTTATTTTTAAACGAAAATTTATACTTTATTGATATAATTGGTTTTTTAATTGCATCAATTGGTGTTTTTATTGCTACAAGACCAGAAAAATAATTTTATGGATAATAAATATTTTGAAAAAATTAGAATTTTTGATGGAGGAATGGGCCAAGAACTTTTAAGTAAAGGTTTGATATCAAAAGGTACACTATGGTCTGCAAGCGCATTGATTGAGAAAGAATTTCATAAGTTAGTAATTGATGCACATATTTCCTACATAAACGCAGGTGCAGATATAATTGTAACAAATAACTTTTCTGCAAGGAAAATTAGATTTATTCAAAATAAAGTTTTAGATAAATTCCAATATGCCAACGAACAAGCAGGTATTTTAGCAAATAAAGCAAGAGAGATTTCTAAACAAAATATATTGATAGCTGGTTCATTGCCATCTCAAAGCGATACTTATGTTGAAGATGAAAGAAGTTCATCAGAAATTCAATCTGATTTTGAGGAGCAGGCTAAAATAATAAGTCCCTATGTTGATTTTTTTTATCTTGATGTTGTTAGCAGTGGTAGAGAAATCGAAATTGCCTCAAATATTGTTGAAAAACTTGGAAAAAAGGTGGTTGTAGGCATGCATTTAAAAAAGGATTGCAAATTACCTTCAGGTGAAAGTGTTCAAAATATAATTGAAAAATTTCAATGTAACAGTTGGATAGGTCTAGTTTTTGCTTGTGTATCTCCAGAAATAGTTGAGAGAACATCTGATTTTTTTTCTAATTTAAAACTTCCTTTTGGATTTAAGGTTAATTTATGGGGCATTGAAGAACCAACTCCAGTGCAAACTTTTAATTCAGCAAAACATAATGAAATAGGAAAAAATCCTAACATTGCACTTGGTTCAAGAAATTTAAGTGCAAAAGAGTTTTATAAATTTACAAAAAGAATGGTTGAAAAAGGTGCAAGAATTTTAGGAGGTTGTTGTGAAACTAAACCAGAGCATATAAAAGAAATTTCAACTCTTAAATAACCTTTTTGCCACCCGCTTGTCTTACAAAGTAAATACCAATTACAACGGCTATAAGTGATATTAATACTTTTACAGTAATTAATTCTTTTAGAAATATATAACTAAGTATAGTTCCAAATATAGGAATTAAATAAGATACTTGTGACTGAAAAATTAAACCATTGTCTACTAAAATTTTAAATCTTAACAACCAAGCTATACCTGTAGATACCAATCCAAGATAAATTACAGAAATAGTTGACTGAATTGATGGATTGTATGTCCAAGGTTTTTCAATAAAAAAAGATAGAGGTATTAAAATTATAACTGCCCAAATTAATATAGAGCCAGTAACATTCTCATTTTTTTTTTCTTTTATTTTTAACGTAAGTACACCACCAATTACATAACAAGTAGACCCAACTAGAATTAGTATTGCAGAAAAAAAATTACTTTCATTAATTAATAAATTATCAGAAAATAAATATACTATTCCTGAAAACCCAATTAAAATTCCAACAGTTTTTGTAAAGTTAAATTTTTCGTTTTTAGTATAATAATGTCCTAAAATTGTTGAAGATAAAGGTGTTGTGGACATTAATATTGCAGCTAAGTTACTTTGTACAGATTTTACACCGTAAGAAATTAAGAAAAAAGGAACAACCAAATTTATAAAACCAATTATTGCAAACCAATACCAATCTTTTGAAAATGCTTCTACTTTTATTTTTTTATAAAAACATAAAATTAAAACAGGAATAGCTCCAAAAAATACTCTTAATAAAGAAATGGTTACAGGTCCAAATGAATATGTCGCAATCTTAATATTAAAGAAAGCCGATGCCCAAATTAAAGCTAAAAGGGTTAATAAAACATAATCTATTAAATTTGGTTGTCTCATTCTATTAAATTTTCAATTTTTCCATTAGTAAGTTTAACTAAGTTATTAAAACTAATCTCAAATACACAGTTTGGATGACCAGCTGCTGCAAAAATTTTTTCAAATCTGTCTAAAGTTGTATCAATATAAATTTGTAAGTCTGTAAGATGTCCAACTGGTGAAACACCTCCTATTGTGTATCCAGTATGTTGTTTTACCTCATCGGGAGATGCCATTTTTATATCATTTAAATTAGCGATTTTTTTTAATTTCTTTAAAGAGCATTTTTTATCGCCTGCTACTAAGCATAAAATGAAGTTTTTCTCTGTTTTAAAAAGAAGACTTTTTACAATTGCACCAATTTCACAGTTCAGCGAATTTGCTGCATCAATTGCAGTTCTAGCTGAAGTTTTTAATTCAACAACATCAAGAGAACTATCAAAATCTTTAAGTGCTCTTTTAACTCTAGAAACGGGCTCTTTATCTCTAATGTTCATTTCAATCTATAGTTGATTAAAAAACAATAATTCTGCGCAAATATATATGTAAAAAATGCATACGTGTTATCTATTTTATATGCATTATTTATCATTTTTTTAATGTTAATCACCCCGAATTACAAAATTAATAGGAGTAAATTATGAGCGCTAGTGATGTACTTAAAATGATCAAAGACAAAGAAGCTGAATTTGTAGATCTTAGATTTACAGACCCAAGAGGAAAACTTCAACATTTAACAATGGACTCTACAGTAGTAGATGAAGACATGTTGAATCAAGGTGTCTTTTTTGACGGTTCATCAATAGCTGGTTGGAAAGCAATAAATGAGTCTGACATGATACTTAAACCAGATTTATCGAGAATGTTTATGGACCCTTTTAATTCGCATAACACATTAGTTCTATTCTGTGATATTTTGGATGCTATAAAGAAAAACCCTTATGAACGTGATCCAAGAGGTATAGCTAAACGCGCAGAGGAATATTTAAAAGCTTCAGGAATTGGTGATAAAGCTTTTTTTGGACCAGAGCCAGAATTTTTTGTTTTTGATGATGTAAGAATTAAAAATGACATGAATGAAACTAGTTTTGCTATTGATAGCACTGAGGGTCCGTATAATTCTGGAAAAAGATATGAAAATGGAAATATGGGACATAGACCAGGCATTAAAGGAGGATATTTTCCAGTTCCACCAGTTGATAGTGCACAAGATATGCGTAGTGAGTATTTGAAAGGATTGAAGGATGTTGGTATTAAAGTTGAAAAACATCACCATGAAGTTGCTCCAAGTCAACACGAGTTAGGAATGTATTTTGGAACATTAGTAAACCAAGCAGATAATGTTCAGTTATATAAATATGTTGTTCAAATGGTTACACATTCATTCGGAAAAACAGCTACATTTATGCCAAAACCTGTTGCTGGAGATAATGGTTCAGGTATGCATATACACCAATCAGTTTGGAAAGGTGATACTCCAGTTTTTTCTGGAGATGCATATTCAGGACTATCCGAGACAGCATTGTTCTATATTGGAGGAATATTAAAACATGCTAAAGCAATTAACGCGTTTGCTAACTCTACAACAAACAGTTACAAAAGATTAATTCCTGGTTTTGAAGCACCAGTATTGTTAGCATATTCAGCACGTAACAGGTCTGCGTCGTGTAGAATACCAATTACTTTAAGCAAAAAAGGTGCAAGATGTGAAATTAGATTTCCAGATGCTGCTGGGAACCCTTATTTAACTTTTGCGGCAATGTTAATGGCAGGTATAGATGGTATTAAAAATAAAGTTCATCCAGGGGACTCTTTTGATAAAGATTTATATGAATTACCCGAGGAAGAAGTTAAAAGTATTCCAACAGTTTGTGGATCTTTAAGAGAGGCAATGGAAGCTTTGGATAAAGATAGAGAGTTTTTGACACAAGGTGGAGTATTTAGTGACGATCAGATAGATGCTTATATTGCACTTAAATTTGAGGAGATTCATAAGTTTGAGCATGCACCTCACCCTGTTGAGTTTGAGATGTATTACAGCAGTTAATAAATAACTACTGTTTAGTTGATGCAATTGAATCTTTGTTAATACCTTTTTTAACAACGTAATCTTGAGTACCGTTAGCTCCAGTCTCAACTTCTTTACGTAGGACTTTAAAAAAAGATCTTTCTTTTAAATTATCCTTAAGGTCTTTAACAAGATTTTTGAACTCAAATTTATTCATGTCTTGTTTATACAATAGATATGTGTTTTGAGCAACTCTGGTATGCACTAAACTAATACTAGATTTTGAAAGACTCTCCGCATCCACAACGCTCTGTTTCATTGGGATTATTAAACACAAATGAGGACGAAAATTGATCTTTTTTATAATCCATTTCAGTACCAAGCAGATAAATTACCGCCGCAGAATCAATAAAAACTTTAACTCCTTTTTCCTCAATTAATTCATCATTAGGATTAACTTCTTTTGTGTATTCCATAATATAAGACATCCCAGCACATCCACCTGATTTAACTCCAACTCTCACGCCTAGAGAATTTTGCTGATCTTTAGACATGATTTCTTTTATTCTTGCCGCTGCATTATCGCTAAGAGTTATAATTTGTTTTGTCATAAATTTAATTCTAATTTTGCTGCCTCTGACATCATTGATTTATCCCAGGGAGGATCCCAAACCAAATCAAGGTCAACTTTATTAACTTCTTTAAGTTCCATTATACTATCCTTAACTTCTTTAGGCAAACTTTCTGCAACTGGACAGTTGGGTGTTGTAAGCGTCATCTTAACTTGGACGTCTTTATCTTTAATTTTAATGTCATAAATCAAACCAAGTTCATAAATATTTACTGGAATTTCAGGGTCATATATTTTTTTTATTTCTGTAATTACTTTTTCTTTTAAATCCATTTTCAACTTTCTGTATTTACTATTTTTTGAAAATCATTTATTGCTGATGTTAGTGTGTGCCAAGAAAGAGTGGCGCATTTTACTCTCATTGGGTACTGTTTTACACCTGATAAACACATTAATTTAGTTTTTTCATCTTCATTTAAGATTTTATTTTGAAGTTCCTCTTTTTCTTTAATCATATCTAAAAAATCATTTACAATTTCTTTTACCTCGGCCTCTTCTTTACCTTTAACTAAATCAGTCATTATAGAAGCTGATGCCATTGATATAGCGCACCCATGTCCTTCAAATGAAATATCCTCAACTTTTTTATTTTCGTTTAGTTTTAAGTAGATATGAACATTGTCTCCACATAAAGGATTATGTCCTTTAGCATCTTTATTAAAGTTTTCAGTTTTTCTTAAATTTCTTGGATTTTTACCATGATCCAAAATAATTTCTTGATATAGTTCTTTTAGGTCCATTATATGTTAAATATTTTTTTACAATTTTCTATTGACTGGCTTAATTGATCAATATCATCTTTTGTATTATATATTCCAAATGATGCTCTTGCAGTAGCTGGCAGTTTAAGCTTTTCATGTAATATCTGACAACAATGATGTCCTGCTCTGATTGCTACTCCGTCTTCATCAAGAATAGTTGCAACATCATGTGGGTGAACACCTTCAATGGTAAAGGAAATCACTCCACCTTTATTTTTTGGATTGCCTACAATTTTTATTGAATTATTTTTCCGCAAAATATCTAATCCATAATCCAATAACTCTCTCTCATGCTTTTCTATATTTTCAATACCCACTTTTTCCATAAATTTTATAGACTCGTTAAACGCAATTACTTGAGCTGTTGCCATTGTACCTGCCTCATATTTGTTAGGTAATTCACCATAAGAAATTCCAGTTTTTTTAACTTCATTTATCATCCCTCCACCACCTTGGTATGGGGGTAAATCATCTAACCATTTCTTTTTTGCGTATAAAACGCCAATTCCAGTCGGGCCATACATCTTATGTCCTGATATAGCATAAAAATCACAATCTAATTCCTGCATGTCTAATTTTAAATGTGGTGCTCCTTGGCAACCATCCACTAAAACAGGGATATTTTTTGAATGCGCAAGTTCTACAATTTCCTTAATCGGTAATATTGCTCCAGTTACATTTGATAAATGAGTAACACTTATAATTTTCGTTTTATTGGTTATTTTATTTTTTATTGCTTCAATAGTTACCTCGCCTGCTTCATTAATCTCAGCAAATTCAATTTTAATTTTTTTTGAATTTCTCAGAAAATGCCAAGGAACATAATTAGAATGATGTTCAAGTTCTGTTAATAAGACTTCATCACCTTCTTCTAGATATTTTTGCCCAAAGGTATTTGCTACCAAATTAATTGCTTCTGTAGCACCTTTTGTAAATACAATTTCATTCTTATCTTTGGCATTAATATATTTTTGAACTGATGTTCTTGTATTTTCATAGAGATTTGTTGCGGCAACAGCTAAATAATGAACACTTCTACCTACATTAGAAAATTCTTTAGAGTAAAAATCATATATTCTATCAATTACTACTCTTGGTTTTTGTGAGGAATTTGCGCTGTCCAAATATACAAGATCATTATTTTGAATTTTGTTATCAAATATTGGAAATTCTTTTTTAATACTATCTATATCCATTAATTTATCACCTCTTTTAGATATTTCTGTATTTCGATGTTAGTAATTTTTTCAATTACATCATTAATGAAACCATCTATTAGTAGCTTTTTTGCCTGATTATAATTTAAACCTCTGGACATTAGATAAAATATGCAGTTTTCATCTAAATTGCCTGAAGTAGAACCATGAGAACATTTTACGTCATCTGCATATATTTCTAACTCTGGTTTACCATTAAATTCTGTATTTTCACTTAGGAGCAAGGCTTTGCTTAATTGATACCCATCCGTTTTTTGAGCTTGATCGTTAACAAAAATCTTACCTTGATAAACTCCAGTAGACTTATCGTTTAAAACACTTTTTATTAATTGATAACTTTTTATATTTTCAGCCAAATGATTGATATTTGTTTTAATTTCATGATGATTGTTTTCGTCTAAATTTATAATCCCATTTATAAAAGCAGAGCTATATTTTTCTTTTAAATTACTATTTATTTCATACTTTGAAAATTTAGATCCAGATGAATAAATAAAATTTTCTGAATTACTGTTTTCATAAATATCAATATTAATGAAGTTATA
>CACJEN010000006.1 GCA_902592445.1 uncultured Pelagibacteraceae bacterium
ACCGACAATTGGATAAATAATTCCCGATGTAACAAAAGTGATAATTACATAAGAAAAAAATTTTAATCTTTCTGCTACTGCGCCAGATACAATAGTTGCTGCTGTTGCAACAAACATTGCTTGAAAAACAAAAAATGACTGGTAGCCTGCTACTTTAGTTGTAAAAAAAAAGAACTTTGACCCAAATAATCCCGATACACTGGTTCCATACATCAAAGCAAATCCAAATGCCCAAAAAGTAGCAACTGAAATCCCAAAGTCTGTAACGTTTTTAAGTGCAACATTAATACTGCTTTTTGCCCGCGATAACCCAGACTCTAGACACATAAATCCAGCCTGCATTAAAAATACTAAAATAGCACATATTAGAAGCCAAAATGTATCTAGGTTTGCTTGTAAAACTGCTTCAAGTCTAAACTCTAAGGCTTTATTCGCGCCTTTGTTAGTAAGTTCTAATTGAGTAATTTGTGACTGTAACTTTAAGACAAGAGCCTGTAATTCGGTTACAGTCATAATAATTATTTTAGTCTAATATTTTAACAGCTTCACCAGCATCAGTAACTATTTTATCAACACTCACAACTTTAATTACTTCAAAACCTGTCCCTGCAATTGCATTTTTATACTCATCATCTGACAAATTTGATTTATCTTGAAAAGCAGAAACAGCAACTCCCTCTGGCCAAGATACTTTTATGTCTGCATCTGGGCTAGCTTTTTGTAATGCTTCGGTTACCATTTTTTGACATTTAATACACATCATCCCGTTTACTTGTGCAATTTGCGTTTGCGCTGCAAACAGGTTTGTGCTGATAAGTGCAAAGAATAAAGCAAAAATTATTTTTTTCATGGTTTCCTTTTTTTTAATTGATGAAATCTATATTTATTAAAATTTAAATCAAAAGAAATTTGTGTGTTAAACGATTAATTATTAATTTCCTAATCCTACTAAAGTTAAGTCATCACTAAGGTTTTTATCTACCGCGACTTTAATAACATCATCTGTTACATCCTTGAGTTGTTTTTTGAGATCAGAATTAAAGTTATTCTCAATTATTTTAATTGAACCATCAATTCCAATTTCTTCACCATTTTTATCCAGGCTTTCAGACAATCCATCTGTGAAAATGTAAAATCTTGAAGATGATAAATTTGTTTTTTCCAATTTGTAAACATTTTTATCTTTATGTTTTATTACACCTAATGGAGTTGAACTTGATGCGAATTCAGAATAATTTCCATCTGACGATCGAACTAATGCCGGTTGGTGTCCAGCATTTACCCATCTAATTTCCTCGCTAACTAAATCATACTCACCTAAGATACATGTCACAAACATGCCGGCAGTTTTGGTTTGATATAAATCATTATTCATATGAAACATCATTTCATCAGGATCTACTTTATCTTTAGACATAATTTCGAATAATGTGGAAGCTTTTGCCATTACCATTCCAGCGTGTATTCCTTTTCCTGCCACATCTGCAATTATAAAATAAATACTCTCATTGTGTGGATAGAAACTAAAAAAATCACCTGAAACTTCTCTTGCGGGAATATTTATTCCACTCACTGGGAAATTATTTAAGTTTCTTTTAGGTAAAAAATTTTCTTGTACTTTTACCGCTAAATTTACCTCTTTAGAAATTCTTTCTCTCCATTTATTTTTTTCTGTTTCACTATCCTCAAGTTTGCTCATAAGCTTGTTATAATACAGTCCAATTACCCCACCAGCTGTAAATGGATCTTGAGGTCCTCTTATTTTTAAATCTCCTGATTTAGATTGCTTGTCTAAAATTGCTATTAGGTCGTGCTCAACCGATACAGCTCCATGCTCAGCAATATTTAATCCAAGCTCCTCATGTAATGGACTTACTCTTAACGGATAAAAATAATTTACTATTTTAAAAAATATAAATGACGCGATAAATGAAAATAAACCAATTGCACTTATCCCTATTAATTGAGCTTTAATCTGATCAATTCTCGACAAACCAGTACCTAAAATTTCTAAGTTTGAGAATATTCCAACTGCAAGTGTCCCCCAAACACCTGCCGCTAAATGAACGGGCACTGCACCAACCACATCATCTATTTCCTTTTTATTTAAAAATTCATGGACAATAATTGCGATTATAGTTCCAATAATTCCAATCAGTATGGCGAGTAAAGAATTTACTGAGTTACATGCTGCTGTAATTGAGACTAATCCTGCTAATGGTCCAAGGATTACATAGAAGGGATCTGGTTTTTTAAATATAGCAAATGATATAACAAGACTTGTTAAAAGACCAAATGCAGCAGCAAGAAAAGTATTTATTAATATTAATGGAACTGCATCATCCATTGCTCCGTTGCTACCCCCATTAAATCCAAACCAACCAAACCAAAGTATTAATGTTCCAAGTACTGCAAGTGGAAAACTTGATCCAGTAAATTTTCCTTTATTTGCCTCAGAATATTTTCCTATTCTAGGCCCTAAAATTAAAACTCCCGATAATGCAATCCAACCCCCTACTGAATGAACAATCGTACTCCCTGCAAAATCAACAAAACCTAATGCTGCAAGCCAACCTTTGTTCATTGCTTCCCCCAAATAACTAGAAGACCAAGCCCAGTGACCAACAATTGGATAAATAACTCCAGTCGCAAAAATAGTCATCACTAAATAACCAACAAATTTTAACCTTTCAGCGACAGCTCCAGAAATAATTGTTGCAGCTGTTGCAACAAACATTGCTTGGAATACAAAGTATGTTTGGTACTGAGATATATCTGTAGCAAACATGAACAAATCTGTTCCAAAAAAACCATTAAAGCTTTTTCCAAACATCAAACCAAAACCAAAAAGCCAAAAAACAACAACGGAAACTCCAAAATCAGCAGCATTTTTCAGTGCAACATTGATGCTATTTTTGTGTCTTGATAACCCACTTTCAACACACATAAATCCTGCTTGCATTATAAAAACAAGAATAGCGCAATCGATCACCCAAAGGGTATCTATAAAAGATTTTACATCTCCCACTTCAATTTCCATCAATGTAGTTTAATCTTTTTTTTTCCAAATAAAGTAAAATAAATAAGGTGCGGTTGCTGGTACAACTCCGAACCAAAACCACTCATCCCATCTAAAAGTCTTGTCTAGAGCAAAGCTTTTAAGACCATTCCACCAAGTAAGATAACCAATAAAAATAATCCAAGCTAAACTTATAGTTGTATATATTTTGGTTTTTTCAGATAAATGTTTATTTAAAGCGTCTTTAAAAATACTTTTAATATTTTCAATGTTCACTTAATTACACTGAGTTCTTTTTTCATTGTTCGCAGTCAAAACAATTTGGGTACCACTTCCACCAATTTCTTTTGCGCAAATTTGGTAATTTGATGAATGATTTGCAATACAAATTTCATATCCAAGCTCTGGCGTAATATTGTCCGAACCACCTAATAAATTTGTTTCAATCGCCGTTGATGTTGCAGTGGTTGCATTGCAACTAGATGAAGATGAATTTTTATAATAATAGCCATAATCTGAGAAGTATTCAGTTTGCCCTAGTGAGATTTGTTGAAGCACATTTTCAGCAGATTTTTTTTTGGCTCCTTCGACATAACCGCTATAACTTACAATTGCTACTGCAGCAAGTATTCCTAAAATAGCAACAACCACCAAAAGCTCGATTAATGTAAATCCCGAGCTTTTGGTGGAAATAAAAGAGTTTTTCAAATTATTCTACAGTTACCTGATTTTTTACTCTATTAGTTGCTACATTGCACTTTGTAACAAAACAAGTTTCTATAGTTATATTATTACCACTTGCTGAAACTTTTGTGTAACCAACATCAGCATCACCTGTTGTATTACCAGTAGATCTAACAGCCTTTTTGGTAGAGTCATGTGGATTTTTAAAATCAGCTAATGCTAGTACTGCTGCAGTTACCACTGTTCCACCAGTCTTACCTGAACAAGTCAATCGCTCTGTTCCATTTGGATCTTTCATTGCCTTACCGCTATCAGTTCCTAAGTTACATTTCTGTATTTCAGAAGCGATATATTTTGTAACTGCCGCTTGGTTTGATTTAGCTGCCTGTTTTTTAGCACCTGCTGTGTAACCTGAGTAAGCTACTACACCAACAGCTGCAAGAATTCCTATAATAGCTACAACAACTAGTAGCTCAATAAGCGTAAATCCTTTGTTGTTATTATTTTTTTTCATTTTTCTCCTCTTTTATTTTAAGTTATTTTTTAAAAATTAATTTTACATCAAATTTTAAAAACAATAATATAGTCCAACTAATCAAATTGGGTCAACTAAAGATTGTAAATTTTGTTGATTTTACTTAAATTTTAAGAAATATATAGACTTATGGCATATAAAGTAACTGAAGAAGGTAATCTCGCTACTGTATTTTTAGACGGTGAGATTGATATGGATAAAACAGAGGAAGCTAAAGAATTAATATTTCCTCACATAGAGGCTGGAAAAGAAATCCACATTAATCTAAAAAACGTTGAGTACATGGACTCTTCAGGAATCTCTGTATTAATTGAGAGTCATCAAAAAGCAATGGAAGCCGGAACAAAAGTAACACTAAAAGAAATTAGCAAATCTGTTTTAAAAGTTATTATGATGGCAAAATTGGAGCAGATATTAAATTTGGATTAAACTTAATGTCATCTGAAAAAATAAATTCAAAATCAGAAAATAAAGATTTTTTAGTCCATTCATCAAGTTTAAAAGATGTTAGATCCTTTTCGAGAGACGTATTTGATAAATTTAATTTATCTCAAGATTTAAAAGATGAATTGGTATTAGCAATTGCAGAAGCTGCACAAAACATTGTTAAACATGCGTATCAAAATGAAGAAACACAAGATAAGATGGAAATAAGAATATCTTTAAAAAATAATGAATTAGAAATAGGTTTTTTTGACAAAGGAAGACCAGTTGAAAAAGATAATGTAAGACACAGAAAAATTGATGATATTAAACCTGGTGGTCTTGGAACTTTTTTTATTCAGCAAATAATGGATGCTGTAGTTTTTAAAGAAGGTAGCAAACCTTGGATTAACCACTTAGTTTTAACGAAAAAACTATAATTTTATCCACCAATAATTGCACCAACATTAAAGATCGGAGAGTACATAGCGATCATTAATCCACCAATCATACCTCCCATAAAAACGATCATTATCGGTTCAATTAAACTTGACATGTTATCTACTGCTGTATCGAACTCTTCCTCATAATAATTCGACACAGATGTAAACATTTCATCTAAATTACCTGTCTGTTCACCAACAGATATCAATTGGCTAAAAGTTGGAGGGAAAACAGGTTCTTTTATAAATAGTTTAGTTAAAGTATCACCCGAGAAAACTCCTTTTTTAACATTTTCTAGAGCAAGGGTTACTACATCATTGTTGCTAACTGATTTTGCAATTTCAATACTTTCTAACAAATTAACACCAGCTGCACTTAAATTACCCATGATTAACGAAATTCTAGCAATTAAAGATTTTAAAATCATATCTCCAAAGATAGGCATTTTTAAAACCCTGGCATGCCATCTATATCTAATGTTAGGAATTTTAGTTGTTGTATATTTAAATATTGCAAATGAAACAGCTGCGACAATACCTAGTGTCATCCCACCCGTGCCTCTCATAAAATTACTTGCTGTCATAATTACAGCAGTTGGAGTTGGTAATGCTACACCCATTCCCTCATACATTTCAGCAAATACAGGTACGACTTTTACTAACATGAATACCATAACAGTAATTGCAACAGTAAACATAACTACTGGATAAGTTAATGCGCTTTTAATTTTCTTTTTTACTTTTTCTCTTTTTTCTAATGACTCTACTAATTTCAATAAGAAGACATCTAATTTACCGCTAGCCTCACCAGCCTTGATTAAGTTAATATAAACATTGTCAAAAATAGCCGGATATTTTTCAAAGCATTTTGAAAGTGTGATACCACCCTCAAGACTTTTCCTGACATCTTCAATAATCTCTTTCATTGTCGGATGTTCAATTTGATCTCGAAGCATTCCTAATACATTTAAAATTGGCAGTCCTGCCTTAACCATTGTTGCAAACTGCTTGGAAAATATTACTACATCTTCAGGCTTTACTTTCTTCTTGCCAAAAGAAAAACCTCCACCTTTTTTTTTCTCTTTTTTTGCTGCTTTTTTTTTAGTTCTTACAATATTTGTGATAATTATTTTTTGCTCTTTAAGCTTATAATTTGCCTCTTCTTGGCTGATAGCCTCTATTTCTCCCTCAATATATTTTCCAGCTGATATACCTTTGTATGAAAATGTTTCAGACGACACTTAAATTACTCCATTGATAATACACGGTCATATTCTCTGAAATTAAGATCTCCAGACAATATCATTTCTTTACCCATGTCTTGCATAGTTCTAAAACCCTCTTTAGCTGCAATTTCTTTTAACTCAGGCGTCGTTGCTTTTCTTAGGATCGCTTCTTTAATTGGTTTAGTTACATTAAGAACCTCGTAAATACCCATACGACCTTTAAAACCAGTATCTTTACATTTAGGACAGCCTTTTCCTCGAGAAACTTTTGCTCTTGATGCTTGTTCAATTGTAAATCCAAGTTCTTGTAAAGCTTTTGGACTTGCATCAGGATCTGGTTCTCTACATTCTGAGCACGTTTTCCTTGCAAGTCTTTGCGCTAACACAAGTGAACATGCAGCTGAAATTAAATAGTCTGGAGTACCCATGTTTTGTAATCTAGTGATTGAACTTGGAGCATCATTTGTGTGAAGTGTACTGAATACTAAGTGTCCTGTTAATGCTGCCTTTAACCCAATATCTACTGTTTCTTTATCCCTCATCTCTCCAACTAGAATTATTTCCGGGTCTTGTCTTAAAAAAGATCTTAGTGCCCTGTTAAAATCGTATCCAATATCATCCCTAATTGCTACCTGCCCTACACCATCTAATTCGTACTCAACTGGATCTTCTGCAGTTAAAATATTTAAGTGAGGTTTAGAGACTTCTTTTAAAATACTGTAGAGCGTTGTTGTTTTACCGGAACCTGTTGGACCAGTAACCAATATAAGTCCTTGTGTACCATGAATAGCTTTTCTTAAATTTTTTAAATCGTTCTCATCGAAATTTAACTGTTCTAAACTAATATCTCCAGCATCCTTGTTTAGAATCCTCATTACTATTCTTTCATTAGTTGCTGTAGGTAATATTGATAGACGAAGGTCGACTACCTTTCCATCGATTTTGAAAGGTATAGCTCCATCTTGAGGTAGTCTTCTTTCTGCAATATCAAGTTTACCCATAATTTTAAAACGAGTAACTACAGCTCCATAATTTGAGTGCAAAAATTTTGAAAAATGTTCTTGCTCCGTTAGCATACCATCTAAACGGTATCTTACTCTTGATGAAAATCTATAAGGCTCGATATGAATATCAGAAACTCCAGATTTAATCGCTTCTGCAACTACTGCTGTTGAAAATTTAATTACTTCAGATTCATTTTCTAATGCTTCAATATCTTCTTCTGGTGCCTCATCTAATACTTCTGCATTTTCATCAACCTCATAATCAAAAGTTTGAATTTTTTCTTTATTTTTTTGTTGAATTGATTGAATAGTAGTTTCACCTTCTGCTAAAAGTTTATCAATAAAGTCAGAGATATGTGAAATTTTAGCAGCGTGTAATTCTATCTCCATTTTAGTAATTGTTTTCAAATTTCTCATTAAGCTAAGCTTAGAGCTATCAGGAATTGCTATATGAAGAACTTTATTCTCAACCTTAAATGGAGCTATAAAATTCATATTAATATAATTCGATGGCAAAACTGATTTAACTTCCTCAGCAACCTGCATAGTAGAAAGGTCAACAACCTCTAAAGATTGTTCCTTAACTAATAAATCCAGTATTTTATCCTCATCACATAAATTTAATTCAAATACTGCATCTAGTTGTGATTTTTGACCTTCAGTCGAAATTTTTTTGATGTTGATTAGATCTTTTCCTGAGATCACATCTTGATCAATTAAAATATTTATTAAATTAATTTCAGACTCTCTACTTATATTCATTATAATATTCTTGGCGCTATAAATACCAATAATTCATCTAGGTTATCAGAATTTGACTTACCTTTAAAGAGGTTACCAATTACTGGCATATTTCCAAGACCTGGTGTCTGATTTTTATTATTAGTTACTACATTTTTCTTTATTCCACCGATTACTACGATATCTCCATCAGCGACTAATAATTTTGTGACTATTTCCATCTTATTAATTGGCGGTTCATCAGATGCTGCTGCTCTATTTGGAGTATCATTGTTGACTTGGATTTGCAGCAGCACATTACCGTCACCAATAATACTAGGAGTTACCTGTAATTTTAGTGCTGCTTCTTTAAATGATGTTGATGTTGTTCCTTCGGATGTAGTTTGATAAGGAATTTCTTCACCCTGTGTTACAGTTGCAACCTGATTATCTAAAGTAAATACTTTTGGATTTGATATAGTTTTACCCATACCCATGCTTTCAAGTGCTGTAATTTCAGCTTTTAAAACTCCCGTTCCAGTTCTTTTTAAAACACCAATTCCACTTGTTGCTCCTGTGGCTGCAAAATTCGTAATACTGTCAGTTGCAGATCCTAAATTCGCAACGTCGTTTAAGTCAGTTCCATCAGCACTTCCTGAACTTGCTCCTGAAACACCACCTATATTTCTTCCTCCTCTTAAATAATATCCTCCAAGTCGAGTTCCTAGTGCTCTTTCAAAGTCTGAATTAGCCTCAACAATAAATGCTTCTATTAAAACTTGTTTAGTTCTTACATCAATCTCTTTAATAACTTTATCTACTACATCTAAATCTTTCTCTTTACCTCTAACAATTATAGACCTTGTAGTTTTTTCCTCAGTTATTTGAATTGGTGAATATGTATTTTCACCTCCCCCTTGTTGTGTAAATAATTCGTTTATTGTAGTCTTTGCCTGCGCAGGCGAAATATAATAAAGTCTGAATATTTCTGAGTAGATAGGTTCTACACTGTCTTCTAATTCTACTTTCTTTTTTACTGCTTGAGCTCTCTCAGATTTATAATTTTCTTGTTGAGTCAAAGTCTCCGGCGAATGAATTCTTATTAGATTACTTGCAACATCAACATCAGATGCATAATTTTTCATATCTAATAAAGCTTGGAAAGCTTTATCCCACGGAACATCTACTAATTCTGCTGAAATTGCTCCTGCAACCTCGTCTCCTACTAAAACATTTATCTCAGCGATTTTACCCATTAAGTTCATAGTTTCTTTAAAGTCTAAATTTTGAAATTTTAAAGTAACTCTCTGTTTTAATAATGGATAATCATCAGAAATAATTAAATAATTTCTTTGAGCTTCGGATGATATTTTTTTTCTTTTTCCTAATTTTCTAGTATCTCCTTCTACAGGTTTAGGACCCAACTCTAAAGTTTTTGCAATTTCTGATTTTCCAGTATCTTTAATATTTTGATCTTTTATTAATGGCGTATTATGTTTAAAGGGTTTATTATATTTTGTACCTTGGCATCCATTCAAGATTATAGCTATCGCAAACAAACTAATAATTTTTATCAAATTTTTAATATTCATTTGCCTCTCTTATTTGATTGTTAAAATCTAAAATTAAGTACGTCTCATCTTCTTTTTGAAAAATTGCTTCGGTCAATCTTAAATCAACAAATTTAATTTTTCCAAGATATTGTCCTATAGTTATTGTCATAACTTCTCCACCTGAATTTACTAATGATATATAACTATAATTTTTACCCGAAATTAGGCCTGCAAGTTTAAAATTGTACAAACTCATTTCATCTTCTTGTTCTTCTTCGGGAATATTAGAATTTCTATTTTGTCCTTCATTTCCAGCAAAAGGATCATTTAAAGGAACTTCCTCTTCATCTAGCATTTCACTTGAGCTAACAGTTTGATCTCCTGATGTTTCTGTCAAATCATGATTATCAGCAATTGCAACAAATGAAAAAGTTACAAAAATTATGAAGAAAATAATTTTAAAAAAATTCATCAGGTAATCCTACAATTGTTAGTTCTCCTCTGGCAACAACTGCACCAGTAGAGTCATTCTGTACTACACTTATAGTTTCTTTGTCAAAATTTAAACTCTTTTTTGACCTTGCTACATCTCTTTTAAACTTAATAAATCCAAGAAAATTACCTTTAATTTCATAATCTACTGGAATTTTATAATAAGAAACCATGTCTCTTTGAATAAGTTCAACTGCTTGATCAGCTAAGCCTTCTTTTAATACTGGAACAGGTTTTTTCTTTTCAAGTTTAGAAATAACTAGACCATTTTTAGAAGCATATTTACTTAAGCTCTGATAAAGATCTTCAACCTCTGCCTTTGAGTGAAAAAGTGTTGAAGTTTTTTCAAAAACAGGTTTTATTTTTTCAATTCTTGCTTTGAATTGGGAAATCTCTTCGTTGAATTGGATTATTTCATTTTCTTTATTTAATTTATCATCGTAAATAGCTTTTCTATCACTAACCATTGGTTTTAAAATTGCATAATAAATAATTAAGAATAAAATTATTGCTCCAAAGCCAATTCCAAATTTAATTAAAGTCTTCTTATCAATTGCTCCTCCGGATAACTTTGCCTTCAAATCAGATAGTGAAATGTTTTTTAGATCCATTAAACTTGCTCCAGTATACAAGCTATTCTAAAACCCTTCATTTGCTGTGAACTCTGTTCTCCTGACAAGTTCATGCTAGCTAGAGAAGCTTGTGATATTAGCTTTTTATTATTTAGATTACTTATTAATTTTAAAATATCTTGATCACTAAAAGCTGATCCCTGTATAATTACTAAATCCGCACCATTATATTCTATTGCATCAAATTTTACTCGTTTTGGAACTGCAGATGCAATTTGAGCCAAAACTCTGAAATTTAATTTTTTATTAGATCCAATTGATTTACTAAGTTCAATTGATTTATTAATTTTTCCGATTTCTTTAGCAAAAGTATTTTTTTCCTGGGTTTTTAATTCCCATTCTTGTACTACTTGATCATATCCATCAATTTTTTTATTCAGTGATGATATTTGCCAAAAAGAAAGGCCAAATAAAATAATATAAATTACAGAAACTACACCAACTATTCCTTTAAAAGCAAAATTAGAAAAAGCTTTTGCTTTTTTCTGTTTAATCATCGAATCTCTGTTAGGTAATAAGTTAATATTTTTAACAGCGGTTACAAATTTAAAATATCCAAATACATCTAGTTTTCTAAATGCAAGACCCATAACAGTTGAAAAATAAGATCGGTTATCATATCTAGTTTTTTCTTCCAATTGTGCAGGAATTTTTAAACCTTCCATTGGATCAAAAAGATTAAATCCAGTATTAGTCATCACCTTTCTAAAACTACTCAAATATGCGTCAACATTTTCAAGATTTGATGTAACTTTAATGTTTCTTATTCTTTTTTCGTATTTTGTTTCGAAATCTTGAACAGCTTGACGAACTTGCGTCATATATCTCCTAACAAGTGCATCTATTTCCTCTTGATCTGTACTGGTTTTTAAAGTTGATCTATCTTGACCTCTTAAAAATATGTCCGTGATAATTGGATTATTTTCATACAATATCATTATGTAATTTTCATCTAAACCAAACTCTAATACAGTTGTTAAGTTAGACTCTTCTATTGTTCCACCAATTTGATTTATTTGGTCAACTGCAGATTTTAGTGCAAAACACTTTACATCAATTATAACTGCATTCATTCCACCTTTTTTTATTATTTCTGTGTAACTGTTTATGTCCGAAAGTTTTGATGCAACAAATAATATTTCCATTGTATTTGCTGTGCTGTCTCTATTAATGACCTGATGGAAAATTGAGTAGTCCTCTAAGTTATCTGTTAATTGTACTAAGTTTTCCCAAAGTGAATCTGATTTTATGGCTGTTGCTAGTTCTTCATCTGTCATTAACGGCGCAGTAACAACTCTTATAATTGCGCTTGTAACTGGAATTGCGATGGCAGCATTTGATGTATTTATTTTTGCTGTTTGTACAGCAAGTTTTAATTCATCTGCGACTTTATCTGGATTTTCTAAAACTGTACCTCCCTCTGGAATACCTTCAAATTTATGAACAAAAAAACGTTCTAGAACCCATTGGTTTTCTTTATTATTGGAAATTTGTGAAAGACGAATTTCATTAGGAGTTAGTTCAACGCCAACGATCTCCTCACCTTTAACAGACGATTTTCCTAACTTATTTTTTAAAAACTTTGAAAAAAAAGTCTCTTTCTTTTTTTTATCTCCACTGGGAGTTGGAGGTGGTGTTCCAGCTTTATCCTTTTTTTTTAATAAATTTGCAAAAGGGTTTTTCATAAATTTTAAACTAATTTGGGTTTGAATATACTCAACTTTTAGTAGAAATAAATAACCTAGTATCCAAAATGGGCAAAAAAACTTATTTGATAACAATTTTTCACTGATTTATAGTATCTATACAAGCTATGTTTGAAAAACTAGAAGATCTCGCACAGAATAATAAAAAAATATCTGACTTTCACATTAGAGCTGGTTCACCACTAGCATATAGAGCAACTGGTGAAATTATTAAAGTTAAAGAGGTAATGGTCACAGCTCAAGATCTAAAAGATCTTCTTTCAATGAACTGTAATGAAACAGAATTACAAAAATTTGACACTACGCATGAATTAGATACTGCAGTTACTTTAAGTGGTCTTAGATTTAGAGCCAATTTTTATAAGACCATTAATGGACCTGCGTGTGTATGTAGAAGAGTGGAAAGTAAAATTCCTGACATGGATCAATTTAGTTTACCACAAGCTCTTTATGACATTGTGGATTTTCATAAAGGTTTAGTTTTGGTTACAGGACCAACAGGATCAGGTAAATCAACTACGTTAGCTGCAATTGTAAATGAAATTAACAAAACAAGAACATCAAATATTATAACTGTTGAAGATCCAGTTGAATTTATTCACACAGATAATCAAAGTATTATTTCACACAGAGAAGTTGGAAAACAAACTCAATCTTTTGCTGCTGCTTTAAAAGCTGCTTTAAGGGAAGATCCCGATGTAATTTTAGTTGGAGAGATGAGAGACTTAGAAACAATTAGTTTAGCACTAACAGCTGCTGAAACTGGTCACTTAGTTTTTGGAACATTGCACACAAGTGGTGCTCCAAGTACAATTAATAGAATTATTGACGTGTTTCCACCAGAACAACAAGAACAAATTCGTGCACAAATTTCAACTTCATTAAAAATGGTTGTTACTCAAAGACTTCTTAAAACAAAAGATGGACAAGGTCGTTGTGGTGCATTTGAAATAATGAAATGTACTCCACCAATTCAAAACTTAATCCGTGAGGCAAAAATTCATCAAATCCCTAGTATCATGCAAACAGCTGTTAGAGATGGTATGATCACGATGGATAAATCCTTAGAAGAATTGATTAAGTCAGGAAAAATAGATCCAAGTGCAGCAAAAGCAGGACATTAAAGGTTTTTCACTTTTAGAATTAATTGTTGTAGTTACAATTGTAGCGATTGTATCAGCAGTTGGTTATCCAAACTTTATGGATTGGAGAAAAGACCGAGAAGTAAGGTTAGCAGTAGAAAAAGTTACTACAATGCTTAAATCAATAAATACACAAGCACAAAGAGGTAACTATGCAGTTGTTCAATTGTATGTTGAAAGAAATGGTGATGATAAAACTAATTTTTTTTCAAGAGGAATTAATCAAGAAACTGAGGCGACTGTTACAAATACTCCAGGTCAAAAAATTAATTGTAATTACAACACATCTTATTGGAGAGATAGTAATAGCAAAGTTGAAAGTTTTACCCTTGAAGTTCAAACACAAATTAAACCCCGAGGTACAGTTTGTTTTTCAAAAGATACCAGACATTATTTATCAGATGGAAAATTAACACAGCCACAGACAAATCTTAATGTAGATGGAAGAATAGTTAATAATTACATAATAATTTGTTCAAGTGGCGCTAAATGTCCATTATCTAAATGGAAAGATCCAACATACTTGGTAGAATGGAATAGATTTGGTAATATTTCAAAATATAAATGGAATGAAAAAAGAAGTGCTTGGACTAGAATTTAAAAAAAATGAAAAAGGAATGACGTTGCTAGAGGCTCTGGTCTCTACAGCAATAGTTGGAATAGGTTTTATTGCAATATTTCAAATGGTTAATTATTCTGTGAGATCTATTGATGTTTCAGGAGAGAGAACTAAAGCTTCTTTTTTAGCAGGTATGGCTGCTGAGGATTTAATATCAGAAAAACATTCAACCTCGCCCACCACAGATGTTAAATTCATGGATTATTTGCTTACAAAACAAAGCAAAGATGCCGATAAAAATGCATGGAGAATGGGTTCATGTTCTACTGGTACATCAACTACCGGAACACCAAACAATGCAGCAGAAGTAAAATTTAAAAAATGGGATGACCGTTTCTCACAACGTAGACTAAAATGTGCAGGAGGAAACACTACAAAGGATATCAAGTACTTAAAAGTTTTTGATATCTGCAACAATGGTGCCTCTGGTAATAGCTGTACTTACAATAATACACAAAGGTATGGAACTACTGGTGTGTATGAAAAATGGTATCTTGGAAAAATGGAAATTAATGTAAGTACTGGGGGCGGAAAACCTAAGAAAAAATATTTATATTTTCAAATTCACTAATGAAAAAAAAATTAAGCTCAGTTGCTGGCGTCACGTTAATTGAAATTCTAATTGGACTTTTAATTTCAGTCGTAATGATGGCTGCAATGTATACTTCTTATTCAGTTGTAAACAGCACTTATTCACAGGTATCTGATAGAGCAAAAATATCATCAGCTGGAAGAGATGTGGTTGGCATGATGTTAAGAGATATAAGAAATGCAGGTTATAAATATTTTAACGATAATATTCCAACAACAAATGAATTGTCGCCTATATTAATTTCAAAAAGCTCAACATTTGGAAAAGCATGTGACAAGTTAGAAATTGTAACTGGTGATGTAAATTATGATCAAAATAGAACTCCAAAATATCAATACGAGAGATATAAAATAACTTACGAATGCAAAGCATCTACTATTCCTGATAAGTCCGCCCCAGTTTTGGGAACTGGAGGTTATCCTCCAATTAAAGCTTTCGCACTTTATAAGTCTAAACTCGCTTGGGATACAAATTCAAAAAAATGGAAAAATCCTGATACTGATGGAAATAATAAAACATACGGTGAGGAAATTGTTTTAGAGTATGTTTCAGATTTAGTTTTTAATGCAATAGATGAGAATGGTTATTTAATCGATCCACCACCTAGTCCAACAAATGCAACAAAGGATAAACTTTATAATATAAAAATAGTTGATATTGCTTTATCAGTTCGATCATCAAAAGAATTTTATAGAACATCAAAACTAAGAGAATTATTTGCAATGACAGACACTAAAAGAAACTTAAAAAATACTGATAAGTTTTTAAGAGAAACAATTGTTGTCTCTGCTCATGCTAGAAATTTAGGATTACAATGAAAAATAAAAACGAACAAGGTTTTGCTTTAGTCTTATCATTAGTTTTAATGTTAGCTATGTCTTTAATGGGAGGCGCATTAATAGTAATTTCTGCAGGTGATCATAAAAGTAACAACAACAGTGATGAATACCAACAAACTTTTTATGTTGCTGAAACTGCTTTATTAGAAGGTGAAAAATATGTACTAAATCAATTTTTAGGACCATGGAATACAGCTAGTCATACTCGAGATTTAACAAAAAGAAATTTACCAGCAAATAGCACTACTCTTTTTCGTGGAGACATGACAAGAAAAAATTACAGTACATCTGAAAAATTTTATTTTGATACAAAGAAAAGTTGCTTTGCAAGTTTTAAAGATCTTGATCGAACTTCTATAAAAGTTGTTGCTGCAGAGAGTTGGAATTTTGGAGATCTTATAAGAGACAGTTTTAATTCTGCTAGCACTGAAGAAAGGCAGGAAGCTGAAAGATTAAAAGGGTATTATTACGAGTATTTTATTACCAGAATTGGCGCTGCTCCGTTTAGGGGATATGGCTCGAGTATCAAAAAAGAGGCTACAGATACTGGAAATGATGGTATGGCCTATAGAGTTTATGGTTGCGGCATTAGAGCGTCAGGGCATCAATATGACACTAGAAACTCTCAACACAAAGTTAGTGGATCGAAAAGTCTTATAGTTGGCCTAGAAAGCACAATAGTTCTCCCTAAATAAGCAAAATTAAATCTTTTTTTAATAACTTAAAATGGGCACTAATTGTCTTAACTATTAAAGAATTTTTGATTATTTTTGGAAAAATTATTAAGATAATTTAATGAAAAGTATTTTAAAGTCTTTAATCATACTCTTTATATATATACTGCCTGTAAACGCAGCATGTGATTTTTTAGTCGATATTGGTGAAAAAGGTGGAAAACTCTTTGACAAATATGGACCTCCTTTTCCAGATTTTCCTGGTTCTTTTATTATGCCATCAATAGGTCCAGAGATGTGCCCTAATGATAATCTTAGCGAAGCAATTGCAATTGAATATATGTTCTTGGGAGAAAAACCAGAAGATGCAGTTCTTGCTGGAATTAAAATGTTTGCTTTAAACGATGAAAAAAATACTGAGAGTAATAAACTTACTTTAATGAAATATGCTAAAAAAGTTTATGGAGACTTTGATACAGGTCAAAATCCACAAATTTACAATAATTATCATACTTGGGAAAAAAATAATAAGTTCATACTTTATATGAGAATGTTTGAAGAAGGTGATCGCATTTCTGAGCAACTTTTTATATCTACAAAGGGATATGATAAAAAATTGGGTGAATTTTATGACAAAGTAGAGGAAGCAGATTCGAAAGCAGAGTTAGGTATAGAATAAATGAGATTTAAATTAATATTATTAAAGATAATTTTATCGCTGTTTTTTACTTCAAGTAATGCTATTGCGAAAAATCTACCACCAGGATCTGGTATAAGTGATGTGCCTGCTAATGTATTAATTCTATTAGATAAATCTGGAAGTATGAGCGCAAGAATGACGGGTGGTGCTTCTACACAGTATCCTGTCGCAGTTGCTTATGATACCAATGGAGATGTATTTATAGGGAGTAATACCGACGGTATAAAAAAATTTGATTATTCTACAAATACATTAGATGCGAATTGGGCAAGTAATGGTAGTCACATGAGCTGGTCTACATCAATTTGCTATTCATATAATATAAGGGGCATGGCGTATCACGGTGGATATATTTATGTTGCATCATTTTATTCTCCATACATTTACAGGTTGGATGTAACTACAGGTGCATGTGATATGATGAATAATAGAATATACCATAGATATCCAAGATCATTAGATATAAGAAATAATAAATTGTATGTTGTGGGTAACGAAGGAACAGGTGTATATGATCTATCACAATCCACTTTTCCAAGAATACAATTATATAAGAGTGGAAGTTATGTGAGGTATACCGAAGTGATGACTACAGATCAGTCAGGATCTCATATTTATTGGTATTACAACAACAGAATTTATACTCATAAATTAAATGCTAATGGGACAATTAATACGAACATATTTGCTCAACCAGGGTATTCGTCTCTAGGATTTGTAAGGCAAGTGGATGCTCATCCAACTGATGACAATGTTTTCTACGTTTCAAGATGGAATAATCATGCACTAACAAAAATTACATATACCAGTAGTAATAAACAAGCTTTCAGGCAGACTAAAACTGTAGGACGATGCTGCAATGGAACTAGCAATGCGTCTACACAGTACTTCTATTACCCATGGGCTGTATCTGTAGACACGACGAATAATAGAGTTATGGGAAGTTCTTACTATGGAAGCACAGTTGTAGCATATGACTTGAATCTAAATTGGATAAAAAATTTTGGTGCTTCACCAAAAACTCGAATGCAGGGAGCTCATGAAGCAATAAAAGCAATTGTAACAGACTCGTCATTAACAGCTGGTGTAAATTTTGGTTTTGCTTACTGGTCATCAGGTGGCTGGTGGTGGTGGGGTAGCAGTTCCTCATATGGTTTCACTAATTGGACAGGTAATATTACAACTGGACGTGCCACTCCATGTAATTCCTCAAATTGTTTAACTGTTAGAGCCCATAAACAAGGGGCACAAAGAATTAATTCGACTATTTCCAGTGTTCAGCCTGGAGGTGGTACTGATGCATTAGCCTGGGCACAGATTGGAGAACAATATTACTTGCACAATAAGTTCTCACCTATTGATAAAAATCTAAGTTGTCAAAATAGTTATCTTTTAGTTATTGGAGATGGACAATGGGGTAATCATTCTAATGCAAAACAAAAAGTGGCAAAATTGTTAAGTCAACATAAAATAAAAACATTTACTGTTGCATACGGAGGTGGACTTGGTTCTGGAATAAATAACTTTAATGATATGGCTCAAGCTGGAGGAACTAATAGTGTAATTGTTGCAAATACAACGGCATCTTTAAAATCACAACTTAAAGCAGCAATTTCACAAATTATTGCATCTAAGTTATCGTTTACTGCACCCGCTATTACAGCAACAATTGAAAAAGGTGGATCATTATTCCAAGCACAATTTGATTATGTACAAAATAAAGAGTGGCAAGGAACTTTAACAAGAACAGCCATAAGTTCAAGTGGAGTAATTGATGTAAATGATGCAGGTAACTGGAGTGCTGCAAAAATGCTACCTGCTCCATCAAGTAGAAAGATTTGGACTGAAATTCAAGGAAAAGACTACAAAACTGACTATAATAATTTTATAGACTCTAATTTCACTCAAATAAATTCATTATTTCAACTAACTAACAATGAAGTTCCTGACTACCATAGTAAATCTAGCAATCCAAGTAACACACAAAGATGTAAAAATACTTCAGGTGTCGCTAATGGAAATGACGATGATATTAAGGGTCTAATTAATTTTGTAAGAGGACAAGATTATTTTGATTATGATGGTGACTGCAATTTAACAGAAACTAGAGATAATCCTTTAGGAGATATTTATCACTCAGAAATGGTGGTGGTTGGTAATCCAAGTGCAGAAACTGCATTTGTTGGAACTAATCAAGAAGCTTACTTTAGATCCATAAATGGTTATGATGCTTGGGCGGCATCTACAACTAGAGATGAAATGATTTATGTTGGGGCAAACGATGGAATGCTTCATGCATTTAATTCCAAAACAGGAAAAGAGGAATGGGCTTTTGTACCACCGTTTGTTGCTGTAAATATGCCAAACATGGTCAATGTAAATTTAAATAGATCAGGTGTTGGTGGGTCTAACGCCATCTATGGGGTTGATGGGTCACCAGTGGTTCATGATATGTATTTCAAAAGTGCTTATGACACAGCAAAAAAATGGCATACCATAATGATGGTGCCTTATGGAAGAGGTGGTCCAGGTTTTTCAGTTCTTGATGTTACAAATCCAAAAAAACCACTTCACTTATATTCAGTTTTAAATGATCACGTGCAACACAACGTTCACGTTATGGATCATAATGGTAATGTGACTACTAATCCTTATATAGCCACATCTTATGGGATGGGTTCATTGCCAGATTCAATACAAGTAGAAGATAACGCGCAAAACGGTACTGGTGCTGAAGTTTGTGACTCAACTGGTAATAATAGATGTTTTAAATCAAAAATATGGAGATTGCCTTCAGAATTACAAAATGTATCTGCTTCAGATTTAACTATCCAATATAAAGGGAAAGCTTACACTGGATTTTCAGTTAGCAAATTCACGTCAGGTACATATAACGGGCAATCGTATATACGTTTTAATGATACAATGTATTATTATGGTTATAACCCAACTAATGCAGCAACTTCAGATGTTGGAATATATGTAAAACCAGGTTCAGCCTTGACAGGAGTTCAATCTCCAAAAGAATATGATTACAGTCAATTAGGTGAAACTTGGGCGTCACCTAGAATATTTAGGATGCCAAATACTGGTGCGGGCGACAGCAATCCAGCAGACGATATTTATGTAGCTGTCATGGGTGGTGGATTTGGTGCTCAACACTCTGGCTTTGGATCTAATTTAACAATTGTAAATCTAGAAGATACTACGTATCCAGGAAAACTTGAAAAAGTAATTCCAATTGAGGATTTAGTATCGAGTGATATTATTAACTCAACTCCTGGAACACCTGTTGTCATTACGCCAGATACTGCAAGAGGTATTACTTACAGAGGAGCGCTTGTTTATTTAAGTGATTTAGAAGGTAAGATTACTAAATTTAATTTAACGAATATGTCTGATGATGGTAAAGGGAATGCCATTAAAATGTATGATAGTACAACATTATTTACAGCAGGATCAAACTCGACAAATGGACGATATATGTACCATGCAATGGATGCAACAGTTGGACAGACAACAAATTCACTGTGGTTATATGCTGGAACAGGAGATTATGAGAGAATTGGTGATACTTCTGCAGGAGTTCAAAATTTAATGCTAGGTATTGCTGATCCAAATTATCCAAGATATCAAGAGGTAAGTACGCCTACAAAAGCTATTGATCTAACAAGATGTAAAAATACTACTAACGATACAACGGGTGCAAGCTGTCCAAATCTACAAAAAGATATGGGATGGTATGCTGTTTTACCTAATAAACAAAAAGTAACTGCTGAACCATCAGTTTCTAGTGGATTAGTTTATTTCCCAATTTATCAACCTTCTTCATCAGTTAATAAATGTAGTTTAGGTGACGCCTTTATTTGTGCAGCAGATGATGAATGTGGAACTAACTTCTCATCGAGATTAGGTAAGAAAAGACAAACTTCTGATCAATGTTTCTATGTTGGACAAGGGGTTTTATCAAGAATTGTATTCTTTGCCGGTAAACTATTTGCAAACATTGCTGGTCAATCTACACAAAGCAAAAAGGACCTGGTAACATTAGATGCAGCATCTGGAGATGTAAGCACTTACAGAAGTTCATGGAGACATAACTTCTAGATATTATTAATTTTCAAAATATACAAATTCTTCTATTATATTATCACCTGAACATGGCTCTTTAATACATGTCATAAAATTTAATCTAGCCTTTCCTCCAACATTTCCTGTTGACGATATATTTACCTGTCCAACAGTATAACCAAATCCTGATCTTGCTCCAGGTGCACTGGTATTATATGGATTCTTGAAACTTTTTAAAACCCCCCAGTCATAGCCACCAGATCTATATGCTTTTACATTAACTAATGCTTCTGCAACTTTTTGTGCACCCAACCCGGCAGGATGAAAAACATTAACACCATAAGTATTATTACAAATTACATGCCCTTCCATAATACTGTTTTCTCCCATCACACATTTCATTAACTCAGCTTTGGTATATTTAATTGCTTGTTTATGATTGTTTCTTACAGCTTTTTTTTTTGCTTCACTTGTATAACCGCTATAAGCAACAACACCCACGGCAGCGAGAACACCAATAATTGCCACCACGACTAAGAGTTCTATTAATGTAAAACCATTTTTTCTCATAAAATTTTTATAGAATACTTTAATTTGAATACTTTAGAATTTCAAATGTATAAAATAATTTTTGATATTTGATTTTTTTTTCGTTTGGAAATTTACTAAATATTTCTTGATGAGTATCAGAATAAAGTAAATTGTATTTATTTTTAAATCTCCAGATAAGTAAGTTTACCATTATTTGAGTTATTGTTTTTTTATTAAATAAAAATAAAAGTCTCACAAAAATAAATAATGCTATAGGAGCAAATATCCACAGAAAGACTTTTGAGAATTTGAAATTAAATAAGTCCTCAATAAAAGACTGCCTTTGAGTATTATCATAAGAGAGTAGATGCTGTGTCCAAACAAAATCTGCATAATTGATGTAATAACCAATATACTTAAACATTTTTAAACTAATAAAATTGTCAGATGTTTTGTTGTTATTAAATAAGTCATTTAGAGTGTTTCGAACATTTTCAGCAGGAATAAACCTTGTAGGATCTACCCTAACCCATCCTTCATTTTCAAACCAAACTTCAGCCCAAGCGTGCGTATCTTTTTGCCTAAATACATAGAAATTACCAATATCATTTAAATCACCGCCCAAGTAACCAGAAACTATTCTGCTTGGTATGTTTGCTAATCTTGCAAGTAAAACAAATGTTCCTGCAAAATACTCACAGTAGCCTTCTTTATCTTTTAAGAAAAAATCAGAATAACTATTTCCAGATAAATTTTCTGGACTTAAGTTATAATAATAGCTTCCATTAGAAAAAGTTTGAAGAATGATGTCCAAATATTCTTTATCAGTTCTATTATGTTTATTTTCTTCAGCCCAGTTTTTAAGATCCTTTGATACAGTATCTGGAAGAAGTGTATAATAATCCAATAATCCAAAATACAATTCCTGATCAGGTTTATATTTTGAAAATTCTAGTTTTTTTTTTCTATCAATTGGATTTCTACTTGTGAAATTTTGATTAAATGGATTTTCCATGATTGTATTGTCGTTAGTTATCAATTTAGAATTTGATAAACTTGGAATCCATTTTCCCTTATAAGGCTCTAAAATTATTTCATAAGTTTCCCCTTTATTTTGACCTTTGTTAATCTTGATATGATTTTTAAAAGTATTATACATATAGATATTGGATGTGGGTCTCCAAGATTTATTTTTTTCCATGTAATCAAAAATTTTCACCCTAAAATAAAGTTCATCTTTTTGATAATTTTTATTTATTAGTGTAAAAACTGGCTCCTCTGAATTTGAAAACTCTCTAAATGATCCAAGATTTATGCTATCAGGTATACCAAGTGAACTTGCTGATGGATCAAACAGTCTAAAGTTCACTTCTGCTCTTGGGAATAATAAATAAAAAATGATTATAAATGGGAAAATACTTAAACCAAATCCCAAATATTTTAGAATATTTTTAAAATTAAAATCCATAACTTCTTTTTGTTGAACAAGATACATATTGATAATAGATAAAATAATAATTGTTAAAGCGGTTGCAGAACTAAAAAGATCTTGTCCTTTAATTAAGCTTGCAACAGCGACAACCATTGCAATTAAACTAAAAGATAATTGGTTATTCTTTGTTATAATTTCAGAGTATTTTGCAATTAAGAGAACACCCAAACAATTTAAGAAAAATTCCTCCGAAAACACAAATTGGTTTAATCTTAATTGTATATAAATACCTAATAATCCATATCCACCGATTAATAAGTTTTTAAACCTGAATTTAAATTGAAGAAGAAAATAACTAATTATAATTAAAGATACCCAAAATATTTTATTAACAAAACTAATGTCATTACCAATTGAAACTAAGCATAGAACCAAAATTAAAAAAGAGAGAACTTTTATATTGGATAATTTAAGACTGAACATTTGCAAAATATTTTAGAATTTGATTGAGAGAACTTTTGTTTGATTTTAGATAAAAAATATTATCTTTATGTTTAACTGTAAGCTCTATTTTTTTATTAAAATAAAATTGAATGATGTAAGTTGCATAACTTAACAATAATTCAAAAGGTATTTTTGAATATTGATCTAAATCTAATATTAATTTTAAATCTTTTTGAGGATCCATGAATTTTTTTATGTATTTTTTGTCTCTTATTGTCGATTTTTTCCAGGCAATTCTTGAAAAACTGTCCCCTCTTTTAAATTCTTCAATCCCATCAAAGTCATGATTTGCACTGTTTGGATTATTTATATTAAATTCATTTAAAAGATCATCTGTTGGTCGAATTGATTTTGGATACACATAAATAGAACTATTTAATTTGAAATACATTTTTGTTCTAATAACACCAAAAGGGTAGATTGATCTTAAACAAAAATTCTTAAATGAATAAGTTCCTCTCTCTTCAAATTTTAATGGTAAATTTAATTTATTTATTTTTTTTAAAAAATTAAAATTACCAATAATTTTATCGTTATAATCGATATCTATATTTAATTTTTTTTCATTTGACGAATTAGTAATATTTAGATTTAAATTTTCTTTTTTATCTGCTTCAATAAAATATTCTGTGATCTCATTAAAGTTGATATGACTGATATTTTGATGAGAGATAAATATAGAAATAAAGAAAACAAAAAAAATGATTATAGATAATAATAATCCAAAATTATTTTCATAAAATACAGCTATTAAAAAACAGAAAAAAATAAATAAACCCAATCCAAAACCATTTAGATTTGGATAAATATATATCTTTGTCCTATTTTTATAATTTAAACTTTGAATGAGTTTATTGTTAAAAAAACCTTTAACAGACTTTGCTATCATTTTTTTATAGTAATTTTTTCTAATATTTCTTTCTTAACAAAATCGAATTTTTCATCCTGTTTTAAAAACTTGATTCTGTGTCTTAAAATATAGGGAAGTGTCTCTTTAACATCTTGGTGAGTTACATATTCTTTCTCATGAACTATTGCCCACCCTTTTGCAAGGTCAATGATTTGTTTCAAGCATCTTGAAGATATATATATTTTTTGATCAAGAGATTGGATGGTTTGCTCTATTTCAATTACATATTTAAATATTTCATCACTCAAATTGATTTTTGTTTTTTTAATTTTTAGTTCGTCCCAATTTATAGTGTTTGATTTAATATCATTAAAAACGATATCATTTTTCAGCATCATCACCTTTTCTTTATCATCTAACTCCGACAAGGAAAAAGAGATCATAAATCTATCTAGTTGAGAGTCAGGCAAAGTACTTGTTCCGGAAGAATCCATCGGGTTTTGTGTTGCAATAACAAAAAAAGGTTCTGGTAAATTATAAGTTACCCCATCAATTGAAACATTTTTTTCTTCCATTGCCTCTAAAAAAGCACTTTGAGACTTTGGGCTACCTCTATTTAATTCATCTGCGAGAATTATATTTGTAAAAATAGGTCCCTTTTGAAAAGATAATTTATCGTTAGAGATAATGTTAAATCCCAGAATATCACTTGGTAGTAAGTCTGAGGTAAACTGTATTCTCTTAAAACTGAAACCTAAGTTATGGGTTATAGATTTTGCAAAGGTTGTTTTGCCCGATCCTGGAAAATCTTCTATTAAAATACTTCCTTCGGATATGATAGCTGCTAATGTAAGTTTTATTTTTTCTTTATTACCAATAATAGTTTTTGAAATATTGTTTATTATGTCATTATACATATTAATTAATTAATTTTTTTAATTTATCCTTTAATTTGTCCTTATTTTTCTCTAATCCTTTTTTAATTTTGTCTTTAACCTTTTCCTCATTGATATCTTTTAGTTTGTCTATTTTTTCTTTAACATTGCTTTTAAGAAACTTTTTTTTCACAGTTTCAGCAGCATCTTTAGAAAAATCTTTAATTATAGTTTTGTAACTTTTACTTTTTTGGGTATTTCCAACATTATTAAATTCCATATTTTTTAAAGAGACCGTTTGACTAATTTTTAAGTCAGGTGAGTTAACTGATAGTGCAATATTCTTAATATTTAATTTTTTTATGTTGAATTGTTTAGAACTTGATGATTCGTCATCATTTGAATCTATAGATTTATTTAATGATTTTACATTGTCATTAATTTTTGCTTTTTTAAGATTAAAATAATAATTGAATTCTATACCATCTAACTCAACACTACTTATTTCGACTATATTTGAAAATATAGATGAAGATTTTAATTTTATAAAAGCATTTTCTATAGTTAATAGCTGGTTAGGAAAATTTTTGTTATTTACACTTATTTTTTTTATAACAGCTTCTCCTTTAAGATAACTAATTTTTAAGTCATTTATTTCTGTTTTACGATCAATAGATGAAGAAATATTTTTCTCAAGAATTCCTTTAATTATCTTGTCTCCTACAAATTCAGATAAAGTAAAAATAGATATAGCTAAAAATAAAACAAAAAATAATATTTTTTTCATAAATTATTAAAACATTTTTTGTTAATAAAATCTATTTCGTAAGTATTCATATTGGGATAATCAAAATAAAATAGATCTAAAATTATTTTCAAAAAGTAGATAAACTAATGTTCCAATTATAATATATGGACCAAATGGTATTTGAGTTGTCATTTTTTTTGAGTTTTTTATTAAATCTGGGATAACACTTAAAAGAGCAATAATTGATGAAAGAAATATTACAAAAGGTATAGAAATCCATCCGAACCAAAAACCAATCACAGCAAATAATTTTGCATCACCTAATCCCATTCCTTCTTTTTTTCTAACCTGCTTGTAAAAAAATATTATTGACCAAATTATTCCATATCCAAATAAACCTCCAACAAGAGAATCTAAATAGTTTGGAAAAATTACATCAAGATTTGGAATAAAAGATTTTATAAATCCTAATACCATTAATGGAAAAGTTAACGAATTTGGAATAATAAAATGTTTTAGATCAATGAAAAAAATAATAATAAATATAATAGCTAAAATTATTAACAATAATGTAGTAAGGGAAATCCCATATAAATAGTAAATTGATAAAAAAGAAATTAAACTCAAAAATTCAACTAAGGTGTATTGGAATGAAATTGGTTTTTTGCACTGACGACATTTTCCTTTTAATAAAAGAAAGGAGATAATTGGAATATTATCTTTCCATGTGATTAGTTTTTTGCAATTTGGGCAGTATGATCTACCAGAGATAACCCCTTTACCCTCTGGTAAACGTAAAATACAAACATTTGCAAAACTTCCCCACAATGCACCTATTATAGCTACAAATATAAAATCCACTGAAAATTTTTAACTAAAGTTTAATATTTGATGTTATTTCTATAAACCCATCAATAAGAAATTGAACCAATAAAACAGCATCGTGAAGGTGAATGTATAAATTAGGACTGTTTATAATTATCTCCATTGTTGTAAAATTTATCAAAATCGGCTTAAAATGCCAGTTATAAATGTTCCTATTTAAAACAAAAAAACCAAAAGAAGAAATAAAACCTGAGATCAGTCAGGAAAATCTAGATCTACAGTTGATAACTAATTTAAATCAAGAGTTTGCTCTTTCATTAGATTTAAATGAGACATTAAATACCGCACTTAAAGTTATTATAAATAGAATAAATGCTCAGGCAGCAAATATTTTTTTAATCAATGAAAAAATAAACAAATTTGAGTGCATTGCATCATTAAATCAAGATCATTTAAATGAATATAAATTGGATTTAAAGGATGGTGTAATGGCAAAGGCTGTGGAACAAAAAAAATGTATTAGGGTTGGAGATGTTAGGAAAGATGTTAGGGAGATAGCTGAGTTTTATTTTGACTTAGATAATAAAACTAATTTTACTACACTTTCTGTTCTTTGTGCTCCACTTATTGCAGCTAATGAATGTTTAGGAGTAATACATTGTTCTAACAAAAAGACAGCATTAAAACTATTTGTAGAAAATGACAGAAAGCTTTTAGAAACACTTTCGGCTCCTGCAGCACTCGCAATTAGAAATGCTAAAATGGCGTCTGAGATGGTAGAAAAAAATAAAATTCAAAAGGAAGTAGAAATTGTTGGAGACATTCAAAAATCACTTTTATCTGAGAATAGTGAGGATAAAAATTTTCCAATAGCAGGTTTAAATATTCCTGCAAAAGTTGTTTCTGGAGATTTTTACAATTTTACCGATTTAGGTAATGGAAAATATGGTTTTGGGGTTGCTGACGTATCAGGTAAAGGAATTAAATCATCTTTATTAATGTCAAAAGCATCTAGTTTATATAGTTGTCTTAGTAAAACTAATTTTTCTACATCGGATTTGTTATTTCAATTAAATAATGAAATTTGTGAAACAATTTCTAGAGGTATGTTTGTTACAATGTTAATTGGAATTTATGACAGCAATAAAAAAGAAATGCTATTATCAAATGCAGGTCACGAGCATCCTTTAATATTTTCAAATGATCACTTTACTAATTATGAAGACGCTGATCCACCACTTGGAATTATTTCAAATATTAAATATAAGGAACAAAAAATAAAATTTGAAAACAGTTCAATGTATATTTTTACAGATGGAATAACTGAAATAAAAAATTCTAAAGGTGATATGTTGGGATCCGATGGTTTTAAAAATTATATTAAAAAATTTAAAGATTTTCCAACCAACCAAAAACTGCAATTAATTGTTGATCAAGTTTTAAATACAGGGCATATACAAAAAGATGACCTTACATTAGTTGTTGTTGATGCGAAATAATCAAACCTTAGTATAATTTAAAATTTCTGTTATTAAATTTCTGATTTGTAATTGATGATGGTAAAACCTATTTTTTAGCAAGTTGTAAGCTTGTGAATTTTTTTGAGGTGATGATAAATTAAATAAATTTTTTTCATTCTTGTTCAAAAATTTTTTCCTTAATAAAACTTGTAGTTTCCTAATAACTGTCGCACGTGGTATTCCCGTCAAGTCAGAAATTGTAGTCGGATTTAATCCTTTAGATATTTCAAGTTGTGCTAAGCTATCAGCAATATCGCTTATATTTTCTGCTTTATGGTTTTGTTTATTTATAAGGTTAAAGGATTGATTTAACGCACATATACCTATGCACATAAAAGTTTCATAATCACCAAAAAACTTTTTTCCAGAAACCATATAACTAATTTGAAAATTTAAAAATGCATTCCAGTATCTTGTATAGTTTTTTTTGATTTTCTCCTCAAAGTCATGCGTTGAAAAAGAATTTAATTCCTCGTTTTTTTGAAGTTTTTCAGAAACAATTTTAAGCAATTTACAAAGATTTTTTAATGTTTCATTTGGTTTCTGATATGTAAATGCCTTATTATTAATTGTAATTTTTTTAGATTTTCTAGTTATAAATCCCTCTTGACTTAACTCATTTAACTTACGTCTAGATGTTTCTTTGCTTAAATTTAATTCCTTGACAATATTAATTATACTAATTTTCTCTACTTCAATATTTTCGTTTGAATAAAATTTTTCAAAAGAAAAATTTAAAAAATATTTATTGTAAGTAGAAAAAGTTTTATTAATTAAATGCACAATTATTAAATATTTATCTAAGTCCCTAAAAATTTTATAACCTCCTGTCATCCATGAAATTTGCATTTGGAAAAAATTTTTAACAAATAAATCAGGATTTTTATTTATAGAAAAATTAATATCATCTAAGGACAATTTATTAGCTAGAAAAGATTGGTTTGTACTCATGAGTTATATTATTTTTGAAATTCTCATATATGAAAAATAAATAAGAATAAACAAATATTGCAACAAAGCATATGCGGCAACTGGAAAAATAAACTTTACATTATCAAACATTATTGCTCCTAGTACTATTCCAACACCTCCATTTTGTAATACAGTTTCAACAATAATCGTAACACTATCCCTTCTAATAAGTTTAAATAGCTTTGTTAAATAAACTGACATTAAAAAAGCTAAAATGAATATTAATACAGTCTTTATGCCAGCAAATCGTATATATTCTGGTATTAGATTTATATCTTGGTAGATTGCTATTCCAATTATAAAAAAGAAAACAATCATTGATAATTTATCAAAAATAGGATCTATTTTTTTTGAAAATTCCACAAAGATTGTATTAAAAATAATACCCAATACTACTGGAACAGTAACTATAGCAAAAATTCTGAGTGATGTTGGAATTAAATCAGTGTTAAATATAATTGTACTTTCGTCTGCAAATACAACTAAAAAATATAATTTTACTATTAAAGGTATTGTAATAAATGAAAAAAATGATGTAAATGCTGTTAATGATATAGATAATGCAACATTTCCTCCCAACTTCTTAGTAATATAGTTAGATGTAACAGCGCTCGGCAAACAGGTAATTAAAACTATTCCAACTTTAATTTCTTTTGGAAAAGGAATAGTTAAGGCAATGATAAATCCAATTAATGGCATACCAATACACTGTGTAACAAGACCCAAATAAAAACTCAGAGGATTTTTTGCAATTGTTTTAAATGCTTCAGTTTTAATTGATAAAGCCAACGAAAACATTATAAAAAACATTCCAGCTGGACCTGCCAACTTTACAAATTCCATTTTATCTCCCTCGCTGTTTTATAATAATAAATAAAAAAATTTCTAGTAATTTGATATTTGATCCTGACTATATATTTTACAACTCATGACAATACTCAAACCAAGCATTATTGAAAGCATAGATGATCCACCATAAGACATGATTGGAAGTGGTGCACCAACTATCGGTAATAAACCTAAGACCATCGAAATATTTACAAATATATACAGAAAAATTCCTGAAGCGAAACCAAAGCAAAAAAGTTTTGAAAAGAAACTTTTAGAATAAAATCCAATAATAATAATTCTATAAATTAATAATATGTAAAGTAATAAAAGTAATATTGATCCCAAAAAACCAAATTCCTCGGAGAAAAGTGTAAAAATAAAGTCTGTATGTTTTTCTGGTAAGAATTCCAGATAACTTTGAGTACCCTTTAAATAACCTTTTCCAAAAAAGCCTCCCGAGCCTATTGCAATTTTAGATTGTATAATTTGGTAACCTGCTCCTAGAGGATCTCTGTCAGGATTAAAAAAAGTTAAAATTCTAGACTTTTGATAAGGCTTTAAGATAGAGACTGCAAAAGGTAAAGATACAATTAATAATAATCCTGAGTAAACAAAGTATTTAATGTTTAATCCTGCTAACCAAATTATTGTAATTCCAGTTCCTGCAATTAATATTGAAGTTCCAAGATCAGGTTGTTGAACAACCAAGTAACAAGGAATTAATAATAATATTATTGGAACTAAAATAAATTTATAGTTTTGAATTTCTGCAGTCTGAATTCGATGATAGTATCTTGCAAAACAAACTATTATTGCAATTTTCATAATTTCAGAGGGTTGTAAATTTAAAAAATATAGATCCAACCATCGTCTTGAACCTGAAGCCATAAGACCAAAGAATAAAGTTATAAATAAAAGAGATACACAAACTGCATAAAAGAAGTATGCATTTTTATACCAAAATGTAATTCTAACAAATGACAAAACTAAAAACATTCCAAAAAATACTAAAAATCTGAGTAAATGGTTTTTAGTATAGAAAGAAAATTCGCCTCTCTCTGTTGAATAAATTGCAAAAACGCTTATTACACCAATTAGAATAATTATTAATATTAAAAAGTAATCGACAGATTTTAATTTTTCAAATAAAGAATAATTTCGTGTGTTTAATCTTTCAGTTAACATTACGCGAGACTTGTACTCCCATTATTAATTTGCTCTCTTAGCGAATGTCGATCAATGATTTTCTTGATTAATTTGCTTGCAAGTGGAGCTGCCGTACTACTGCCAGATCCTCCATGTTCTATTAAAACACTAATTGAATATCGTGGATTTTTATATGGGGCAAAAGCTATAAATAATGCGTGATCTCGGTTTTTGTAATCAATTTGAGATTGATCTAAGTCAAGTTTTCTCTCTTCCTCTGTAATTCTTTTAACCTGAGACGTCCCAGTTTTACCTGCAAATTGATATTTTAAATCATCATATCTTGATTTATAAGCTGTACCATATTGCTCATTAGTTGAACCAAACATTGCATCTTTTATAAATTTAATATTATTTGGATTTCTATATAGTCTTTCATATAATTTATAATCTCTATCAACTAAATACTTTTCGTCATCAGGAAAATCTGCAGTTTCGTTTACAAGCTGGTTTGCGATTTTGAGTCTTGAATTTTCAAAGTTGATGCTTTCATCTTTAATTATATGAGGTTTAATTTTATAACCTCCATTTGCAATTTGAGCTGTCATCAAACATAATTGTAATGGTGTTGTTTGAATATATCCTTGTCCTATACCATTAATAACAGTTTCGCCTAAATACCATGGTTTTCCTATTGCATTTTTTTTCCATAAAGTATTTGGAACTACACCCTTTTTTTCATCAAAATATATGTCTTTTAAAATATTTGAACCAAGACCATATCGTTTAGCAATAATTGCAAGCTTATCCACACCTAATAATCTTGCCATCTCATAAAAATAAATATCGCATGATTGTTTAATTGCATTTCTAAGCTTCATGTAACCATGTCCTTGTTTTTTCCAGCAGTGATATTTAACATCATATAACTTATATGGATGCTTGTGACCTTTGCATAAAATAGGTCTTTCTGGATCAATGGTTCCAAACTCTAAAGCAGCAAGAGCGACCAAAGGTTTAAAAGTCGAGCCAGGAGAATATAATCCAGCAATTGATTTGTTTACCAAAGGTTTCAAAGGATCATCTCGAATATCTCCCCAATCTTTGTGACCAATACCATGTGTAAATTTGTTTGGATCGTACGTAGGTGAAGATGCCATTGCAATTATTTCTCCAGTATAAATATCCATTGCTGAAATAGATCCTGCTTTATCTTTTAAAAGTTCTTGGGCTAATTGTTGTACTTCAAGATCAACCGTTAGTTTAATTTTTTCACCTTGTGTTTCTTTAATATAGTCAATCTGACTTATTCTTTTGCCAGAGGAATTAACCTCGTACCTTTTTATTCCATATCTGCCAATTAGTTGTGTTTCTTTTGCATACTCAATTCCAGATTTGCCAACTTTTAAACCTGGAACTAAATTCTCTTTAATAACATCTTTTCTCTCAATATCTTTTTGACTAGCTGCTCCTACATATCCAACTACGTGCACTAAATCATTATTGTAAGGATAGAATCTTGAAGATGAAACAACTGGCTTAACACCTTCAAGATCATGTAAATATAAATTTAATTTTGAAAATTGTTCCCAATCCAAATTATCTGATGCTACAAGCGTATCCCAAGGTTTAAGTCTTTCTTTTTCTCTATAAATTTTTTTTAATTCGTTATTTGATAAATTTAATATATTTTTAAGTTTAAAAATTATCCCATTAAAATCTTTGATTTGATCTAAATCCAAGTGAACTTGAAATACTCTATCATTGTCTGCAAGAATATTATTAAAATGATCAACTATAAATCCTCTTTGTGGGGGTGTTTTCCATTCTCTTATTCTATTTTTATCTGAAAGTAATTCATATTTTTCCCTATCTGAAATTTGTAAGCTATACAATCTTGTGGTAATTCCTCCTAGTAAAACTAATTTTGCAGCAGCTAACATAAAAACTCTTCTTGTAATTAATCGACTTTTTTCAACGCTACTTGCTCTATTTTGCATTTTCCTGTCTTAGATCTATTAAATAAATTTGATTAAATAATTTTGAGAATAAAGGATAAACTAAAAACGTTAATATTGAAGAAAACATCAAAGTACCATATCGAATTGGAATATCAAAAATAACAGTTAAAATAGTATAATGTAAAGAACTTATAATTAAAATTGCTATAATAAAAAATCCCCAATCATATAATAGGTTTGGTAGAAGAGTTCTTGCTCTGATGAACAACGCAAAAGAACAGAGTAGCATATAATTTATTGAAGAAATACCAATTGGAAAATTTTGTACAACATCATTAATGATACCTGCACAAAATACTAGTCCATATCCTAATCTTTCAGGTTTTTTTAATATCCAAAAGAAAATCAAAATATAAATAAAGTTAAATGAAAAGCTTAAGTTAAATAAAAAGAAGGATAAATCAAAACCAGTAAAAGCTATAAAAAATAACAGCAAAATAGGAAAGCTGTGAATAAAAGATTTATAGAGTTTTTTAGGGAAAGATAATGCCATAATTATTTGTTCACCGTTATAAATTTGAGTTGATTGTAATTAACAAAAAAAACAACAGACCTTATACCATCATCAATTTTAACTTTTCCTACCGGGATAGCTGGTGAAATAATGCCATCAACTCCTGAAGTATAAACTACAGATCCCTCTTTAATTTCACTTATCTTTGGTAAAAACTCTAAATCAGCGTATGAATTATTTCCATTGCCTGATAAAATCGCGTTTATTCCACCAGGTTCTATAACAACAGGAATTTTACTATTTAAATCTGATGCAAGTAGAATTCTAGATGTTAATAAATTTACATTTATTATTTTTCCAACAAAGTAAGATTGATCTTTTACTGCAACTCCTAATTTAATCCCATGTTTGTATCCTTTGTTTATAATCATTGATTTTAAAAAAGGACTTTGTTGATCAAGTAAAACTTTTGCTAATAGATAATCTTCCGAATAGATATTTCTTTCGTCAATGAGTTCTTTAAGTCTTTTATTTTCAGATTTATAAAATTCTATTTCATTTTTTATTTTTTCAATTTCAAAATTTTTTACTCTTAAAATTTTGAATTCTTCATACATATTAAGATGGTCTTGAATTAAATAATATTGATCCTTAACATAAACAAATGGCGCAGATACAAAAAAAGAGCCTTTAAATATTAAATCTTTAGTGAAGGATCTAAATTTATTTATTGGACCTGATTTAAAATACTCTAATGATAATACTAGAATGGAAATTATTAAAAGAGTAAATAGCGAAAAGTTTTGACGAGTTCCTTTTTTTAAAAAAGCTGATCGAATAGCAATTATAAAATCATCTCTACCCGAATCTGCCGCCATAGTGTTTTAATATTCAGATAATACAGTAGAAAATATTTCTTCTTGATCTAGTGCTTTTCCTGTTCCAATTGCAACACATGACAATGGATCATCTGCTATATTTACTGGTAATCCTGTTTCTTTAGAAAACCTTTTATCAATGTTTTTTAATAAAGAACCACCGCCCGTCATTGTTAAACCCATATCAACAAGGTCTGCTGATAATTCTGGGGGAGTATGTTCTAAAGCTTTTTTAATTCCAGATACAATATCTTTTAAAATTGGATTTAATGCTTCTGCAGTGTCTTCCTCAGAAATATTAACTTCTTTAGGCGTGCCTGATCTAATATCTCTACCTTTTACTGCATAAGTATTATTATTTGTTGGAATGGCTGTTCCAATATCTTTTTTTATTTTTTCAGATGTACTATCTCCAATCATAAGATTGTATTCTTCTCTCATATAATCTCTTAATGAGTTATCCATTGCATCACCTGCAACTCTTAAAGACTCAGAGTAAACAACCCCACCTAATGACATTACAGCAATTTCAGTTGTTCCTCCTCCGATATCAATTACCATTGAACCAGTCGCCTCAGAAATTGGTAATCCAGCTCCTATTGCAGCTGCTATAGGCTCCTCAATTAATTGAACTCTTCTTGCTCCAGCCGCAAGTGCACTATCTTGAATAGCTTTTCTTTCAACAGGAGTTGAGCCTGTTGGGACACAAATTAAAATTCTTGGATTTGCTAAAGTTTTTTTATGAACTTTTTTGATAAAATGTTTTATCATTTCCTCGGTAACAATAAAATCTGCAATTACGCCATCTCTTAGAGGTCTTATTGCTTGAATGTTTCCAGGTGTTCTACCTAACATTGTTTTAGCTTCATCACCTACTGCTAAAACTGATTTTTTTCCTTTATTATCAACAACTGCAACAACAGATGGCTCATTTAGAACAACTCCTTTTCCCTTTAAAACAACAAGAGTATTTGCGGTTCCAAGGTCAATAGCCATATCCTGACTCCAAAATTTTTTAATTGATCCTAACAATTCCATTTCCTTATATCCCTTTCATTTGTTTATTTTCATATTGCTCCTCAGGAGCAGTTTTTTCTCTTTTAATAATCATTTTATTCAAAGAATTTATATATGCATTTGCAGATGCAACTAATGTATCGGTATCAGCTGCTTGACCAACAGTTGTTTTTCCATTTTCTTCTATCTTTACACTCACTGTTGCTTGCGCATCAGTACCCTCTGTTACAGCATGAACTTGATAAAGTTGTAAATTTACATCATGAGGATAAAGTTTTTTAATACATTTAAATATTGCATCTACTGGGCCATCTCCTGTCTCTGATGTTTTTTTTATGTCCCCAAAAACATCTAAAGTCATCTCTGCTTTTTGTGGTTCACCTGTACCAGCAAACACCTTTAGAGATTTTAAATTTATGGCATTAACTTTATTGTCAATAATTAAACTATCATCGATCAATGCAATTATATCTTCATCATAAACATGTTTTTTTTTATCAGCTAGAACTTTAAATTTGGCAAATGCATTACTTACTACATCATCTGTTAAATCTGGATAACCTAATGAGTTTAATTTATCTTTAAATGCATGACGTCCAGAATGTTTACCCATGACTAGTGAAGTTTGTTTAACTCCAACACTTTCAGGAGTCATAATTTCGTAAGTTTGCCTATTCTTTAACATCCCGTCTTGGTGAATTCCCGCTTCATGTGCAAATGCATTTTTACCAACAATTGCTTTATTGTATTGAACTGGAAAACCTGTTGCATTTGAAACAATTTTAGACGCTTTACTCAATAAAGTTGTATTAATACCTGTATCATAGGGCATCAAATCTGGTCTTGTCTTAATCGCCATTACAACTTCTTCTAAAGCAGCATTTCCAGCTCTCTCACCTAATCCATTAATCGTACATTCTATTTGTCTTGCTCCAGCTTGAACTCCTGCTAGTGAGTTTGCAACTGCTAATCCTAAATCATTATGGCAATGAGTTGATAGTATTGCTTTATCAATGTTAGGAACTTTATTTAATAGTGTTTCAATTATATTTGTAAATTCAGATGGTATTGTATAACCAACAGTATCTGGAATATTTATTGTTTTAGCTCCACATTTTATTGCAAGTTCAACTGTCTTGCACATATAATCCATGTCTGTTCTTGTTCCATCTTCGCATGACCATTCTACATCGTCAGTAAACTTTCTTGCATACGTTACATGTTCTTTAATTGCTTCATAAACCTCCTCTGGAGATTTATTAAGCTTATGTTTCATATGTAAGGGACTTGTTGAAATAAATGTATGAATTCTAAATCTTGGAGCATGTTTTAATGCTTCATAGCAACGATCAATATCTTTTTTAGAGTGTCTTGATAAACCTGCGGGGATAGAATTTTTTAAAATTTTACTTACTTCAGTTACAGCTTCAAAGTCTCCAGGAGATGCTATTGGGAAACCTGCTTCTATTATATCAATTCCTAATTCATCAAAAACTCTTGCAATTTGGATTTTTTCTTCCAAACTCATTGATGCTCCTGGTGATTGCTCACCATCTCTCATTGTAGTATCAAATATATAAACTCGGTCTTTATTAGCCATAAAATGTAAATTTATTACCGATGAGCATCATACATGCTCTCGTTCAGATTGCAAAATAAATTGGCTACAAATACACAAATTAATTAGAATGACTTTATTTCTTATCGCTATCTACTAACTTCTTTTTGGAAATCCAAGGCATCATTGCTCTTAGACCGGCTCCAACCTTTTCAACCGGGTGCTCTGCAAGTTTTGCTCTAGTTGCAAGGAAGTTTTTTTGACCGTTTTTACATTCATCCATCCACTCTCTTGTGAACTTACCAGATTGAATATCTGCAAGCACTTCCTTCATTCTTTTCTTGGTTTCTTCTTTATTAATTATTCTAGGGCCTGATTGATACTCACCATATTCAGCTGTATTAGAAATAGAATAATTCATATTAGCAATTCCACCTTCATAAATTAGATCAACAATTAATTTTACTTCATGAACAGTTTCAAAATATGCCATCTCAGGTTCATATCCTGCTTCAACTAAAGTTTCATAACCATTTTTAATTAACTCTACTAATCCACCACAAAGAACAGTTTGTTCTCCAAATAAATCAGTTTCGACTTCATCTTTAAAAGTTGTTTCTATAATTCCTGATCTACCTCCTCCAACAGCTGATGCATAAGACATTGCAAGATCTCTTGCTTTACCTGAACCATTTTGATGAACGGCAAAAAGGCAAGGTACTCCTCCTCCTTTTTCAAACTCAGATCTAACTAGATGACCTGGTCCTTTTGGAGCAACCATAAAAACATCTAAATCTTTTCTTGCTTTAATTAAATCGTAGTGAACATTTAAACCATGAGCAAAAGCGATTGATTTTCCTTCTCTAACTCTTTGCTCAATATGATTTTTATAAATTTCTGCTTGCAATTCATAACTTTTAAACCTTTAGACTCTGCTTTTGGTGCACTAGATGAACCCTCCCTTAAAGCTACAACTACATCTTTAACACCACTATCTTTTAAGTTTAAAGCATGTGCATGACCTTGGCTTCCATAACCAAAAATTGCAATTTTTTTGTCTTTTATTAGGTTTACATCTGTATCTTTTTCATAAAACATTTTCATAGTTTTTCTCCTTAATTATTTAAATACCTTTTCGCCTCTCGTCATAGCTACTGCTCCAGTTCTAGATATACTTACCAAACCATATTTTTTTAAATCATTAGACATTTTATCTATTTCTCTTCTAAGTGCTGTTACTTGAACAACCTTGGACCTATTAGTGCTATCCAATATTACAGCATTATACTTTTTACAAGCATTAATGGCTTTCTCAATTTTTCCATTTGTTCCAACAAGTTTGAATAGAGCCATTTCTTTAAATATGACATTTTTATCCTCACGCTTAAAGTCAGCAACTTTGTGAACTGGGACTAGTTTTTTTAGCTGTAATTTAATTTGATCAACTACTTGTGGCGTACCTGTAGTAACTATTGTTATCCTTGAAATATTTAATTTTTGATCAATTTCTGCCACCGCTAAAGATTCTATATTGTATCCTCTACCAGAAAAAAGACCAACAACCCTTGCTAATACACCAGCTTCATTATCAACCCACACAACAATAATATGTGTATCTAATTTTTCTTTTTTACCAGCAACGCTGTATGCAGACTTTGATTTTGGCATTAAACGAGTGTTCTTCCTTTGCCTGTAATTTTAGTCTCTTTTTTATCTTTTGGCCCTAATATCATTTGGTTATGAGGTTTACCTGATGGTATCATAGGAAAGCAGTTTTCTTGCTTATCAACTAAACAATCAAAAATAACAGGCCTATCTGTATTTAACATTTCTATGATTTTATCGTCCAATTCTTCAGGTGTTTTGGCTCTTATACCAACACATCCATAAGCTTCTGCCATTTGTACAAAATCGGGTAATGCTGCTGTGTAACTTTCAGAATAATTTTTATCATGTAGCAATTCTTGCCACTGTCGTACCATTCCCATGTATTCATTATTCAAAATAAATATCTTAATTGGCAAACTATACTGAACTGCAGTTGACATTTCTTGCATAGTCATCAACACAGATGCCTCACCTGCAATATCAATTACTAACTTTTGGGGATGAGCAATTTGAACTCCAACAGCTGCCGGTAAACCATATCCCATCGTGCCTAATCCACCTGACGTCATCCATCTATTTGGTTTATTAAATTTATAATGTTGTGCGGCCCACATTTGATGTTGTCCTACTTCTGTAGTTATAAATGTATCTTTATCTTTTGTGAGCTCATACAATCTTTCAATTGCATATTGAGGCTTGATTGTTTCTTCACTTCCAATATAATCTAACGATCTTTTTGATCTCCATTTTTGAATTTTCTCCCACCACTTAGATGTTTTTTGTTTATTAGATTTTATAAAGTTTAGTTTTGATTTCCTTAAAGTTTTTAATGTAGATGTAATTACCGATTTAACATCTCCTACAATTGCAAGATCTACTTTAACATTTTTATTGATTGATGATGGATCTATATCAATATGAACTTTTTTTGATTTTGGAGAAAACTCATCTATCTTACCTGTAATTCTGTCATCAAACCTTGCTCCTATATTAATCATTAAATCACATTCATACATTGCATTATTTGCTTCATAGGTTCCATGCATCCCAAGCATTCCTAAAAACTGGTTATCATCACCCGGAAAAGATCCCAATCCTTGCAAAGTTGTAGTTATTGGAAAACCAGTTGTATAAACTAGTTCTCTAAGTAATTCACTTGCCCTAGGTCCTGAATTAATAACACCACCCCCCGTATAAAAAATAGGTTTAGTTGCTTTGCTCATTAAATGAACTAATTCATCAATTTTTTCTTGAGAAAAATTGTTATGACTTACACCATTTAATTTTTTTTTCTTTCTTAACTTTTTGTAAGGTGTTTTTTGAAATTGAATATCTTTAGGAATATCAACTAACACTGGACCTGGTCTACCCGTTGTCGCAACTTCAAATGCTTTATGCATCACTTCTGCTAAATCGTTTATGTCTTTAACTAACCAATTATGTTTTGTACAAGGTCTTGTAATTCCTGTTGTATCACATTCTTGAAATGCGTCTGTACCGATTAAATGTGTAGGTACTTGTCCAGAAATACAAACTAAAGGCACACTATCCATATAAGCATCTGTTAGTGCTGTAACTACATTTGTTGCACCAGGTCCTGATGTAACAAGCACAACACCTGGTTTACCAGTTGATCTTGCATACCCTTCAGCAGCATGACCTGCTCCTTGTTCGTGTCGTACTAAAATATGTTTTACAGTATTGTGATTTTTTAATTCATCATATATTGGAAGAACCGCACCTCCTGGATAACCAAAAATATGAGACACATCTTGGTCTTCAAGACACTTAAATACAATTTCAGCTCCAGAAAATAATTTTGGCATTCAACCAATCTAGCTGAAGTTGTGCTTATAGGTCAAGTTTTAGAGTGTTCAAATTAGATTTTTTTCAAAAATTTTTGTAGGTCTTTGGAGTTAATTTTATTCCAGCTCAACATCTGTCCTCTTGCCCAAGTGCTTTGCCTTTTAGCATATTGTCTTGTTTTTATACTGATTTTCTCGTGAGCTTCTTTCAGATCTGATTTATTTTGTAGGTGTTCTTTTATCTCAGAGATACCAATTATCTTATTCGAGCTGTTATCCCTCTTAATTTTAAGTTTTAGAAATTTTTTTACCTCATTAATTGCCCCTTTTTTTAACATTTGTTCTGATCTATAGGTAATTCTCTTAATTAACTCTGCTCTTGGATACTCAATATAAATTTTAAAAAATAAATTCCCTTGATACTTAGGTTTTGTGTTTTCAAACCAATCATACAAAGATTTTTTTGTATAATATTTAACTTCGTATGCTCTAATTGACCTTTGAGTATCAGTTTCTACAATTTTATCTTTTATTTTAGGATCCAACTTTAAAAGTTTTAAGTAAAATTTTTTTTGCCCAAGTTTTTTTTGTAAATTTCTTATCTTATTTCTTGTAGTTAAGGGAATAGTTGGAATTTTTACAAGTCCATCAGTAAGTGCTTTGAAATAAAGGCCTGTCCCACCTACAATTATTGCAACTTTATTTCTTGATTGAATTTCTTTAATTTTTTGTTCACAAAGTTTAAGCCATTCACCTGTCGAAAATTTTTTTGTTACATTTAAAAAACCATATAAATGATGCCTTATTTTTTGATAATCTTTATGGTTAGGTCTTGTGGTTAAAATATGAAATTCTTTATATACCTGCATACTATCTGCGTTAATAATTTCACCATTAATTTTCTTTGCTAATTTTATTGCAAAGTTTGATTTACCTGATGCAGTGGGTCCTGAGATTAAAATGATTTTGGACGTAAGGTCCATTAATCTAGTTTAACACCTATATATCTTCTTTGATTTTGGTTATTATAGATTGCAATTAATAGCGTTTTTTCTGAACTTCTTTTTGTAATTTTTACAACATTAACTAAGTCCCCTATTGTATTTATTTTTTTCTTTTGGGCCTCAACAATAATATTACCTTTTTCTAGATAATTTATTGGACTATCTTGAGCAATTTTTGTTATTACAACGCCTGTTATATCTTTTGATAATTTTCTTTCTTCTATATCTTTTTTATCAAGCAATCTTACAGTTATCTTTAAACCTTCAATTTCAACTTCTTTTGGTTTTTCTGTAATTATAGTTTCTTGCTTAAAGTCTTCTGAAGTTTCAAGTCTTCCTAAGATAATAACTTTAGTAATTTCTCTTTTATTTCTCCATACTTTAACAACCACTTTTTTACCTACATCAGTTTGTGCAACTATTTTTGGAAGTTCAGACATTTCTTTAATAAGTTTTCCATCAAACTCTAAAATAATATCTCCAGCCTTGATGCCACCCTTGTCAGATGGGCTTCCATCTGCAACACTTGCAACCAAAGCACCTCGTGGTTTATCTAATTTTTCAATATCGGCAATTTCTTTTGTGACAGTTTGTATTCTTACACCTAACCATCCTCTTTTTGTTTCACCAAATTCAATTAATTGTTTAATTACTCTATCAGCACTATTTGAAGGAATTGCAAAACCAATTCCAATTGATCCGGACTGACCTAAAATAGCAGTATTAATTCCAATAACATCTCCATTCATATTAAATAACGGTCCTCCAGAATTTCCCTGATTAATAGATGCATCTGTTTGTATAAAATCCTCATATCTAGATAAACCAATTGATCTATTTCTTGCAGAGATAATTCCTGCCGTTACAGTTCCTCCCAATCCAAATGGGTTTCCGATTGCAATAACCCAATCTCCAATTCTTGCTTTATCAGAGTCACCAAATTTTACTGGAACAAATTTTTCATCACTTTCAATTTTTATAACTGCAATATCCATTCCAGGATCAGCTCCTAAAATTTTTGCTTTAAACTCTTGATCACCATTTACTCTCACAAAAACATCCTCAGCACCTTGAATTACATGGTTATTAGTAATTACTATTCCGTCGTCACTAATAATAAATCCTGAGCCTAAAGCACTTGTTTTTCTCTCTTGAGGAGTACCAAAATCTTTAAACATATCCTCAAATGGTGAACCTGGAGGAAATTGAAAAGGAAATGGATTTGATCTAGTTGTAATTGTCGTTGTTGTTGAAATATTTACAACTGATGGCATTAATCTTTCAGCTAGATCAGCAAATGAAGCGGGAATATCCTTCGCATGTAATGTAAAGGAAAAATTTAGAGAAATTAGAAATATGACAAATATCTTTAAATATGTTCTCATGACTTTAAGTACAAAATAATAAAAAAACCTATAATAGCAAATACCAATCCACCTGTACGAAGCTGACTGTCATTTACCTCATTTAATTTTAACAGCATATTTTTCATTTTTGATGGAAATAAGGCATATAAAACTCCCTCAATAAACAAGAAGAGACCAAAGGCAATGATCAATTCCTTCATAGGATAAGTTTATTCTGATTTAGGTTTTATATTTCCAAAAAATTTAAAAAATTCACTATCAGGAGATAAGATCATTGATGTCTCTCCTGCATTAAATGCTTTGCCGTATGCTTGCATAGATCTATAGAACGCAAAAAACTCTGGATCTTGACCGAAGGCATCAGCAAAAATTTTATTTCTTTGACCATCACCTTCACCCTTCATGATCTCCGATTTTTTCTGAGCATCAGCTAAAATTACCGTTACTTCTTTATCTGCTGTTGAAGTAATAGTTACAGCCATCTCAGCACCTTTTGCTCTAAACTCTTTTGCTTCTCTCTCCCTTTCAGTTTGCATTCTTCTAAAGATTGCATCACTGTTTGCTTGTGGAAGATCAGCTCTTTTAATTCTTACATCAACAATTTTAATTCCAAAGTTTTCAGCTTCATTATTTACACCTTCTTGAATTAAAGCCATTTGTTTTGTTCTATCTTGAGATAACAAGGTTTGTAGTTCTTGTTGACCTAGAACATTTCTTATTCTTGAATTTATAATTGTTGAGAGTCTTGATCTTGCAACTCTTTCATTTCCAACTGAAATATAAAATTTTAATGGATCTACAATTTGAAATCTTGCAAATGCATCAACAATTAATCGTTTTTGGTCTGATGCAATTACTTCTTCGGGTGGAGTATCTAAATTTAGAATTCTTTTATCTAAAAATACTACGTTTTGAATAAATGGTATTTTAAAGTTTAAGCCTGGTTTTAATAAAATTCTTTTTGGATCACCAAATTGAAGAACAATTGCTTGGTTTACCTCTTTTACTATAAAAATAGAAAAGAATATTGTTGCAGCAATTACAATTATAATTGGTATTAAAATTTTTCCAGCTTTCATTTAATTATTCTCCGCCTTTTTAAGCTCAGGAAGTGGTAAATAAGGAACTACTCCTGATCCAGAATTTTTATCAATAATAATTTTATTTATATCCCCTAAAACTGTTTCCATAGTCTCTAAAAACATTCTTTCCTGTGTTACTTGTTTAGCTTTTGCATACTCATTATAAATTGCTAAAAATCTACTTGCTTCACCTTCAGCTTTTGCAACAACTTCTTTTTTATATGCTTCTGCTGCTTGCAAAATCTTTTGTGCTTCTCCCCGTGCTCTTGGGATCACATCATTAGCATATGCTTCAGCTTCGTTTTTAGACCTTTCCATGTCAGCTCTTGCTGCTTGAACATCCCTAAATGCATCAATTACTTGATCTGGTGGATCCGCTTTTTGCGTTTGTACTTGTGTAATTTGAATACCTGAAGTGTATTCATCTAAAATTTTTTGAATAATTGTTTGAGTTTCAGTTTCAATTACTGATCTTCCCTCTGTTAAAATTGGTTGAATATTTGACCTTGCGATCACCTCTCTCATAGCTGTTTCTGCTGCAGCTTTTACAGTTCCCTCTGGATCTTGGATTTTAAATAAGAAGTTTCCTGCATCTTTTATCACCCAAAATACTGAAAAATCGATATTAACAATGTTTTCATCACCAGTTAGCATTAAGCTTTCTTCCGGCACATCAGCAACACCCCCTGATGAAAATCCACTATCTCTTTCAGATCTAAAACCAATATCCATTCTGTTTACTTTTGTAACTTTTGGAGTGATCACACTCTCAATTGGATATGGGAAATGATAATTTAAACCAGGCTGAGTAGTATTTACAAATTTTCCAAACCTTAAAACAACTCCTTGTTCATCTGGAAGTACTCTATAAAGTCCACTAAGCCCCCAAAGAGTTGCTATAATTAGCAAACCAACAATTATCGGTTTGGCTCCCCCTTTGCCACCACCTAAAAATCTGTTCAATAAACTTTGAATTTTTTTAATAACTTCGTCAATATCAGGTGGAGTTGGACCTCTTCTAAATCCACCATTACCACCACCTCCTCCTGGAGGGCTGCCCCATGGGCTTTGATTTCTGAAATCATTCATAAGACACTCTATATAGTGTCTTTATTGCTAAAAACAAGGTAATGGTATTTTAATGAGTGATAAAAAAGTAGGCCTTAGTGACACAATGAAGGCTAAAACTGAGCCAAAAAGCTTTAAAAAAAACCCTATACCAGGTGCCAAATTCACGATTGCAATTTCAAGTGCTAAAGGAGGCGTTGGTAAATCTACTTTTGCAACAAATCTTGCTTTAGCTTTAAAAAAAGTTGGGTGCAAAGTTGGATTGTTAGATGCTGATATTTACGGTCCATCTCTTCCAAAATTATTTTCAATACATGAAAAACCAGAAAGCGATGGTCAAACTTTAAAGCCAATTATTAAGTATGATATTCAGTGTATGTCTATTGGTTTTTTGACTGATGAACAAACTCCCATGATTTGGCGAGGACCAATGGTAACAAGTGCGATTAAAACATTTACTCAAAAAGTTGCTTGGAAAGATTTAGACTTTATTATTGTTGATATGCCTCCAGGAACTGGAGATACACAATTAACATTTGCTCAAGAAATAAATATGGATGGAACAATTATTGTTTCCACTCCTCAAGAAATTGCTCTTCAAGATGTTATAAGAGGAATTAGAATGTTTGATAAATTAAAAGTAAAAATAATTGGGTTAATAGATAACATGAGTCATTTTGTTGGTGATGATGGGAAAAAATATGCAATCTTTGGTGAAGGTGGGGTAAAGAGGACTGCAGATGAATTTCAAAAAGAATTTTTAGGTGAAATACCAATTAACTCAGAAGTTGGAAAACAGGGTGATTTGGGATCTCCAATAGTTGAAAGCAAACCAGATCATGAAATTTCAAAAATTTATTTAAAATTTGCAACTAAAATTAAATCAATTTATCTTTAAGATCAAAAGCTTCCATAAGTTCATTCCATTCTCTTTTAGAAAGTCCTGATTGCTCCATATCAACTTTGTCGCCTTTTATTAGTTTTTTAAGCACTTCTTTTCCTTTTGCAGAAACTTCTGTTCCTCCCACTCTATAATCCATAAAAGCATCATATGTTATAGGCACCCATTTTTTAACTGTATCCAACATTACATCTGCATAAGCTCGTATTTCATATTGTGCATGATGGTCAGCTCGTAATCTTAAAAAATTCATTAGGTTTAACAAATCTGTTTTCCAGTACCATTGTGTATAGGTATTTAAGGTTAAATTCATACGTGCAAGTTCTCTTGCAAGTCCAACTGCATTTTCATCAATTACAGATCCGTCATATCTTTCATTAAGCATTGTTTCATAATTATTATATGTTTGTTCTGCATCTCCTTTTAAAAGTTCTAAAACTTCTTTAGCTTTATCACCCTCAAGAACATCACCTCTTCCTTGTCTATTGCTTTGTGACTGTGCTGCTAAATGCTCAGGTGACGGTAAATAAAACTCTTTATCTAGAATTGAATATCTTGCAGAGTATTCATTTACATTTGCAGTTCTGTGTCTGATCCATTGTCTCGCAATAAATATTGGAAGTTTAACGTGATATTTAATTTCACACATTTCAAATGGAGTACTGTGCCAATGTCTCATTAGATATTTAATTAATCCTTCGTCTGTGGAAACTTTCTTTGTACCTTTGCCATATGAAACTCTTGCTGATTGAACTATCGAGGTGTCATCACCCATATAGTCCACTACCCTAATAAATCCGTGATCTAATATTGGAATAGCTTCATAAAGAATATTCTCTAATTCTGGCGCTGTTACTCTTTTAGTCTTATATTCCTGTGATTGTTGATCTTTAATTTCTTGTGTTTGTTCGCTGGTTAATTTCATGAATAAATTATTGAATCTCTTTAATTAGGTTTTATATTAATAAGGTTGGTTTTCCAACTATGACGATAAACGAATTTCGTAATAACCATTACGGACGTGGGGGCAGTACCCACCACCTCCACCATTTTCAACTTACGGGGGTGAATTAGGATCGACGGGTGTCTAAAAGTTATTCTTTCGTTCGGTATTGCTCCGCCGTGATGGGCTAATTTATAAATGCTAACGAAAGTTACGCACTTGCAGCTTAATTAATTTATTAATTAAGTTACGGGGTTCGGGGCACCTGGCAACAGAACGCCCCCTCAAAAAAAACACATTTTCTTATCTATGGTGCGGCCAGAGAGACTCGAACTCTCATGGGCTAGGCCCACACAGCCCTCAACCGTGCCTGTCTACCAATTTCAGCATGGCCGCAAATTATGTCTCAGATTAATTGAATGACAATTCTAATTCAAGTTGATAAGTTTTTAGTATGGAATTCACTGCTGATATAAAAAAAGCAACAAGCTCAATTTACGAGAAAGTACAAAAAAAAATTCCAGAAATAGAGTGGGCAACACATGCTCCATATATTTACAAAATTAATAAACTCAAAAAAGAAAAAAATGCTGTAATTTTAGCGCATAATTATCAAACACCAGAAATCTACCATGGTATTTCAGATTTTTCTGCGGACTCTTTAGCTTTAGCTGTTGAAGCAGCGAAAACAAAAGCTGATATAATTGTTATGTGCGGTGTTCATTTTATGGCTGAAACAGCAAAATTAATGAGCCCTGAAAAAAAAGTATTATTACCTGATATGGAAGCAGGATGTTCTTTATCTTCTTCTATTACAGGTGAAGACGTAAGAAAATTAAAAAAACAATATCCGGGTGTTCCGGTAGTTTCTTATGTAAATACTTCCGCTGAAGTAAAAGCTGAAACAGACGTATGTTGTACATCAGCAAATGCAGTTAAGATTGTAGAATCTCTTAATGTTAGAAAAGTTATATTTTTACCTGATGACTTTTTAGCTAAATATGTTGCGTCACAAACTGATACTGAAATTATATCATGGAAAGGAACTTGTGAAGTTCATGAACAATTCAAAGATGAGGAAATTAATGAAATAAGAAAAGCTAATCCTGGGATTAAAATAATTGCACATCCTGAGTGTCCTCCTGATGTTATTCAAGCGTCTGATTTTGCTGGGTCGACTAGCGGTATGATTAAGTATGTGAGGGATAATCAACCAGAAAAAGTTATGATGGTTACTGAATGCTCAATGAGTGACAATGTCCAAATAGATAATCCAAATGTTGAATTTATTAGACCATGCAATCTATGTCCTCATATGAAAAGAATTACGTTGCCTAAAATATTAAATTGTTTGGAAAATGAGTCTAATGAGCTTGTAATGGATGATCAAACTATTGCGAAAGCAAGAAAATCTGTGGAAAGAATGGCAGAAATAGGCAGATAAAATCTGTGTCAAATATTCTATTAAGCAATCAATTTATTAAATCTATATGTAAATTAGCTTTGAATGAAGATCTTTATCCTTCAGGTGATATAACTTCAGATCTTATAAATAATAACATCAATAAAAAAGTTAAAATGATAAGTAATCAAAGTGGTATAATTGGAGGTTTAGTATTTGCGAAAGAAACATTTAAATTAATTGATAAAAAAATAAAATTTATAATTAAAAAAAAAGAAGGCTCATATATAAAAAAAGGTAATATCGTAGCAATAATAGAAGGTAATCTAAAGAATATACTAATAGGAGAAAGAGTTGCTTTAAACTTTGTTTCCCATATCTCGGGTATTGCATCAAAAACAAACAAATTTGTAAGACTAGCTGGAAAAAAAACTAAGGTATGTTGTACAAGAAAAACTATCCCAAATTTAAGAGTAATTCAAAAATATGCGGTCAAATTAGGTGGAGGGATTAATCATCGATTTAATTTAAGTGATGAATTTTTAATTAAAGATAACCATCTAAGTTCGGAAAAGAATTTTGAAAATATTATTAAAAGTGCGATTAAAAATAAAAAAAGAAGAAAAATCACTGTAGAAGTTGATAATTTAAAACAATTACACAAAATATATGGACTAAAATTTGATACAGTTTTGCTAGACAATATGAGTATTCAAAATCTTAAAAAGGCTGTTAAATTAGTTAAAAAAAAGTATACAACGGAAGCTTCGGGTGGCATTAATTTGAATAATATTAAAAAAATTGCATCAACTGGGGTTGATAGAGTTTCAATTGGAATGCTAACTCAAAGCGTTTCTGCAATTGATGTAAAACTAGAAGTATAATTTATTTATTTTTTTAATTGCGCTTGAGCCGCAGCTAATCTTGCGATTGGAACCCTGTAAGGAGAACACGAGACATAGTTAAGTCCTATTTTAGCACAAAGATCAATACTTTTTGGGTCTCCTCCATGCTCTCCGCATATACCTAACTTTATTTTTTTATTTTGCATTCGCCCTTTTTTAGAAGCGATTTCAATTAAGTCTCCTACTCCATCGTCAATTGATACAAAAGGATCTATATCAAATATTTTATTTTCAATGTAATCATTTAGAAATTTGCCGCTATCGTCTCTGCTAATACCAAATGTGGTTTGCGTTAAATCATTAGTGCCAAAACTGAAAAATTCTGCATGTTTGGCAATATCATTTGCTTTTATCGCAGCTCTAGGCAATTCAATCATTGTACCTACCAAAAAATTTAGCTTTGTTTTATTTTCACTCTCAACTTGATTCGCAATTCTTACAACTAAATCTTTCATAATTTTTATTTCAGCCTCTGTTGAAACTAAAGGTATCATTATTTCTGGTATTATTGATTTAACTTTTTGTTTTTTGCATTGAACTAAAGCTTCAAAAATTGCTCTACACTGCATTTCATAAATTTCAGGAAAAGATATTCCAAGCCTACAACCTCTGTGCCCAAGCATTGGATTTTGTTCATGAAGTTCGGATATTCTTCCCTCTAATTCCTTAATTGGAATATTTAATGAGCTTGCAACTTCAGCTATTTCCTTGTCTGTTCTTGGTAAAAATTCATGTAATGGGGGGTCTAATAATCTAACTGTTACTGGCAAACCATTCATAATTTTGAAAATATCAATAAAATCTTTTTTCTGATGTGGTAATAATTTAGAAAGTGCTAATAATCTATCATCTTTAGTTTTTGATAGTATCATTTCTCTAACTGATAATATTCTCTCTTCGTCGAAAAACATATGCTCAGTTCTACATAAACCAATTCCTTCTGCTCCAAAGTCTCTTGCTGTTTTGCTATCAACAGGTGTCTCTGAATTTGTTCGTATTTTTAGTTTTCTATAATTGTCAGCCCAATTCATAAGCTTAGAAAATTCTCCTGAAATTTCTGGCTTAACAGTTTTCACTTCACCTAGAATTATCCTACCAGTAGATCCATCAATAGTGATTAGATCTCCTTCTTTTATTTCTCTGTCTTGAACTTTGAATAATTTTTTCTCATAATCAATTTCGATTTCACTAGAGCCTGATACACAAGGTCTTCCCATTCCTCTAGCCACTACAGCTGCATGACTGGTCATACCTCCTCTTGCAGTTAATATGCCTTTAGCAGCATGCATGCCATGAATGTCTTCGGGTGAAGTTTCAACTCGAACTAATATAGTATTTTGCATTGATGCGTTTAGCCTTTCAGCATCATCTGATGAAAATACCACTTTGCCACTTGCTGCACCAGGTGATGCCGGCAATCCCTTTGCAATTATTTCTATATTTGATTTTTCATCTAAAGTTGGATGAAGCAAAGTATCTAAAGAATTTGGTTCAACTCTCAATACTGCCTCTTTTTTTGATATTAAATTTTCTTTAACCATATCAACAGCAATTTTTACAGCTGACTTGGCTGTTCTTTTTCCTGATCTAGTTTGAAGCATCCAAAGTTTTTTATTTTCAACTGTAAATTCAACATCCTGCATATCTTTGTAATGTTTCTCAAGTTTATTTAATATTTTTTTTAATTCTTTGTATACGATGGGCATAGACTCTTCCATTGACGGTAAGCTTTCATTTGAGGCTATTCTTGCTTTTCTAGTTATGTGTTGTGGCGTTCTTGTTCCTGCAACAACATCCTCTCCCTGTGCATTAATTAAATACTCCCCGTATATCTGGTGGTTGCCATTGGATGGATTCCTTGTAAACACCACTCCTGTTGCGCAATCATTGCCCATGTTTCCAAAAACCATTGACTGAACATTAACTGCTGTGCCCCACTCTGATGGAATTTGATTTAACTTTCTATAAACTTGAGCTCTATGACTTTCCCAAGATAAAAAAACTGCACTAATTGCCCCAAACAATTGCTCTCTTACATTTTGAGGAAATTCTTTATTTGTTTTTTTCTTAACAATATTTTTAAAATCTTTTATTAATCCATCCCAATCATTCTCATCCAATTCTGTATCTAACAAGACGCCTTTTGTTAATTTATAATTTTCGATTAATTCCTCAAAATTATAATTCTCAACTCCTAATACTACATTTGAATACATTTGAATAAAGCGTCTATAGCTATCTTTTGCAAAACGCATATTTGAAGTTCTATTTGCAAGAGCGTGGACCGTTTCATCATTAAGTCCTAAATTTAGAATAGTATCCATCATGCCTGGCATTGAAACTCTTGCTCCAGACCTTACTGAAACTAATAACGGATTATTCAAATCTCCAAACTTTTTTCCAGTGTCTTTCTCAATATTTTTTAACTCTTTATCAATCTCCCCTAAAATTTTATGATTTATTTTTTTGTTGTTTTTATAAAATAACTCGCAAACTTTTGTGGAGATTGTAAAACCTGGTGGTACTGGCAAGCCCATTCTGCCCATTTCAGATAAATTTGCACCTTTTCCACCTAAAATATTTTTTGAGAAGTTTATTTTATTGGAAATTTTAGATTTAAAATTAAATATGTATTTTTTCATTAACCATCTATTTTTGAAAAATTGAAATAGTTATTAAAACTTTTACATAACATTGATAAAAGTTCTAGTCTGTTTTTTTTAATTGTTTCATCATTATCATTTACAATAACGTTTTCAAAAAAATCGTTAACTTCTGATTTACAAAATGAAAGTGTTTTCAAAGTTTCTTCATAATTTTCATCTCTACCTACACTCGAATAATATTTTTTGATTTCGTGTATTTTTTTATAAAGATTTTTTTCATGATCATTTTTAAATAAACCTGGATCAACGTTGCCATTAAAATTTGATAAATTTTTATTTTCGTTTAGTAGAATACTTGCTGACCTTTTGTAAATAGCAATGACATCTTTCCCAAAATCTTTATTTATGCTTTTATTTAAAACGTATGCTTTTTTATAAACTTTTAATAATTCATCAAGTGGAAAATTATAACTTGCACTTTCTATAATATCATTTCTAATTTGTTTTTCTTTAAGATAGTTCTTTACCCTTTCATATAGAAAATCCCCAAGTTCCAAGTTCAATTTCTTTAAATCAAATTCAAAGCCTTGCTCTTTGTAAAACATGCAAGAATAATTTATTAAATCTCTAAGTTTTACCTTCAGATTATTTTCAATTATTAATCGTAGCACGCTGATTGCTGTTCTTCTTATGGCATAAGGATCTTTTGAGCTGGAGGGCTTTAGATTAATTCCAAAAAAACCAACTAATGAGTCAATTTTATCACTAAGTGATAAAGCTATACTATAAATTTTCTTAGGCAATTTACTATCCATACCAATAGGATAATAATGCTCTGCTACAGCTAAACTGACATCTTTTTCAAAGCCTTGTGATTCTGCAAAATAACCTCCCATCACACCTTGAAGCTCAGGAAATTCACCCACTAAGTCTGACATTAAATCAACTTTACAAATTGTTGATGCTATTTCTATTTTTTCTTTACTAATCATAAATTCATCAGATATTAGACCGCTGAGTTTTCGCATTCTTTGAACCTTATCAAAATAGGTTCCTAGACCTTTGAAGTAATTGACATTTTTTAATTTTTTCACCTGCTTAACTAAATTTTGAGATTTGTTTTTATTCCAAAAAAATTCTGCATCACTCAATCTAGCGTCAATAACTCTTTCATTTCCTGACTTAATAAGTCCTTTTTTATCGTTCGCATCTGAGATTACAAAAAATAAGTTTGTTAAATTTTCTTTTTCGTCAAAAGTCGGTATATATTTTTGGTGTGATTGCATTGTAATAATTAATATCTCTTTAGGTATGTTTAGAAATCTTTTATCAAACTCACAAATTAATACTCTTGGCTTTTCAACTATATTTGTGATTTCATTTAATAAACTTTCACTTGTATTTATTATAATATTTTTGTTGTAAGACAACTTTAGTAATTCTGAATTTATGAAATCCTTTCTTTTTTCGTGGTCAATAATTACTCCTTTAGTTTTAAAAAATTTTAAATATTGATCGAAGTTATTAAATGACTTAGTTTTTTCTTCTAGATCTTTTTCTATAAAAGTGAGACTAGAACTTTTCAGGTGCTTAAAATCAAATTCAAGTTTTCTACCATCAAATATTGATAGAATAGATTTCAATGGCCTACCCCAAAGAAGGGTATATTCCCCCCATTTCATTGATTTTTCCCATTTAATTTCAAACAGAATGTGAGGAAGATTTTCTCTCAACATTTTATAAAGACTTATCTTATTTTGTGGCCTCTCATAAAAATAAAATTCTCCCTTTTCAGTTTTTTTTTTATATAGCTTATTTTTTTTTATTTGATTAGAATTTAAAAAACCATCTAATGCTTTATCTGGTGCATTTATACTTGGACCTTTTACTTCTTTAGATTTGAACAAAACTTCTTTTGGAAGGCCTTTGACATTAATTGCAATCCTGTTTGGTGTTGAAAAAATTCTAATTTCACCTTTATATTTTACACCATGCTGTTCAAAAAAATTTGAAAAAATTTCTTTTAATTGTTCTCTTACTTTGATTTGTAATTTTGCTGGAACTTCTTCGCTAAATAGTTCAATAAATAATTCAGACACTTTAACTCTGACTTTCTATCCAAATTTTTCCAATCTCTTTGGTTAAATCTCGAATTCTTGAAATATATTCTGCTCGTTGCGCAACGCTTATAACGCCTCTGGCATCTAGAATATTAAATACATGACTCGATTTTAAACATTGATCATAAGCAGGAAGAGAAATTTTATTTTCAATCATCGATTTCGCCTCACTTTCTAACATATCAAAAATTTTAAAAAGTTTTTCAGTATTTGCGTATTCAAAATTGTATGCTGAAAATTCCTTTTCAGCTTGATGGAAGACATCTTTATAAAGAATTCCATCATTATTCCATTCAAGTTCAAAAACATTTTTTTTGTTTTGTATAAACATACATAATCTTTCTAATCCATAAGTAATTTCAACAGAAATAGGATCACATTCAACTCCTGCCATTTGTTGAAAGTAAGTAAACTGTGTTACTTCCATACCATCACACCAAACTTCCCATCCAAGTCCAGCCGCTCCTAAAGTAGGGCTTTCCCAGTCATCCTCTACAAATCTTATATCGTGCTCTTCGTGTTTTATTCCAATTGATGCAATACTATTAAGGTAAAGTTTTTTTATATTTTTTGGAGAAGGTTTTATTAAAACCTGGAATTGATAATAGTGCTGGAGCCTATTTGGGTTTTCTCCATATCTTCCATCTGTAGGTCTTCTAGATGGTTGAACATACGCTGTTTTCCATGGCTTCTTTCCCAAAGATCTCAATGTTGTTGCTGGATGAAATGTTCCAGCTCCAACCTCAACATCATAGGGTTGTAAAATAATACATCCTTGTTTTGCCCAAAATTTTTGTAAACTAAATATTGTATCTTGAAATGATAAAATTTTTTCTTTTTTCAATTTAGGTTTTTTAGAAACCATATTTTTGCCAAATAGATCTCTCTTCGATCAGGTTCAAAATTTTATCTGCTTGATTTTCTGAAGAAGATAATTTTTTTGCAAGCCACCCTTTACTTTTCTCAAAAATTTTCACTTCTACATCTTCACCAAATTTTTCTCTTAGAATTTGTTCAGAATTGCCTAAACCATCAATTAAACCAAGATCCTTAGATTTTTTTCCTGACCAAAATTCTCCTGAAAATAATTCAACCCCAATCTCTTTTTTCAACTTTGTCTTTCTGCTTTCCTCAACTACATCAATAAATTCTTGATGAAGTTCTAATTGTATATTCTTTAACCTTTTTATATCTTCTTCTTTTTCATCTAGAAATGGATCGAGTGTACTTTTATTTTTTCCAGCAGTATAAACTCTTCTTTGGACTCCAATTTTTTGAATAAGATCTTTAAATCCAAATGAAGAATAAATAACTCCAATAGAACCAATTATTGAACTAGGATTTGCATATATTTCATCTCCAGAACAGGCAATTAAGTAGCCACCAGAAGCCGCAACATCCTCCGCAAATACAATCACTTTTTTTTTTATATTTGTTTGCCTGATTTCTAATTAGTTTGTAAATTAAGTGTGACTGAACTGGTGATCCGCCTGGAGAATTAATTGTTATTGCTACTGCTTGGGCTTTTTTCAATGAAAAAGCTTTTTTTATAATTTCCTCTTGGCTCGAATAATCAATCCCCTGTTTAAATTTTCCAACATTTCCAATAACACCAGATAGCCTGATATGGCTAACAATTTTTTTTTTTTTGAAAAAGGAAAACATAAATATGCTTATTAAAAATTTTGATATTAATAAAGCATACTTATAGTTGAAGAAATAGGTGCGTCAATTGATAAGTATTATAATAAACTTAATGTAATATTTTCAATCTATGGGATCTGTAGTTCAATTAAAAAAGACGATTAACAACTCATATTCGGACTTACTTAAGTCTGTTGAGGACAAACTTATACTGGTCAATGAAAAAATATCATCAAAATTAACAAGTAAAGTTGATTTGATTCAAAATATGACAGACTATCATCTGGATACAGGTGGAAAGAAATTAAGAGCCCTTTTAACTTTATCTAGTTCAAAACTTTGTGGATACTCAAAAGGTGGTAGAGATATAAACCTTGCAGCATGTGTAGAATTAATTCACGCTGCAACCTTAATGCATGATGATGTTATTGATAACGCACTTGTTAGAAGAAATAAAGAAACACTCAATACTATCTGGGGAAACAAATCCTCTATTTTAGTTGGAGATTATCTGCTTAGCAGATGTTTCGAAATGATGGTAGAAGATGGAAGTCTTGAAATTTTAAAATTACTTTCCTCTACTTCGTCAGAAATTGCACAAGGAGAAGTGTTACAACTTCAGCATCACGGAGAGATAGATATGCTAGAAGAAACATACCTAAAAATTATCTCTTTGAAAACTGCAGCACTTTTTTCTGCATCTACTAAAGTTGGGGCAATATTGGCAAATAGAGATAATAAATATAAAGAAGCTCTAGAGTTTTATGGAAAAAATTTAGGTCTTACATTTCAAATAGCAGATGATGCTTTAGATTATAATTCAGAACTTAAATTATTTGGAAAAAAAATAGGTAATGATTTTTATGAAGGAAAAATTACTTTACCAATAATATTGTTATATCAAAGATGTTCGAGTGAAGAAAAAAAAAATCTAAAAAAATTGTTTGAAAAACAAAATAGAGATGAAAATGAATTTAAAAATACTCTTGAGAAAATAAAAAAATATAAGATTATAAATGAGTGCTATAAAAAAGCTGAATATTTTATAAACTTAGCATCTAACTCATTGTCAATCTTTGAGGAAAACCAAGATAAAAATATTCTTAAAAATTTGACATCATTTAGTTTAGAAAGAAATTTTTAAGGAGATAATAAAATCTTTTTCCAATCTTTTTTTTCTTTAACATATTTCAGTCTCTCGTGTATTCTAAATTCACCATCTAGCCAGAATTCTATTGACCTTGGCTTCAACCGCCATCCTGACCAATGTTTTGGTCTTGGAACATTATTTTGTTCAGGATATTTGGATTTAAAGTTTCTAATCGATTCTGTAAGCTCTTTTCGATTTGAAATTTCTGAACTTTGATTTGATGCCCATGCACCGATTCTGCTTTCATATTTTCTTGAGGAATAATATTCGTCTGCCTCGGCATCAGAAACTTGTTCTGCTGCACCTTCGATCCTTATTTGCCTAAGTAAACTTTTCCAATGAAAACACATCGATATATTTGGATTTTTTTTAATAGCTGATCCTTTAGCACTGTTAAAATTTGTATAAAATACAAATCCTGTTTCATTAAAATCTTTTAACAAAACCATTCTGACCGAAGTGTATCCACGGTCATCTGATGTGCCTAGTGCAACTGCATTTGGGTCATTTAACTCTGTTTTTTTTGCTTCATCGAACCATTCCTTAAATAAATCAAATGGATTATTTTTTTCGCCAAAACATATATCTAGACCAAAAGAGTTTTTTTCGTTCATAATTTTAACAAAATAACTTATATAATAAATATATGTCATTTAATACCTTTGGAAAAATATTTAGATTTACTACGTGGGGAGAGTCTCATGGACCAGCAATTGGATGCGTAGTTGATGGTTGCCCACCTAATATCAAAATAAATATTGACGAAATTCAGCAAGACTTAAATAAAAGAAAACCTGGTCAATCAAAATTTACAACTCAAAGAAAAGAAGATGATAGAGTTGAAATTTTATCAGGCATTTTTGAAGGTAAAACAACTGGAACTCCAATTTCAATGATAATTTATAATAAAGATATGAGATCTAAAGACTATGGAAATATTAAAAATAAATTCAGGCCAGGGCATGCTGATTTTACCTATTTTAAAAAATATGGAATTAGAGATTATAGAGGAGGAGGAAGACAATCTGCAAGAGAGACAGCCTCTAGAGTTGCAGCAGGAGGTATAGCAAAACAAATATTAAAATTTATTCTGGGAAAAAAATATGATGTTGTTGGAGGAGTAACTCAATTAGGAATCTTAGGATCTAATCCAAAAAATTGGGACGAAAAATTTATCAAAAAAAATCAATTATTTTGTCCAGATAAATCTGTGCTTAATCTTTGGGAAAAATATTTACTTAGTATAAGAAAAGCAGGATCATCTTGTGGTGCAATTATTGAAATTAGAGCAAAGGGAGTACCTGTAGGATTAGGGGCACCAATTTATTCAAAATTAGATATGGATCTTGCATCAGCTATGATGAGCATCAATGCAGTAAAGGGAGTAAACATAGGATCCGGAATGAATTCTGCTCAATTGACAGGTGAAGAAAATTCAGATGAAATTAATCAAAGAGGGAAATCTACAAAATTTAATTCGAACAATGCTGGCGGTATTTTGGGCGGTATATCAAGTGGTCAAGATATAATTGTATCATTTGCAGTCAAACCGACTTCATCAATATTATCTACTAGAAAAACAATAGATAAGTTTGGGAAAAATACTACTATATCTGTTAAAGGCCGACATGATCCTTGTGTAGGTATAAGAGCCGTCCCTATAGGAGAGGCCATGATGCATTGTGTGATACTTGATCACTACTTGCTAAATAAAGCTCAGTGTGGAAACTAATTAATCTTTTTTACCACTACTTTTGAATTTAAAACTTCTAGTGCTTTATTTTCAATAGATAAAGCATCCAGTCCAGCAGATTTATACATATTTTCGGGCTTATCTTGATCTATAAATTTGTCTGGGAGTATCATTGATCTAAATTTTAGGTTTGAATCTAAAAGATTTTTATCATTTAAAAAATTACTTACGTGTGCCCCAAAACCACCTATAGATCCTTCTTCAATTGTAATTATCACCTCATGATTTGTTGCTAATTGCCAAATTAAATTTTCATCAAGGGGTTTGGCAAAACGTGCATCTACGATACTTGCATTTACTCCTTTTTTTCTCAAATTTTCTTCAGCAATTAAACATTCATTTAATCTCGCTCCAAAATTCAAAATAGCAATTTTCTTTCCTTCTCTAACAACTTTTGCTTTTCCAATTTGGATTTTATCAGTTATATCAGGTAACTGAACTCCAGTACCATTTCCTCTGGGATATCTAAATGCACATGGCTTATCGTTAATTTCAACAGATGTGTTTATCATTTTTACCAATTCTGCCTCATCGCTAGCTGCCATAACAATAAAATTTGGTAGAGTAGCAAGATATGTTATATCAAAAGATCCGGCATGTGTTGGGCCATCTGCTCCTACTAGACCTGCTCTATCTATTGCAAATCTTACTGGTAAACTTTGAATTGCTACATCGTGCACCACTTGGTCATAAGCTCTCTGTAAAAACGTAGAATATATTGACGCATAAGGCTTATAACCTTCTGTTGCTAAACCCGCAGCAAAAGTTACTGCATGTTGTTCTGCTATTCCCACATCAAACATTCTATTAGGAAATTTATTTCCAAAAATATCCATACCTGTGCCTGAAGGCATCGCGGCAGTTATACCAATAATTTTACTGTCATTTTCAGCATGCTTAACAAGAGTATTTGCATATACTTTTGTGTAAGATGGTGCTGTTGTCTCACTTTTTTGTTGTATGCCTGTTTTTATATTAAACTTAGATACCCCATGATATTTATCCTCTGAATTTTCTGCGAAACTGTAACCTTTTCCTTTTTGTGTTTTAATATGAATTAATATTGGTCCTTTGTGCTTTGATTCTTTTGCATTTTTTAAAACAGGCAACAACACATCCAAATCATGTCCATCGATTGGGCCAATGTAATAAAATCCTAATGAATTAAATAAAGTTCCTCCTGTAACAACTGATCGAAGAAAATCCTCTGCTGCGCCAGCTTTTTTACTAAATCTTTTTGAAAATGATGAAAAAATTAATTTTAATGTTTCTCTTAAGTTAAAATAAATTTTTCCTGAAAAAATTTTTGCTAGATAAGACTTCATTGCACCAACAGGTTTTGCAATCGACATATCATTATCATTTAAAATAACTATCATTTTTGTTTTTGATGCACCGGCATTATTCATAGCTTCATATGCCATTCCAGCACTCATTGCTCCATCTCCTATTACAGCAACTACCTCTTCTGATTTATTCGAAAGTTTATTTGCAGTAGCTATCCCTAATCCTGCAGATATTGATGTAGAGCTGTGTGCGGCACCAAATGGATCAAATTCACTTTCTGATCTTTTTGTAAAACCTGACAAGCCATTGCCTTGTCTAAGAGTTTTAATCTTGTCTTTTCTGCCAGTTAATATTTTATGAGGATAAGATTGATGACCAACATCCCAAATAATTTTATCTTTTGGTGTATCAAAAACATAATGTAAAGCTACCGTTAATTCTACAACTCCAAGACCCGCACCTAGATGACCACCTGTTTCGGAAACCGCATTTATCATTTCCTCTCTTAACTCATCCTTAAGTATTTTAAGTTCAGAATGACTTAATTGCTTTAAATCTGTTGGAAAATTAATTTTATTTAAGAATTTTGTTTTACTCATTATTTATTTCTATTTAAAATATATTTAACAGATGCTTTTAAATTATTAGAATTTTTACCATATTTTTTTAATGTGACAAAAATTTCTTCTTTAAGAATATTGGCATAATCGATTGAATTTTGTTGTCCTAAAACGCGAATAATAGTTGCCTTACCCCTAGCTAAATCTTTTTGAGTTTTTTTACCAGCAATTTGC
>CACJEN010000007.1 GCA_902592445.1 uncultured Pelagibacteraceae bacterium
TCAGTGGTCCCAAATAAATTTTTAAAAATAAAAAAATATTTTGAACAAATTACCAATAAAAAATGTTATGAGTTAAAAAAAATAAAAATTGAGAAATTAATCAAAATTAAAGTAAAAAAAAATCAAGTAGGATCTGATAGACTTGCAAATGCAATATCAGTTTTAGAGCCTAATAAAAATTTTATTATTATAGATTTTGGAACAGCAACAACTTTTGATATAGTAATTAATAAAAATTATATTGGAGGTGTTATTGCTCCAGGTGTTCAATTGTCACTTGATAATTTAACCAATAGAGCCTCCTTAATTCCTAAAATAAATTTAAAAAAAATTAAAAATGTTATAGGAAAAAACACATCTTCTGCAATTTATTCTGGTTTTTATCTTGGTTATAACGGTTTGATTGACAATATAATTAAATTGATTATTAAACAAACTCGAAAAAAATTTATGATTGTTTTAACTGGTGGTTTGTCTCACTTATTTAAAAATTCAATAAATGGAAAAGTTAAAATAAACAAAGATTTAACAATAAATGGTTTATTGAAAGCATCAGATTTAATTAAGTAATAAAAATGAAAGAAGAATTAATTTTTTGTCCTTTAGGTGGATCTGGAGAGATCGGCATGAATATGAACCTTTTTGCTTATGGTAAACAAGATAATCAAAAATGGATAATTGTTGATATAGGTGTTACATTTGCAGATGATACAGTACCTGGTGTAGACTTAATATACCCCGACCCTGGTTTCATAGTTGATAAAAGAGATGACTTACTTGGGATAGTACTGACACATGCACACGAAGATCACATAGGGGCTATAGCGCATATTTGGCCAAAGCTAAAATGTAAAATTTTTGCAACACCATTTACAGCAGTTTTAATTAATGAAAAATTTAAAGAGAAAAAAATAGATATTTCAGGATATTTAAAAATTGTTCAATTAAACAGCACATTAAATCTTGATCCATTTAAGATTGAGTTTGTAACTTTGACTCACTCAATTCTTGAGCCAAACGGTCTAAAAATAGAAACTCCTGTAGGAAATATACTTCATACAGGCGACTGGAAATGTGATCCTGACCCACTGATTGGTGAAAATATAAACTCAAATAGATTAAAAGAAATCGGCAAAGAAGGTGTTCTCGCTATGATTTGCGACTCAACAAATGTGTTTAGCGCTGGAAGGGCAGGCTCAGAATTAGATGTAAGAAAAAATATGCTGAAAGTAATGGAAAGACTTGATAAGCGAATTATTATTACTTCCTTCGCTTCAAATGTAGCAAGAATGGAGACTGCGTTTTATTGTGCAGAAAAGACTGGAAGACAAATTGCTTTAGTTGGAAGATCAATGCATAGAATTTATAAAGCTGCAAGACAATGTGGATATTTAAATAACGTAATTGAACCCCTAGATTCTAGAGATGTAAAAAATATATCAAGAGAAAAAATTGTTTACTTGTGCACAGGCAGTCAAGGAGAACCTATGGGTGCCATGACTAGAATAGCTAATTATATTCATCCTGACGTATTTATAGAAAGGGGAGATGCAGTTATCTTCTCATCAAAGATAATTCCTGGTAATGAAAAAAAATTATATAAATTGCATAATCAGTTAGTTAAAGAGGGTATAGAGGTTATTTCTGAGGATAGTGAATTTATACATGTATCAGGTCATCCAAATAGAGAAGATTTAAAAGATATGTATAATTGGATTAAACCTAAGTCTGTAATCCCGGTGCACGGCGAACATAGACACATGATAGAACACATAAACTTTGCAAAAGAAATGCAAGTTCCTTATCCGGTTAAAGTAGAAAATGGAGATATTGTGAGAATATTTCCGGGTGAAAAACCAGAGGTTTACGATAAAGCCCCAAGTGGAAAGTTGTATGTTGATGGTAATATTAGTGTTGAAGAAGACGCACAATCAATTAAAGAAAGAAAAAATTTATCAGCAAATGGTTTTGTTGAGGCAACAATTTTAATTACTCCAAAGGGAAATATTCATAATAAACCTCTATTAACTTTCAAAGGTTTGCCTATTAATGAAAAAGAAGAATTTCAATATGGTCTTGAGGAAGAAATTGAAAAAACTACAAAAACATTTTCAATGAATAATAAAAAACAGGAAACAAATCTTATTGAGGCTTTAAAATCAACTTGTAGAAAATATACAAAAGAAAAAACTGGTAAAAGGCCGCTCACGAATATAAATTTAGTGAGGATTTAGTTGAGTATTACAGGATCACTGGTAGTTTTTGTTTGTTTATGGTGGATTATATTTTTCGCAATTCTGCCAATTGATGTAAATAGGGAAAAAAAAGAAAATATAGAGGGTGTTGATCCAGGTGCTCCTGAGAACCCAAAAATTTTAAAAAAAATTGGTTATTCTACTTTGATTACATCAATTATATTTATAATCATTTATTTATTAGTAAAATATGAATATTTTAATTTAAGAAACTTTATAAACTAATGTATTTTTCAAAATCATTTATTCCAATTCTCAAAAATAATCCCACAGAGGCTAAAATAAAATCTCATCAATTAATGCTCAGAGTAGGAATGATTAAACAGTCTTCTGCTGGAATTTACTCATGGTTACCATTAGGCTTTAAAGTGATGAAAAAAATTGAACAAATTGTAAGAGAAGAACAAGATAGAGTTGGTGTGCAAGAAATATTAATGCCAACAATTCAATCATCAGAAATCTGGAAGGAAAGTGGTCGTTACGATGATTATGGTGAAGAAATGTTACGTATAAAAGATCGTCAAAACAGAGAAATGCTTTACGGACCTACAAATGAAGAACTAGTTACTGAAATTTTTAGATCGAGTATTAAATCATACAAATCTCTACCACAGTTACTCTACCATATTCAATGGAAATTTAGAGATGAACTGCGTCCAAGGTTTGGAATCATGAGATGTAGAGAGTTTTATATGAAAGACGCTTACTCATTTGATTTAACAGATGATGATGCATTATTTTCTTACAATAAATTTTTTCTTTCCTATCTAAGAACATTCAAAAGATTGAACTTATCAGCTATACCAATGGCAGCAGACACTGGACCTATTGGAGGAAATTTATCTCATGAATTTATCATATTAGCTGAAACAGGAGAGAGTAAAATTTATACAGATAAAAGAATTTTTGAAGTTAACAGTAAAATTGCTAAAATTGAAAAAAATTCATTAAATACATTAAGAGAAGAGTATGAAAAATTTTATGCAGTGACAGATGAAAAGTTTGACAAAGAAGAGTTTGAAAAAAAAGTTTCAGAAAATCAAAGAATTAATACTAAAGGGATTGAAGTGGGGCACATTTTTTATTTTGGAGATAAATATTCAAAGCCAATGAATGCGGCAGTTGATTTTAATGGAAAAAAGGAATTTGTTAAAATGGGATCTTATGGAATAGGTGTATCAAGATTAGTAGGCGCCATAATTGAGGCAAAATACGATGATAAAAATGAAATTATGAAATGGCCAATTTCAGTAGCTCCATATCACTGTGCAATATTACCAATGATTAATAAAAATGATAATTCTAATTTAGAAAAATCAAATAAAATTTTTGAACATTTGAATAAAAATAATATAGATACCATTATTGATGATACCGACGAAAATATTTCAGCAAAGATAAAAAAATTTAATTTGATCGGAATCCCATTTCAATTGATATTAGGAAAAAAATCAGAGGGAGACACTTTTGAATTTAGAGAGGTTGGAAAAGAAACACAAAATTTGAAAATTGAAGAAATAATTACTCAAATTAAAAAAGCAAAATCAAATTGATAAATACATTAGAAAAAGAAGTAATCTTTAGATTTCTTAAAAGTAGAAAAAAAGATAGTTTTTTAAATTTAATCTCAATTTTTTCCTTTATAGGAATCACGCTAGGTGTGGCTGTTTTAATTGTAGTTATGTCGGTAATGAATGGATTTAGAACCGAATTAATCAACAAAATAGTTGGTTTCAATGCACATGCAGTTGTTAAATCTTATGATAAAAAACTAAAAATTGATTTCGACATAACCAAAAATATCTCAAATGAGATAGATAATATTATTTTTAGCAATGATGGTGAAGCGGTTATACTTAATAAAAACTCAACAAAAGGAGTTTTGTTAAAAGGTTTTTTATCTCAGGATTTTTCTAAACTTAATATTTTACAAAATGAAAATTTTTTTGGATTAAAAACGTTAAATGAAAATGAAATATCAATCGGAAAAGATTTAAGTATAAATTTTAATTTAGATATTGGTGATAAAATAACAATAATGTCACCTGTAGGTGTTCAGACTATAGTTGGCAATCTTCCTAAACAGGAAGTATTTAAGATTACATCAATATTTGACAGTGGTTTATCTGATTATAATGAAAATGTAGCTTATATAAACCTTAAAACTTTAGAGGATTTATTTGATAAAAATGAAAATCAAAGATTTTTAGAATTTTATTTTAAAAACCCTAATGATGTAGATAGCTTAAAAAATAAATTATTAAATATATATAATGGAGAATATGTTTATACTTGGGCTGATTTGAATTCTTCATTATTTTCTGCTTTAAAAGTTGAAAGAAATGTGATGTTTATTATTTTATCACTAATAATTATTGTAGCAGCATTCAATATTATATCTGGCTTAACGATTTTAGTTAAAAATAAAACAAGAGATATCGGTATATTAAAATCTATAGGAGTTCAAAACTCTTCAATAAAAAAAATATTTTTTATGATTGGTTTTATTATTGGCACCACTGCTACAATCTTTGGTGTTATTATTGGTACTCTATTCTCAATTTATATAGAAAATATCCGAGCTTTTATTAGTGAAATTTTTAATATAACGTTATTTCCAGAAGAGATTTATTTTTTAAGTAAAATGCCATCTGAAATTAATCTTCAATCTATTATTTTAATTTCTTTTTGCTCAATTATTTCAACAGTAATTGTATCAATTTTTCCAGCTTCACAAGCAGCAAAACTAGATGCAGTAAAAACTTTAAAATATGAGTAATTTTATTGTATTAAAAAATATTAAAAAAAAATATTTTTCACAAACTAATATCAAAGTTTTAAATGATATCAGTTTTACTTTTGAAAAAGGTAAAATTTATTCTTTGGTTGGACCATCTGGTTCGGGTAAATCAACGCTTTTAAATTTGTTGTCTTTAATAGACGAGCCAAACTCAGGATCGATTGAAATTTTAAGTAAAAAAATAAATTTTCAAAAAAAAGTAGAAAATGATAAAATCAGATCCAAAAAAATTGGTATCATTTATCAAGATAAAAATTTACTGAGTGATTTTACCGCTTTAGAAAATATTTATTTACCTAAATTATTGTTAACAAACGACAAAAAAAACTCTATTGAGACAGCTAAAAAAATTAGTAAAAAAGTTAATCTATCCACAAGATTAAATCATTATCCATCAGAGTTATCAGGTGGAGAAATTCAGAGGGTTGCTATCTCAAGAGCATTAATCAATGAACCCGAAATAATATTGGCAGATGAACCAACAGGAAGTTTGGATTTTGATAATGCTAAACAAATATTTAAAATTTTATTTAATTTAAAAAATAAAAATCGTGTTATAATTTTTGCAACTCATAATAGATATTTTGCAAATATGGCAGATTGCAAATTGCAAATGATAAATGGTAAGTTAAAATTTATCAATGCAAGAATCGATTAATAAAACATTTAATCATTTTAAAATACACACACAATATTCTATTTGTGAAGGTGCTGCAAAAATAGATTTGCTAAAAGATCATTGCAAGTCAAATAAAATACAATCTTTAGGAATATCCGACACTGCAAATTTGTGTGGTGCACTTGAATTTTCTGAAAGTATATCCTCTGTTGGAACTCAACCAATAATTGGAACCCAAATTAATATTAAATACAAGGATTATTATGGATTAATTCCTTTAATAGCCAAAAATTATATAGGATATAAAAATATAATCGAATTATCTTCAAAATCATATTTAGAAAATGATTCTACGCATGCTCCACATTGCAATTTTGAGGATTTAATTGATTTTAGAGATGGAATTATCATCCTATCAGGTTCAATTAACTCTTTATCAGGCAATCTTTTTAATAAAGGACTTTTAGATGAAGTAACTAGTATTTACAAAACTCTTTCCAAAAATTTTTCTGATAATTTTTTTATTGAAATACAAAGACATAATGATGCTAATGAAAAACAATTTGAGAATTACAATCTAGAGCAGTCTAAAATTTTAAATTTACCAATCATTGCCACTAACGAAGTTTTCTACATTGATAAATCAATGCATGAGGCACATGATGCTTTAATGTGTATTGGAAAAAAAACATATATTAATGATAGTAATAGAAACAAGCTTTCAAATAATCATTACTTAAAAAGTTCTGATGAAATGATAGAATTGTTCAAAGATCTTCCAGAGGCACTCGATAATAACTTTAACCTTCCTTATAGATGTAATTATAGACCATTGCCATCAAAGCCAATTTTGCCAAATATTTCAGATAATGACATTGATACAAATCAAGCTTTAATTAATGAATCTTTAAGTGGTCTTAAAGAAAAATTTGAAAAACATTTCAATGTCAACGAAACAGAATTGAATAGTAATGATGATTTTAAAAAATATAAAATAAGACTAGATCATGAAATTAGCATTATAACCAAAATGAATTACTCTGGTTATTTTTTAATAGTTTCTGATTATATTAAGTGGGCAAAAAATAATAATATTCCAGTTGGACCTGGAAGAGGGTCCGGTGCAGGTTCTTTAGTCGCATGGTGCCTTTCAATTACAGATATTGACCCAATTAAATTTAATTTAATTTTTGAGAGATTTTTAAACCCAGATAGAATTTCAATGCCAGATTTTGATATAGATTTCTGTGAGGAAAAGAGGGATTTAGTCTTTGAATATTTAAAAACAAAATATTCTAACAGCGTAGCTCATATAATTACTTTTGGTAAACTAAAAGCAAGGATGGTTATTAGAGATGTTGGAAGAGTATTAGGATTACCCTATGGTTTTATAGATAGTATTTGTAAAATGATTCCATTTGATCCCTCAAGACCATTGAATTTACAAGAAAGCATTAATGTTGAGCCTAGACTTCAAAAATTAATACAGGAAGATAAGAGAGTAAATAGGCTTATAGAATTATCATTAAAACTAGAAGGCCTTAATAGAAACGTCGCGACTCATGCAGCTGGAGTTGTAATAGCAGATAAAAAATTAACAGAAACTACACCATTATATAAAGATTCTTCATCAGACCTACTATTACCTTCGACCCAATTTGATATGTATTCTGCCGAAAATGCTGGATTGGTAAAATTTGATTTTTTAGGCTTAAAAACTCTAACTGTAATCGACAAAACACAAAAACTAGTAAATGAAAAAAATCCCAATTTTAAAATAGATAAAATTAATTACGAAGATCAAAAAGTATTTGATTTATTATCTAATGGTAAAACAGTTGGACTATTTCAACTTGAAAGCTCAGGAATGAAAGATGCTTTAGTAAATATGAAACCTAATAGATTGGAAGATATTATTGCTCTAGTTGCTCTGTATAGACCAGGACCAATGAGCAACATACCAATTTATAATGATTGCAAACATGGACTAAAAGAACCTGATTATCTTCATCCAAAATTAGAAAAAATTTTAAAACCAACCTATGGAGTAATAATTTATCAAGAACAAGTTATGCAAATAGCACAAGTCTTATCTGGTTTCACAGCTGGTGAAGCGGATATTTTAAGAAGAGCAATGGGAAAAAAAAAAAGAGCTGAACTTGAAAAACAAAAACAAAGATTTGTAGAGGGAGCATTCAAAAATGGTATTAGTAAAGATATTGCAGCAGGCATTTTTCTAAAAATAGAACCTTTTGCTGAGTATGGGTTTAACAAAAGCCATGCAGCAGCATATGCAGTAATTGCCTACCAAACTGCATATTTAAAAACATATTATCCTCATGAATTTTTTGCAGCATCTATGTCAATGGAACTATCAAATCAAAAAAAATTAAGTGAATTTTATGAGGAATTAAAAAGATTAAATATTGAAATTGTTAGACCAGATATAAATAAATGTTCTGCAGATTTTACCTCAAATGGTAAACAATTTTTTTATGCACTTGGCGCTATTAAAAATGTTGGTTATGAAGCAATTTCGAATATTGTTAAAGAAAGAAAAAATAATGGAGAATATAAAAACTTATCTGATTTTGTAAAAAGAGTTGATCCAAAGGATATAAATAAACTTCAATTGGAAGGTTTAGTTAGAGGTGGTGCATTTGATAATTTGAACGAAAATAGACAATCTATTTATAATTCTATTCCAAACATTATATTAAAATCAAAAAATCATTTTGAAAATAAACAAGCTAACCAATTCGATTTATTTGATGATACATTAAGTGGTGAAGAAAATATTTTAGATGAGATTGAGGATTGGAATATTGATATTAGACTTACAAATGAGTTTGAGACACTAGGTTTTTATATTTCAGATCATCCTTTGAACCAATATAAATCTATATTCGATCAATACAATATTGTAAGTTTTGATAATTTTCAAAATGATGAAAATTTATTAAGTTCTAACATTGCTTGCACAGTTTTAAAAGTACAAGAAAAAAAAACACAAAAAGGAACATCTTATGCAATAATTAAATTTTCAGACTTAAATAGTGTTTTTGAATTATTTGTTTTTTCAGATAATTTTGAAATTAACCGTGAAGTTTTAATAGAAGGAAATTCTCTGATGTTGACTTTAATGAAAAATTATATTGATGAGAAAAAAATACAAAAAAAAATAAATGTTAAAAAAATTGTTACTTTAAAAGAAGTAATCAATAAACCCATAGATTTACTAAAACTTAAATTTAATAATTTATCTGAATTGGAGAAAATTAAACATCTTAATAAAGATAAAGGTAAAACAACAATTAAATTCGAATTACAGGATCAAAACAATAAATTAGTTTTTGATTTAAAAGATAAAAGAAAAATTGACTTTAAGCAGCTAAATACACTAAAAATTAAGGAAAATTTAATACTAGATTGAAAATAATTCTTGAAATTATAATTTAAAATTGTATTTAGTTCTAAATTAACACGCACACAATTATTGGTTTTATACCTCCGGTCCCTTTGGGGCAACAATTGTGGTGGCATAACCGGGAATAAAATGAAAATACCAAATCTTACAATTGAACAACTTTTAGAAGCTGGCGTACATTTAGGTCATAAAACTTTACGATGGAATCCAAAAATGAAAAAATATATTTTTGGCAAAAGAGACTCCATACATATAATAGACCTCACACAAACATTGGAATTAACCAACGTTGCACTTGAGAAGGTTTATTCAACAATCTCTAATAATGGGAAAATTTTGTTTATATCTACCAAAAAACAGGCATCAGAAGCTATTGCTGAGCTTGCTAAAGAAACTGATCAATATTATGTTAATTATAGATGGCTTGGTGGTATGTTAACCAATTGGGGTACAATCTCTAACTCTATTAAAAAATTAAATAAAATAAATAACGATTTATCTTCTGAAAATAGAGGTTTTACCAAAAAAGAACTTTTAAAAATGAGCGGACAAAGAGACAAATTGCAAAGATCTCTAGGTGGGATTGCAGAAATGAAAAAAGTTCCAGATCTTGTGTTCATAATTGATACAAATTACGAGTCACTTGCGATTAAAGAGTCCATTAAATTGAACATACCGATTGTCGCAATTTTAGATACTAATTCTAATCCCGATGGTATTGATTTTCCAATTCCAGGCAATGATGATGCTAGACGTTCAATAGATCTTTACTGTAATCTACTAAAAGAAACGATAAATAATGCGAAAAAAAACCTCCCTAATATTGATGAAGTTAAGAATCAAAATAAATCTGACTTGAAACCACTAGACATATCAGGTGATAAACCTGAAGGTAAAAATAAAATTAACTAAATTAAATTAATCTTGCAGAAAATTACTTATGAGCGATATCGAAAAAATTAAAAAATTAAGACAATCTACTGGGGCAGGATTTAAAGATTGTAATGCAGCATTAAAAGAATCTAATGGAGAACTTGAAAAAGCTGCAGAAATATTAAGAGTAAAAGGAATTGCTAAAGCATCAAAAAAAATGTCAAGAGATGCTAAAGAAGGAGTTATTGTTGTAAGTGGAGATGCAAAAAAAACATCTTTAATCGAGGTAAACTGTGAGACTGATTTTGTTGCTAAAAATGATGATTTCATTAAGTTTGTAAAAGAGCTTAGTGATATTAATAATGAGTGCTCATCTGATCTTGTAAAATTAAATGTAACGAATATGTCGAATGGTAAAACAGTTGAAGATAATTTAGTAGCGTTAATTGCAAAAATTGGCGAAAAGATAACAATTGGAAAAGCTTCTACTTTAGAAAATTCTAAATGTAAAAATTTTATATATCAACACTCTATTATAAAGGATAATGTATCAAAATTAGGTGTTGTGGTATCTTTAGAAACAAACGAAAACAGTGATGAATTAAATGCTTTTGGCAAACAACTCTCAATGCATATTGCTGCATCAAATCCTATCGCTTTAAACTCTCAAGATATTGATGAAGATTTAATTAAAAAAGAACAAGAACTTATCGCAGAAGAGTTAAAAAATTCTGGAAAAACAGATGAAATTGCAAAAAAAATTAGTTTAGGTAAAATCAATAAGTTTAAAGAGGAAAATAGTTTAATGTCACAAGACTGGGTAATGGAACCTAAGAAAAAAGTTAAGGATATTTTAAATGAAATAAATATTCCAAACCTTAAAATAAAAGATTTTAAAAGAATCAAAATTGGAGACTAATGTTTAATTCATCCCAGTACGATGAAAAAATGTCAAAAACATTGGACGTTTTTACTAAAGAACTTTCATCTCTGAGGACTGGTAGAGCAAATGCTAGCATGCTAGATTTGGTAAAGGTAGATGTTTATGGACAACAAATGCCAATTAATCAATTAGGAACCATTACAACGCCAGAACCAAGAGCTATTAATATTCAAGTATGGGATTTAAATAATGTTAATTTAATTGATGCTGCAATAAAAAAATCTGAGCTTGGACTTAATCCACAAATTGATGGTCAATTAATTAGATTGCCTGTTCCAGATCTTAGCGAAGAAAGAAGAAATGATATGAAAAAAATTGTAAAATCAATGGGTGAAAAAAGCAAAATTTCAGTGAGAAATATTCGAAGAGAGGGTAATGATGAGTTAAAAAAACTTTTAAAGAATAAAGAAATTTCTGAGGATGATGTTAAAAAAAATGAAAAAATTATACAAGATCAAACTGATAAATATATTAAATTAATTGACGAAAAAGTTACAACAAAAGAAAAAGATATAATGACGATATGATATCACCACTACATGTAGCCGTTATAATGGATGGTAATGGTAGATGGGGATTAAAAAAAAAAAAATCTAGAAATTATGGCCACCTCCAAGGAATTAAGAACGTACAAAAAATAATACAAGCTTCAATTAAAAAAGAATTAAAATATTTAACACTTTACACTTTTTCTACAGAAAATTGGAAAAGACCCTTAGAAGAAATTAATTTTTTATTTAAAATATTAGAGAGTTATATTGATAAAGAATTAAATAAGTTAATCAAAAAAAATATAAAAATAAAAATTATAGGCAACTTAAAAAAAATACCCCCACATTTAATAAAAAAACTTAAAAAGGTAGAAAAGATTACAAAAAAAAATACTAAGTTACAAATAAATGTTGCCTTTAATTATGGATCAAGACATGAGATATTACATGCTGTAAACAAAATACATAAAAAAAAAATTAAAATTAATGAAAAATCAATAAATAATAACCTTTACACTAAAGGAATACCTGATCCAGATATTTTAATAAGAACTGGAAATAGAAACAGACTTAGTAATTTTTTGTTATGGCAGATTCAATATAGCGAAATATTTTTTGAGCAAAAACTATGGCCGGATTTTAATCAGAATGATTTTTTTAAAGTAATTAACAAATATAATAAAATAAAAAGAAACTTTGGAGGTATATAGTGTCAAATTTATCAAAAAGATTTGCCACATCTATTTTATTATTGTTAATACTATATTTTGCTATAATTAATCAAATAGTACTTTCTATACTTTTGATAATTGTAAGCTTTTTTGTTTTAGTGGAATTATTTAATTTAAATAGAAAAATATTTAATAAAAAAAATATTTTGTTTGTAATTGTTTATTTAATTTCAATTATCTACTTATCATTATTTTTTACACAGATATATTTTTTTATGATTTTTGATTTAAATAATAGGTTACTTTTCTTATATTTATTATCAGTTTGCATCGCTACAGATTTAGGCGGTTATGTTTGTGGTAAAATATTTCGAGGTAAGAAATTAACTAAAATAAGTCCAAATAAAACTTATTCTGGTTTAATAGGGTCGTATTTATTTTCTCTAACTGTTTTTATACTTTTTAATTTTTATTTTAATTTTGCTTTAAATTTTATAATTTTAACCTTAATAGTTTCAACAATATCTCAATTAGGTGATTTATTCATTTCATGGCTGAAAAGAATGGCAAAAGTAAAAGATACAGGCCAGGTTTTACCTGGCCATGGAGGAATTCTTGATAGAATTGATGGAATAATATTTGCATTACCAATTGGTATAAATTTACTAATATTTTTTTAAATGAATAAAAAAAAAATTTTAATATTAGGTTCTACAGGATCCATCGGCAAATCTACATTAAACGTATTAGGAAATTATAAAAACAAAATAGAAATTCTGTGTTTATCTACAAATAAAAACTTTAGAAAATTACATAAGCAATCAAAATTATTTAATGTCAAAAATTTAATCATCAATGATCCCGATCATTTTTTTAAAGCTAAAAAGTTTTTTAAATTGAAAAAGATTAAATTATTTCCAAATGTTTCTGAATTTTTAAAAAAAAATAAAAAAAAAATTGATTTAACAATTATAGGAATTTCAGGCTTAGAAGGTCTTGAACCAACACTTAAATTGATACCACTGTCTAAAAATTTAGCTAGCGCTAATAAAGAGTCAATAATATGTGGATGGAAATTTATAAAGAAAAAACTGTTAAAATATAATACAAATTTTATTCCTATAGACTCAGAACATTTTTCAATCTGGTCACTTTTAAATAGTGACAAAGACAAAATTTCTAAAATATATTTAACTGCATCAGGTGGGCCATTTTTAAATTCTTCATTTAATAAATTAAAAAAAATTAAAATTAATGATGTTTTAAAACATCCTAATTGGTCAATGGGGAAAAAAATATCAACAGACTCAGCTACAATGATGAATAAAGTTTTTGAAGTTATGGAGGCATCAAAAATTTTTAACTTAGATAAAAGTAAAATTAAAATTATTATACATCCAAAATCTCTTATTCATGCCATAGTTGTATTTAATAATGGACTGATAAAAATTCTTATGTATGACACTAGTATGGAAATTCCAATATTTAACATAGTTTTTAAAAATGAAAAAATAAATTTCTACAAAAAAACTGAATTGAAGTTTGAAAAACTTAATGGAACTAACTTCATAAGACCTAATAATAAAAAATTCCCTTATATTGATATTTTAAAAAAATATAAAATTAAAGGCACTTTTTTTGAAGTAATATTAGTTACAATAAATGATGAATTAGTTAAGCTATTTTTGAATAAAAAAATTTCATTTATAAAAATGCAAGATTTATTATTAAAAACATTAAATAAAAGAGTGTTTTCAAAATATTACGATAAATACCCAACAAGAATAAATGATATATATAGAATGATTAATAAAGTAAAAATATATTTAAGCGAAAATGAATAATTTTTTTATAAAATTAAAAGTTTTAATTCTTTCCATTTTATTTAATGTCTTCTTAATTAATATTGCATTAGCTGATCAATTAAAGCAAATTATAATCACTGGGAACGAAAGGTTGGCTAAAGAAACTATAATTTTATTTTCCAAGTTAAGTTTGAATGATCAAATTGACTCAAATACAATAAACACTACTTTCAAAACTTTGTTTTCTACAAATTATTTTAAAGACTTAAAAATTAATTATAAATCAGGAATTTTAGAAATTATTGTAGAAGAAAATCCAATTATTCAAGAAATTAAAATAGAAGGAGTAAAAAATAAATCTATTTTAAGAGAATTGGAAAAAATTACACGTAAAACTGAAAAATATCCTTTTATAGAATCAAATATTATAAATCAAAAAAATCAACTAAATAACATAGTAAGGTTGAATGGTTTTTATTTTTCAAAAATTACTACTGAAATAGTAGATAATAATAATAATTCAGTAAATTTATACTATAATTTTAATTTAGGTGATAGAGCAAAAATTAATACAATTAATTTTGTTGGAAATAAAATATTCAAAACCAGAAAACTTAGAAAAATTATTTTGTCGGAAGAAACTAAACCTTGGAAATTTATAACTAAAAATAAATTTTTAAATCCTAACAGGATAACAACTGATATAAATCTACTTAAATCATTTTATAAAAATAGAGGATATTTTGATGTTAAAGTAAAATCTTCATATGCGACTTTAGATAATAATAAAAATTTCAACTTAATTTTCACAATAGATGCAGGTGAAAAGTTTTTTTTTAATAATTTTAATTTAAATATTTCTGATGGTTATACCTCTGAAAATTTTACTGAGTTAGAAAAATTATTTAAAAAATTTAAGGGAGACCATTATTCGACAAAATCAATAAATACAATAAAAGATGAAATAGACAAAATTGCTCTTCAAAAAGAATTCGTATTTATAGACGTAAAATATTCTGAAAATATAATTGATCAAAATAAAGTTGATATTTCTTTTATTCTTGATGAGCTAGAAAAATCATATGTCGATAGAATCAATATATTTGGAAATTTTATTACTGAAGAAAAAGTTATTCGAAATTCGATGATTGTAGATGAAGGTGATCCATATAATAAAATACTTTTTGATAAATCAATAGCTAACGTAAAATCAAAAGGTATATTTAAAAGTGTCAATTCTCAAATTTTTGATAATTCTAATAAAAATAAAATTATTAATATTACTGTTGAAGAAAAGCCAACTGGCGAAATATTTGCAGGAGTAGGCACTGGTACAGGTGGCTCTTCATTTTCTGCAGGTATTAAAGAAAAAAATTATCTTGGAAAAGGCATAACGCTAGATACTAATTTTTCATTGTCAGATGATGTGATCAGAGGAAAATTTCAAGTTATGAATCCTAATTTTAGAAATTCTGATAGGTCATTAAATACAACAATTGAAAGTACAGCATCAGATTTTATGAGTTCAAGTGGATATAAAACTACAAGAACAGGTTTAAGCTTAGGAACAGGTTTTGAGCAATTTCAAGATGTATTTATTAATTTTGATATATCAAATTATTATGAGAAATTAACGACGTCAGACAAAGCTACTGAGATTAAAAAAAAACAGGAAGGTGATTATATTGAAAATTTATTTTTGTATTCTGTTACTCTGAATAAATTAAACCAAAACTTTCAACCAACGGATGGATTTTTTACTAAATTTAGTCAATCTATACCTATTTATTCAGATGATAATTCATTTGAAAATAGTTTGACTGCATCCAAATATTATTCAGTGACTGATAATTTCTTACTCGCCAGCAAGTTATTTTTAAAGGCTGTTAACTCGGTTGATGGAGATGTTAGAGTATCAAAAAGAGTTTACATACCATCTAATAGATTAAGAGGATTTGAGTCGGGCAAAATTGGCCCAATAGATGGAACACAATATATTGGAGGAAACTATGGAGCTGCATTAAATATAACTTCTTCATTTCCGAAATTTTTTAATGAATTTGAAAATATTGATTTTAATCTATTTGTAGATGCTGCAAATTTATGGCATGTTGACTATGATAAGTCACTAGACGCTGATGAAATTAGATCTTCTACAGGTATAGCGGTAGATTGGTTTACTGCCATTGGTCCTTTATCTTTTTCTTATGCACTTCCAATTACAGATGCAAGTACAGATAAAACAGAGTCATTTAGGTTTCAAATAGGAACGTCATTTTAATGAGATTTTTAATTTTTTTAGTTTTATTTTTTTTTAAATATAACCTTGCATTCGGTGAGGAAAAAATAGCGTTTATTGACTTAAATTATATTATGAACAATTCAGTGTCAGGCCAATCAATAAATAAATATATTAAAGATATCAGAAATAAAAAAATTAAAGACTTTGAGGAAATAGAAAAAAAAATTAAAATTGATGAAAATGAGCTTATTTCACAAAAAAATATTATTGATGAAGATGTTTATAATTCAAAAGTTAACGAAATTAGAAAAAGAATTAATAATTATAAAACTGACAGGCAAAGCTTTAACAAAAGTATTGAGGAAAAAAAGATCAAATATACAAATAAATTATTAGAAAAACTTAATCCAATAATCTCTGATTATGTTGAACAAAATTCAATAAAAATTGTTTTACCAAAAAAAATGATAATTATCGGAAAAAAAAATTTAGATATAACAATTCCAATTCTTAAAATACTAGAAAAATCTGTTCAAAAAATTGACTTTAATGAATAATAATATTTTTTTTGATAAAATTGACAAAATTTCTGTTAAAAATATATGTGAAAAACTTAAAATTACAAATATATCCAAAAAAAAAATATTTTTAAAAGATATTAAAACTTTAGATGAGGCTTCTAAAAATGACTTAACATTTTTACATTCCAGCAAATACTTACATTTAATACCTAAAATTAAATCTGAATTCATAATAACATCATCAAAATTTACAAAGCATATATCAGAAAAAAAATTATTTATTGTTGATAATGTATTGCTTAGTGTTGCTAAGATTGCTGAACTTTTTTATCCTAATGCGTTAAATGAAAAATTTGTATCTGGTAAAAAAATAAAAAATGACTATTTAAAATCAAAAAAAATCCTATTAGGATCAAATGTCATAATTGGTAAAAATGTAAAAATAGGTAATAACACTTTTATTGGGCATAATACAATTATTGAAGACAATGTTATTATCGGTAAAAATTGCTCAATAAGTTCTAATGTTATTATTAAAAAAAGTATTATAGGAAATAACGTAAATATCTTAGATGGTGCTGTTATTGGAAAAAAGGGTTTTGGTTTTTTTCCTAATAAGGAAAGAAATTTAAGATATCCACATATAGGTATAGTTATAATTAAAAATAATGTTGAAATTGGATCAAATAATACAATTGATAGAGGTTCTTTGGGAAATACAATTATTGGAGAAAATACTTTTTTAGATAATCAAGTTCATATTGCCCATAATGTTAAAATTGGAAAAAATTGCATCATTACTGCCCAGGTTGGTTTTGCAGGAAGTTCTGAAATTGGAGATAACGTTTTAATAGGTGGTCAGGCTGGAATTTCTGGACATTTAAAGATTGGAAATAATGTACAAATAGGAGGTGGCAGCGGTGTTATTAAAAATATACCTGACAACACAAAAGTTATGGGCTATCCAGCAAAAGACATTAAGTTATTTATAAAAGAAAATAAAAAATGACAGAAAAATTAAATAAAGAAGACATCAAGAACTTATTACCTCATAGAGAGCCCATGCTTTTAATTGATGAACTCGTAAATATTAAAAAATTAAAATCTGCTACAGCAATTGTATATGTTAAAAAAGATAGTTTTTTTGTTCAAGGTCATTTTCCAGGAGAACCAGTTATGCCAGGTGTTTTAATTGTAGAAGCATTTGGACAAGCAGCAGCAGCTCTTACAGCTACTGGTATAGATAAATCAACATATGAAAATAAACTAGTTTTTTTAATGACTGTTGATAAGGCCAGGTTCAGAAGTCCAGTTATTCCAGATTGCAAGCTTGAATTAAATATAGAGGCAATAAGATCTCATGGAAGAGTTTGGAAATATCAAGGTGAAGCTTTTGTAGATGGTATAAAAAAGGCAGATGCCCAGTGGGCCGCAACAATTGTTGATAGAAAGAAATAAATAGTAGTAATAGTTGATAACTATAAATAAATAATTTTGTTATTTATTTACATGTGATCCATAAAACAGCAATAATTGATAGCAAGGCATTAATAGGTAATAATGTAAAAATTGGTCCATATTCTATAGTTGGGCCAGATGTTGAAATTGGCGATGATACAATAGTTCATACCCACGTAAATATCACTGGGAATACAAAAGTAGGAAAAAAAAACGAGATCTATCCATTTTGTTCTATTGGAACGCCTCCTCAAGATCTCAAATATAAGGGTGAAAAAAATTCTTTAATAATTGGAGATAATAATAAATTTAGAGAGTACGTAAATATAAATCCGGGTACAGAACAGGGTGGCAGTATTACCAAAATTGGAAATCGTAACTTATTTATGGTTTATTGTCATATAGCTCATGATTGCATGATAGATGATAACATAGTTCTTGCTAACAACGTTCAAGTTGGCGGCCATGTTTCAATAAATAAAAACGCCATTGTTGGTGGAAGTTGTGCGATACATCAATTTTCAAGAATTGGTGAATTTGCAATGATAGGAGGAATGACCGGAGTATTAAGCGATGTTATTCCTTACGGCTTATCTCTAGGAAATAGAAATATTTTAACAGGATTAAATTTGATAGGTTTAAGAAGATCAGGTGTTTCAAATCAAGATATTAAAATTATTCAAAGTGCATATGATATTATTTTTTGTGATGACACATTTAGAAAAAATATTGAAAATTTAGGTCATGAATTAAAAGAAAATAAATATGTGAATAATATTGTAAAATTTATTAATTCGGATAAAAAAAGACCTATATCGGTTCCAATAAGCAATAAATGATTTGTTTATTCCTTGGCAATAAAAATTTACCAAAACTAATTATTAAAAGTTTAAAAAAAAAAAAAATAAATTTCTTTATTATTGATTTAACAAAAAAAAAAATCTTTAAAAAATTTGATAATAGCTTCCACATTGGTATAGGAAAATTTGGAAAAATATTAAATTTAATAAAAAGCAAAAATTGTAAAAAAGTGATATTTGCTGGGAATATTGAAAAACCAAAGATTTCATCATTAAAACTTGATTTAAAAGGAATTTATTATTTGCCAAGAATTATTAAAGCAGCAAAATTTGGAGATGCAGCTATATTAAAAGAATTAATAAAAATATTAAGTGAAAATAAAATAAAAGTTTTAAAACTGAATAAATTCAATCCTGAACTAACCTTAAAAAAAGGAACTTATAGCAAGTTAAAACCTGACTTAGACCAAAAAAGGGAGATTAATAAAGGTATAAGATTTTTGGATTCAATTAATTCACATAATCATGTTCAAGCCGCTGTTATTAGAAATAATAAACTTATTTCGTATGAAAAAAAACAAGGTACCCAATCAATGTTATCAAAAATAAGTAAAGTAAAAATAAATAATGGTTTTTTAATTAAGTTTCCAAAAAAAAAACAAGACTTAAGGGCTGATTTACCAACGATAGGATTTGATACAATAAAAGAATGTAAAAGAATTGGTTTGAGGGGTATAGTTTTAAAAAACAATCAACATATAATCTTAGATAAAAAAAAAATTATTGAATTTTCCAATAAAAATAAAATGATTTTACATGTGATATGAAAAAGATATTTATTTTAACAGGCGAGCCCTCAGGTGATAAATTGGCTTCAAATGTAATTAGGAATCTAAATGAAAAAAAAAAGGATATTGAATATCTTGGAGTATGTGGCAATAATTTAAAATCTTTAGGAATTAAATCTATATATGATCAAAAAGATATCACTTATATGGCTTTTACCGATGTCGTATTTAACTTTTTAAAAATAAAAAAAAAAATTGATTTAACTGTAAATGAGGTGATTAAGTTTAATCCTAGTATTCTTCTTACAGTTGATAGCCCTGATTTCTCATTACGTGTTTCTGAAAAAGTAAAACAAATCAATCCAAAAATCAAAACAATACATTTTATTGCACCAAAGGTTTGGGCATGGCGAGAGGGAAGAGTAAAAAAAATGAAAAAATTTCTCGATCACATTCTTCTTTTATTTAGTTTTGAAAAAAATTACTTTGATAAAGAAAATTTAAAAAATACTTTTGTTGGACATCCTTTGTTGGATTCCATGGAAAAGGATATAAATGTCGAGATTAATGATTTTGTAGAAAAAAAAAATATCGTATCTTTGTTTCCAGGCAGTAGAGAAAGCGAAATTAAAATCCTTTTTCCAGTATTAATTAATTTTATAAAGAAAATGAATTTAAAAGACAATTCGTATCATTATATTTTTCATTCTACTCAAAAATTTAAAGAAACCATAAAAAATAAATTATCAGCAGAAAAACTCTTGAATGTTGAAGTTGTTAGTGATGATAAAATTAAATCTCAGATTTTAAAAAAATCAATTTTTGCGATTGTGAAGTCTGGAACTGTATCTCTCGATGTATGTAAAAATAATATTCCTTCAATGATAATTTATAAAATGAATTTTTTTAATTACCATTTAGCTAAATTTTTATTGAAAATTAAATATGTAAATATGATCAATATAATTAATAATAAAGAAATCATCCCAGAACTTTTACAGAATGAATGTAATTCAAATGAGATTTATAAAACTTTTTATTATTTTATGAAAAAACCTAATTTGATTAAAGAACAAATGTCTGTTGTTAAAAATACTATAGATGATTTAAAGTCTTCAACCTCTGCAAGTGACCAGGCATCTAAAGTAATTTTATCCTACCTTACTTAATCTGTCTAAAACTCTTTTTTTTCCTAACGATATTATAATATCATATATTCCAGGACCAAATTTCGAGCCTGTTAAAATAATTCTTAATGGCTGACCTACACCTTTAAAGTTTGTTTGATTCTCTGATATTAAATTATTTATTATTGGTTCTAAAGTTTCTTTATTAAAAACTTCTATTTCATTTACTTTTTTTAAGAAAGATTTGATTATATTTTTTGCATTTTCAGTTAGTAAACTCATTTCAGCTTTTTCAATAATTATCTCATCATTTATAATAAATTTTGAATTGTTATAAATGTCTTCCATTGTTTTTGCTTTATTTTTTAAAAAAGTTAATGATTTCTTTATAATATTTAGTTTTTCATTGTTAATATTTTCCTTAAAATTTTTACAATATTCCTCGAAACTTTGGAAAAGATCATCGTTACTTTTATTTTTTATATAATACTCATTCATTGATAAAATTCGTGACATATCAAGTTTCGAAGGAGATTTTCCAATACCTTCTAAATTAAAATATTTAATACTTTCTTCCAGAGAAAATATTTCTTTATCTTTATAAGACCACCCTAATCTTATAAGATAATTTCTTAGGGCATCAGGCATAATTCCAATTTTTTCGTAATCATCAATTGTTGAAGCATTATCTCTTTTTGATAATTTTTTACCTTCCAATGTATGAATTAAAGGTATATGTGCAAATAAAGGTGTTTCCCATCGCAGCGCCTCATAAATTTGAATTTGTTTAAATGTATTGATTTTATGATCATCACCTCGAATTATATGAGTCATACCCATAATATGGTCATCTACTGGAGCCGATAAATTGTATGTTGGTGTTCCATCTCTTCGTAAAATTATAAAATCTTCAATTGTATTATTTTCAATTTTTATATCTCCTTGAACTAAATCATTAATTTTTGTGCTGCCCTCAATTTTACTTTTAAACCTTATAACTGGTTTGATATCTTGAGGAGCCTCTGTTTCACTTTTATCCCTCCATTTTCTATTATAAATGTACGGTATCTTTTTTTGTTTAGCTCTAAGTTTTTGCTCTTCTATTTCATCTGAGGAGCAATAACATTTGTAAGCATTTCCGTTTTCTAATAATTTATTTACGATTTTAATATGACTTTCAATATTTTTTGATTGAATATACTCCTCTCCATCATGATTTACCCCAATCCATTTAAGAGAATTTAAAATCTGTAATTTAAATTCCTCTTTTGATCTTTCCTTATCAGTATCTTCAATTCTTAAAAAAAATTTTCCATTATGGTTTTTTGAATATAGCCAATTAAATAAGGCGGTTCTTACTCCACCTATATGCAATGGCCCAGTAGGTGAGGGTGCAAACCGAGTTGCAACTTTTTTCATCAAAAAATATTTAGACTATTTTATTAGAAGTTTCTATATAAAGATACTAGTACGCCTTGTACTTTTACTCTGTCAGGACCAAAAATTTTAGTCTCATAATTTCTGTTAGCACTTTCTAGTGCCACAGTTTTTCCTTTTCTACGAATTCTTTTTAACATAGCTTCATTATCATCAATCAAAGCTACAACAATTTTACCATTTTCAGCAGTATCAGCCTTTTTAACTATTACAGTATCTCCATCATTAATACCTGCTTCAATCATTGAATCTCCTTTAACTTTTAGACCAAAAAACTCTCCATTTTTCTCGATGTTATCTGGCATCGGAATTCTCATTACTTCATTTTGAATAGCTTCTACAGGAGTGCCCGCTGCAATATTTCCCAAAACTGGTATTTCACTACCAGAATTATCCTCTAGATTTTTATCATCTAATCCACCTCTAATTACACTTGGTGAAAAACTATTATAAATATCATTGGCAGAAGCAGTTTCTGGTAATTTGACTACTTCAAGAGCTCTTGCTTTGTGAGCTAATCTTTTGATGAAACCTCTTTCCTCTAAAGCACTTATAAGTCTATGTATCCCTGATTTAGATTTAAGATTTAGAGATTGTTTCATTTCTTCATATGATGGGGATACTCCTGTAGATCTCAACTTCTTGTTGATAAATAAGAGTAAGTTTTTTTGTTTTTTAGTTAGCATAGAACAAATTGTGTACACAGATGTTCTATTAAAGTTCTACAATTATCACAAGAGAAAAAATATCAATAAAATAAAGGTTTTCAGCCTAAAAAATAGAAAAAATATTGTTATTATCTAAATTTTTAAGAATTGATTCACCAATTAAAAAAGTTTTTATTTTTGTGCTGTTTCTAATTTTTAAAACATCTTCTTTGCTTTTAATGCCACTTTCAGAAATTAAAGGGCCATTGTGATTTACTAGAACATCATGAATATCATGAGTTGTATTGATATTTGTTTCGAGAGTTTTTAAATTTCTATTATTTATACCTATCAAAGCATCATGATATTTAAGAGATTTTTTTGCTTCATCTACTGTGTGAACTTCAACAATAACTGACATTTTTTGATTAATAGCTTCCTGATAAAGTTCATCAGCAATTTTTTCATTTACACCAGCAAGAATAATCAAAATTGCATCTGCTCCATAACTTTTTGAAAGTTTAACTTGAAATTTATCTATAAAAAAATCTTTACATAAAACAGGAAGATTTATTTTTTGTTTAATTATTTTAATATGATCCAATTTACCCAAAAAGTAATCTTCTTCTGTTAAAATCGATAAGCATGTAGCTTTATTTTTAAAATAAATCTCTGCGATACTTAGAGGATCATAATTTTCAATTATAATACCTGCTGAAGGACTTGCTTTCTTAATTTCTGCAATAATTGATAAATTATTATTATTTATATTATTTTGAATTTTATTTTTAAAATCAATGAAATTATTATTTTTTTCAATTTGTTCATTTATACTTTCCAAGGATATTTCATTTTTTATCTTTTCAAGTTTCAATTTCTTTTTGTCGATGATTTTTTGTAAAACATTATTAGACATAATTTAATTTATTTAAATGTTCTAGTGTTTTACCACTTAATAAATGATTTCTCGACATTTCATAAGCATTTTTAAAATTCGTTTCTTTTTCAGAAACTATTAATCCAGCTGCTGCATTTAAAGAAACAGCTTTAGAAAAATCATTATCTTCACCCTTAAATATTTCAATTATTTTTTGAGAGTTATATTCAGCATCTTTGCCAACTAATTTTTGAAAATTATCAGCCTTTATATTTAATTGCTCAGGATCAATAATGATTTCACTTATTTCTCCTCTTTTCAATTGCATAACATGGGTTTTTTGATATGGAGATATTTCATCTAAACCATCTTCACTGTTTACTACCCAGGCAAACTTGATATTTAAGTTTTTTAATGCGCTAGAAAATATTTTAAGTAAATTTCTATCAAATACACCCACTACTTGTCTCTCAACTTTTGCTGGACTGCTTAATGGACCAATTAAATTAAATATAGTTCTTTTTCCAATTTTTTTTCTTGTTGGTCCGACATATTTCATGGCTCTATGATAGTTGGGAGCAAACATGAAACCAAAATGGTTTTTATTTATTTGATTTTCCACACCTTTTGAATCTAAATTGATATTTACTTTTAATGCCTCTAAAACATCAGCAGAGCCGCATTTGGACGAAACTGCTTTGTTACCGTGTTTTGCAACCTTGACTCCCATACTTGCCAATAACAAAGCTGAGGCAGTCGAAATATTTAATGTATCTTTCCCATCACCACCTGTTCCACAAGTATCAATGCAATTCTGCACATTCACTTTTGTTGCTTTGTCTCTCAAAACCGCAACACCTCCTGCAATTTCATCTGAAACCTCACCTTTTTCAGAAAGGTAAGTTAAAAATTTGAATATTTCGTCATCATTTGCTTTTCCATCCATTAAAATTTGAAAAGCATTAATACTTTCTTCAAATGATAAGTTTTTTTTATTTCTTAATTGATCTAAAAATTTATTCATTTTAATTCTTAATAAAATTTTTCAATATTTTTAAGCCATGTATAGTTTTTATACTTTCAGGATGAAATTGCACACCATGAATATTATATTTTTTATGGTTAATACCCATGATATTGCCGTCATGAGTTTCAGCTGTTATCTCTAGCTCATTTGATAATGTTTTTTTGTCTATTATTAAGCTGTGATACCTCGTTGCTTCAAATATTTTTGGGATTTTTCTTAGAACCCCTCTCTTTTTAGAATAAATTTTGCTTGTTTTTCCATGAACTAATTCCTTGGCTTGTACTATTTTTGAACCAAATGATTGACCAATTATTTGATGTCCTAAACAAACTCCTAAAATTGGAATTTTTTTATACAAGTCCTTTACAATTTTAAGACAGTTTCCTGCTTGATCCGGATTTCCTGGACCAGGAGAAATAACAATTTTTTTGTATTTTCTTTTTAAAATTTCTTTGGAATTAATTTTATCATTCCTTACCACATCAACGTTTTTAGAATAAACAGAAATATAGTGATATAAATTGAATGTAAAACTGTCATAGTTATCAATTAGTAATATTTTCATAATTATTCTAGTGCTTTTAATAAAGCTTTTGCTTTATTTACTGTTTCTTTAAATTCATTTAATGGTTTGCTATCAGCAACAATACCTGCTCCAGATTGAACATAAAATTTTTTATTTTTAGTTAATGCTGTTCTTAAAGCAATACATGTATCAAAATCACCATTTGCAGAAAAATATCCAATACCACCTGCGTATACTTTCCTTTTTGTATTCTCAAGTTCATCAATTATTTCCATTGCCCTTATTTTTGGTGCTCCAGATACAGTACCAGCAGGAAAACCAGACAACAAAGTATCAAATTTAGAAAACTTATTATTAAATTCCCCTTGTACATTCGAAACTATGTGCATGACATGAGAATATTTTTCAACATTAAAACTTTCTGTAACTTTTACGGTGTTTATTTTTGATACTTTGCCCGTATCATTCCTACCAAGGTCTAAAAGCATCAAATGCTCAGAAAGCTCTTTTTTATCTTGCAAAAGATCTTTTTTAAAAAAATTGTCTTCTTTTTTATTTTTACCTCTTGGTCTAGTACCAGCTATAGGCCTTATTGTTATTTTATTATTTCTTAATCTGACAAGAATTTCAGGACTTGCCCCAATAATTTGAAAATCATTAAAATTAAAAAAATACATAAATGGTGATGGATTTGTTTTTCTGAGTTTCTTGTAAATTTCTAATGGTTTTTTTGTTAATTTAGTTTGAAATCTTTGACTTAGAACAACCTGAAAAATATCACCAATTTTAATATATTTTTTTGCTTTTTTTACACTTGATATGAATTTTTTCTTCGAGGTATTTGATTTGATAGGACTCAATTTAATTATTTTTTCATTAAATGATGAATTTTGGGAGTAGTTAGCTAAAAAAACCATTTGTTCTATTTCATTAATAGATTTTTCGTATTTCGTTTTTAAATTTTGAATTTTTTCGTCACTAAAAACATTGACAATAAAATACAGCTTACTTTTTAAGTTATCGTGAATTACAAGGTTTCTTGGACGTAATATCCTTGCATCAGGTATATTTAAATCATCTTTATTTTTATTAGGTATTCTCTCAATATAACGGATAATATCATAAGAAAAATAACCTGATATCAGTGAACAAATAGGAGGTAAGTTTTTAGGTGTATTAAATTTAAATTCCTCAATAATCTTTTCTATGTTTTCTTTAGGATTTCCTATCAATATTTTTTTTTTGTTCCCAGTTAGAATTTGACATCTATTTTTATTAAACTCCCAAATTTTATCAGGATTCCTGCCAAATATTGTGTACCTACCTTTAATTTTACCTTTTTCTACTGACTCAAAAACAAAACTATTTTTTTCAATTAAAAGATTATTAATTAAATTAATTATTTCTTGTTCACCTTTTGTATTAATTGAAAAAAATAAAACTTGGTTTTTTTTTTTTAAATAACCAGATTTAAATTGGTTAAAATTGACGTTAAGCATTATCTGAAATTATTTTTTATTCTCTCAAGCGTGCTATTAAATAATTTAACATTATATTTTTTACTCAAAAACAAATCATAAGTACTATATATTTCTCCCATTACTTGACTATTTGACTTTAATTTATACTCGTTAACTTTATCAGCATCTTTATTAAGCATACTTGTATTTATATTAGATATTTTAGATAAATAGACATCATTATTTTTATCTGCAATCAAAACAAAACTTTTTTTAGGTAGCGAATATAATAATTCTACTGACTCTCTACTGAAAGTTTCATCAAAATTGGATGAATTGATTTTCAATTTTTTAATATTACTTTCATTCCTTGCAATATTTAAAAATTCAGCATTTGAAAATTTTTTATCTTGAATTTTTTTAAATAGTTTTTTGTTGTAATCAATTTTTTGTTTCATCACTAATTGATTTTTTACTTTTTCAATAAAATTTAAATCATTTAAGTCTGGTAAAATTTTTTTTATGTTTGATATCTCATATAAAAGATAAAAGTCATTTTTATCAATAATTTGAGTTTTATCCTCTTTTCTTTTAGAATATATTTCTTGGAGAATCTCATCTGAATCTATCTCATTCTTAAAATTTGAAACTACTTCAATTTTTAAATTATGTATTTTTTGAATTTCATTTAATTTAGAGCCATTAAATATACTATTTTCTATTTCATCAATTTTTTTAAAAAAATCATCATTAAATTCATTAATATCCAAAAGTGTCTTTGGTGTAATTTTTGTATACTTAATATCTATTAAATCTTCTTTTAGATTATCTTCATTCTCTTTAATAAATTTATCGATCTCAGATTTAGATGTATTGGTTTTATAAAATTGATCTAAATTAAAATATTCAATTTCAAGTTCTTTGTTTTCATTTATATAAATTTTATTTTTAAGAAAGTATGGTGAAATTAGTCCTCCACTTATATAATCAAATAAATTTTTCTTTAATTCCTGATCCTTAAGTTTTATTTCATAAATTGGTGCTGTAAGATTATTTTCTAAAAGAAATTTTTCATATTTCAGTCTCGAAAATGAATTTTTATCATCAACAAACTTTTCATCATTTTTGATTTTATTTGCCAATATGTTTTCAGATAATGATGCATTTAAGCTTTCTATTTCCATCTCTAATAATTTATTAGAGACAAGACCAGTTAATATTTCTTCAATAACATTATTTTCTATATTTTCTCTTAAATACTCCATGTTAATTCTTGACTGATTTACATATTGTAAAAAATCTTGTGTTGAAATTGATTTATTATTTATTTTAGCAACATTATTAGTATTTCCTCCACTAAATACACTTCCCATTCCCCAAAATACAAATGGAACAATAATTATCGCTATAAGAACACCAGCTAATTTAGTGTTTGAAAATCCCCGTAAGTTTTTTAACATCAGTAAAATCGTTTATATATTGAACTACAAAAAACAAACCTATAAATTAAAATATTGTGTATGACAAATAATAATATGATTTTTGTAGCTAACTGGAAAATGCATGGCAATTTTAATGATATTTCAAAGGTAAAAACTGTTTTAAATTTGATTAAAAATAAAAAATATAAAAAGATAAAGATAATTTATTGCCCACCATTTACATTGCTTAAATCCTTTTCAAATTATTATAACAATACTAAACTTAATATAGGTGCCCAAAACTGTTATTACAAAAGTGATTACGGTCCATACACAGGAAATGTAAATGCAAAGCTCATCAAATCTGCTGGAGCAAAATATATTATATTAGGACATTCAGAAAATAGAAATGAGGGAGAAACAGATTTACTAATCAACCAAAAAATTAAATCTGTATTAAAGGAAAAATTAAGCATTATATTTTGTATAGGCGAAACAATAGATGAAAAGAAAAAAAAAATTACATTCCAAGTTTTAAAAAGACAAATATCCAAAGGTCTGAAAGGTATAAAAAATGCAAATAAAATTATTATTGCCTATGAACCTGTATGGTCAATAGGTTCAGGAATTGTTCCTTCAAAAAATGAATTAGAAAAAAATATTAAAAAAATTAAAAAAATCCTTAAACAATTTAAATTTAAAAATCCTGTAAAGATTTTATATGGTGGATCTGTTAACTCAAAAAATGCAAATGAAATTTCAAAAATAGATGGTATAGGCGGTCTTTTGGTGGGTGGAGCATCTCTTAGTTCAAAAAAATTCGTTGATATAATAAAAAAAACGTCTAATTAATCCTCGTGGAAAATATACTTTTAATTCTAAATATTATACTTGCAGCAATTCTTGTCGTGCTTGTTTTACTCCAAAAGTCAGAGGGAGGAGCTCTTGGAATAGGTGTGTCCCAAGATAATTTTATGTTTTCAAGATCAGCAGGAAATTTTTTAACCAAAGCAACATCGATTATTGCAACATTATTTATTATCTGTAGTCTTGGTTTAACAATTATTTCTAGGGGAGAACTTACCCCAACAACATCTGTAATTGATAAAATTGAAGAAAATGCAGATGATGCACCAAAAGTACCAGAAAATAATAATTAGTACTTTTCATTTTTAAATAATCAGTCTATAAGATAATTCCATGGCGCGATATATATTCGTAACCGGCGGCGTGGTATCATCTTTAGGAAAAGGATTATCTTCTGCATCACTTGGATATTTATTAAAATCACAAGGCTATAAAGTACGTATTAGAAAAATGGATCCGTATTTAAATGTTGATCCAGGCACCATGAGTCCATTTCAACATGGTGAAGTTTTTGTTACTGATGATGGTGCAGAAACGGATTTAGATTTAGGACACTATGAAAGATTTACAGATATTTCTTCTAAACAATCAGATAATATAACAACAGGAAGAATTTATTCTGAAATTATAAAAAAAGAACGTAAAGGTGGATATCTTGGAAAAACTGTACAAGTAATCCCACATGTAACTGATAGGATTAAAGAATTTATCAAGAAAGATATTACTAATGAAGATTTTGTAATATGTGAAATTGGTGGAACTGTTGGTGATATTGAAAGCTTACCTTTCTTAGAAGCTATTAGACAATTTTCAAATGAGAATGGAAAACTTAAATCGTTATTTATTCACTTAACTTTAGTTCCATTTATGAAATCCTCAGACGAAATTAAAACTAAACCTACACAACATTCAGTAAAAGAGTTAAGAAGCATAGGTATTCAACCTGATATTGTTATATGCAGATCAGAACAATCTATCCCAATTGATCAAAAGAGAAAAATATCACTGTTTTGCAATGTGCAAATAGAAAATGTAATAGAAACTGTAGATGTTAAAACCATTTATGAAGCACCTATAAGTTTTTTTAATCAGAAATTAGATAAACAAGTTCTTAAATACTTTAATTTAAAATCTAAGAGAAAACCAAATCTTAAACCTTGGAAAAAAATTACAAATACAGTTTTAAATACAAGAAAAACTGTCAATATTGCAATAATTGGCAAATATGTGAACTTAAAAGATGCTTACAAATCTTTAGATGAAGCTTTAACACACGGTGGAATTGAGAACAAAGTTAAAATTAATTTAATAAGAATTGAGTCAGACAAATTAAAATCAAACAATATAAGAAAAAAATTAAAAAATGTGTCTGGTATATTGATACCAGGAGGTTTTGGAAAGCGAGGTACAGAAGGTAAGATAGCCTGTATTAAGTATGCACGTGAAAAAAAAATACCTTTTTTAGGTATTTGTTTTGGGATGCAAATGGCAGTTATAGAATTTGCTAGAAATGTGCTTAAAATCAAAAACGCAGGATCAACTGAAATTGATAAAAAAATTTATCCAGTGATCGGATTAATAAATGAGTGGAGCAAAGATGGTTTAATTATAAAAGGCACAGATAGAAATTTAGGTGGCACAATGAGGCTTGGTTTATACGATGCTTTGCTTAAAAGTAATTCTGCCATAAAAAAAATATATAAATCTACAAAAATTAAAGAAAGGCATCGTCATAGATACGAGGTAAACAATAATTTGAGAGAAAAATTTGAAAAAAATGGTTTAATTTTTTCTGGAATGTCACCTGACAACAAATTACCTGAAATTATTGAATTAAATAGTCATCCATGGTTTATTGGTGTTCAGTTTCATCCTGAATTTAAATCTAGACCTTTGGGTCCACATCCTTTATTTTCATCGTTTATTAAAGCAAGCAAATCAAATTATGCAAAATAAAATAGTAAATTGTAACGGAATTGAAATTTCAAACAAAAATAAAATTTGTTTAATTGCTGGCCCATGCCAATTGGAAACAGAGCAACACGCAATGGACATGGTTGGTAAAATTAAGGAAATTACAGAAAAATATAAAATAAATTTAATTTACAAAACATCATTTGATAAAGCTAACCGAACAAGTTTAAAGGGAAAAAGAGGGGCTGGATTAGAAAAATCTTTACCAATTTTTGATAAAATAAAAAAAGAGAATAATATTCCAGTTCTAACAGATATACATAATGAAGATCAATGTTCTATTGTTGCACCTCATGTAGATGTTTTGCAAATTCCAGCATTTCTTTGTAGACAAACAGATCTATTGGTTGCTGCTGCAAAAACTAAAAAGGTTATTAATGTAAAAAAAGGTCAATTTTTAGCTCCATGGGATATGGTTAACGTTACAAAAAAAATATCTGAAAGTGGTAATGAAAAAATCCTTGTAACTGAGAGAGGAGCCAGCTTTGGATACAACACATTAGTATCTGATATGAGATCAATACCTATAATGGCAAAAAATGGTTATCCAATAGTTTTTGATGGAACTCATTCTGTACAACAACCTGGTGGCCAGGGTGACAAAAGTGGAGGACAAAGAGAATTTGTTGAATATTTGTCAAGAGCTGCTGTTGCTGTTGGAATAGCTGCAATATTTTTAGAAACTCACCAAGACCCTGAGAATGCTCCCTCAGATGGCCCAAACATGGTACCGCTACATAAACTAGATGGTTTAATAAACCAAATAGTAGAAATAGATAATTTAATTAAAAAAAATAATATTTAAAAATTACTATTTACTATTTCATCAATCATATTAATCATATATCTCTTATAATTCTCGTCAGTTCCAGAATCTGTTTCAATTACAGAGAAAAAACTTGCAACAACTCCATTATTTAAATTTATTGCCAGAAATTGACCTCCAAGACCCGAATGGCCAATCCAATTACCACATTTCATAGTTGAATTTGAGTACTCTAAAAACTTATTTTTTTTTAATTCCATATATTTAGTCCCTTTGTTTTTTAATGTTTCATCAAAGAATAATTCAGAACCGATTTTTCTATTTAATACACCATGCCCTTTCCTTGAAAAAAGGAGACCATATCTTAAAAAATCTCTAGAGATTAAACATCCGCCTCCTGAAATCCAAGGCATACTAAATCTATCTGTTCCCATATACATAGCATCTTCAAAACCTGCTGCCTCTACAGCCTCCAGCAGCCATTCTTTAAGTTTTTTTCCACTTACTTTTTCAACTAATAAACCCATTACATCTGTATTTGCTGATTTGTAGTGAGATAAATCTGAGGTATTTTTTAAACTTTGATCTTTCAAAGATTTAATTGAATTTAAAAATTCTTCCTGGCTAACTTTATAATTTAAATCATCGGGTAGTCTCCAACCACAAACTGGTTCATGTAAAAATGAAGAGGTGTATGGATCTGTATAATCTTCGCTATAAGCATTTTGAATATTCATATCTAAAACATCTTGAATTGTAGCAGATGCGTATCCAGAGCCAATATTTGGTAAATAGTCTGAAACTTTTTTATTTAATTCAATAATTTTTTTTTCAACGAGTTCTCCTATAAATAAATTTATAAACATTTTAGTGATAGACATTATTGTTTGTGGGGTATTTTGGTTAAAATCATCTGCATATTTTTCATATAGAATGTCTTGATCTTTGCCGACTAACAATGAGCAAAAATATTTATGATTTGTTATTTTTTTTACTGATGGAATTTTTCCTATCTCATCATTATATTTTTGATTTAATTTTAATACATGATCAGATCTTAGAAGTATACCATATCTGTTGATTTTATGTAAATTTCGATAACCATCTCTCCTTGTTTCCGGCAAATACCATTTTGGTTTATTATCTCTTATAATTTTAAGCGTAGGATTTAATTCACTAATTATTTTTTTATCTTTTGCCATTCCTTAATTTTATTTTAATACTGAGATTGCATTTATTTTATCTGGACCAACTCCACAACATCCACCAATAATTTGAGCTCCATTAAATACCCATTTTTTTGCTTCCTCCAAATATTTAGGCGGTGATATATCATTAATTAATTTCCAGTGAGGTTTTTCAAAGTAACCGTTATTTGGATATGCACCAACAATCCCTTTATGAACTTTTTTCAAAATTTTAACCGCTTCACCAGTAACTTTAATATCTGAATGTGCCACTAAAATTGGACCTTCATGCATTTTACTAAATTTAGATAGAGAATTCTCTAAAGTATCGTAAAACTTTGCTTTCGAATTAGTTATGCTTTCTTGATAGCCGTGCATTAATACATTTTCATCTTCATTAATTGCACAAGAAATAGATAGCCATATAGGTAATTTAACATCTTTTGAGCACTCAATAATATTTTCAACAGTTCTATCCTTTGAAGTCATGGCTTCTAAAATGATTAAGTCTACACCTGCTTCTTTTAAAATTTTTAAATGCTCATTAAAGCCAGGTCTTATATCCTCTTCGGAAAGCTTATCCCAACTGCCTGATGTTGAAACTGATCCTGCAACAGCTACTTCTCTATTAGAATTGTTTGCTGCTTTTAAAGCTATTTTTACACTTTCTTCATTCCAACTTTTCGTAAATTGATCATACCCATACTCTTTCATCGATATAGGCGTAATAGCGTAGGTATTTGAAGTAATGATGTCTGCGCCAGCATTAATGTACTTTTCATGCACTTGAAACACTTTATCTGGATCATCTATTGCACATTTTCCAGCCCATAGATCTTTATCCATCTTTGCGCCTGAACTTTCTAACTCTCCTCCATTTCCACCATCTAAAATAACTACACCATTAGCTTTTAATTTTTTCTCTACAAAATTATATGACATTTATTATTGGATATTTGTAAAAGCGCAGATTTTATTTCCATCTAAGTCACGAATGTAAGAATAGTAAACTCCAGAGCCCTCTGGTCTCTCACCACCAGATCCTTCGCTAGCACCTCCTAACTTAATTCCAACATCATGAAACTTATCAACCAATTCTCTCGAGCTTGTTTGAAATGAAATTTGAGATCCATTACCAACTGTTGCCTTTTCTTTATTAAAAGGTTTTGTCACGTAAAATTCTATTTTTCCGTTATTATTTTTTTGAGAATAGCCAGCGCAAACATCGTCTTTCTCAGTTCTTTCTAAATCTAAAACTTTCAACAACTCATCATAAAATTTTATTGATTGATCTAAATCATTTGTGCCAACCATAACATAGCCAATCATATTATTTGGGCCAACCAGTTACAGCTTTAACTTCTAAAAATTCATGTAATCCCCAAACACCACCTTCACGTCCATTTCCAGATTGTCTATATCCTCCAAATGGAGCACCAGGGTCTGCACCGTTTCCATTTACATAAATTGTTCCAGCCTTAAGCTTCTTGGCAACTCTTTTAGCCTTTTCTTTATCCTCAGTTTGTAAATAATTACCTAATCCATACTCAGTTTCGTTTACAATTCGAATTGCTTCTTCTTCAGTTTCAAAAGGTATTATAGATAAAACTGGACCAAATATTTCTTCTTTTGCAATACGCATGTCATTTGTTACATCGGTAAAAATAGTTGGTTTAATAAAATAGCCTTTGTTCATTCCGTTAGGTAGTTCAGGACCGCCTGCTGCAAGAGTAGCTCCTTCGTCAATTCCACTTTGAATAAGGCTTATTATTTTATTGTATTGAATTTTAGAAACAACAGGACCTATATGATCTCCTTTTTTTGAAGCATGGTCTACCTTTATTAAATTTGCCTCTTCGACAGCCTCTTTGACTGCTCTTTCATAAATTGATTTTTCAACAAGCATTCTTGTAGGTGCATCACATGACTGACCTGAATTACTCATTACGTTTCTGATACCATCTCTTACAGCATTAGGGTAGGAGTCTGCAAAAACAATATTTCCCCCTTTTCCACCTAATTCTAAGCACACTCTTTTGATTGTATCAGCTCCATTTTTTAAAATTAATTTACCTGCTCTTGTTGAACCTGTGAAAGATACTAAATCAATATCAGGATGAGATGAAATATCCGTACCAACACCAGCTCCATCGCCATTTACTAGATTAAATACACCTGCTGGAAAGCCTGCTTCATCAATCATTTCCGCAAACAACATTGCTGACATTGGAGCTATTTCTGAAGGTTTATGAATCATCGTACAACCTGTTGCAAAGGCTGGAACAACTTTCAAAGCTATTTGATTTATTGGCCAGTTCCATGGAGTAATTAATCCGCAAACTCCAATTGGTTCATAACAAATATGATTATTAGAGTTTGGTTCAAATTGCTCATCAAACTTAAATTCTTTGAGTCTTTTTATAAAATCTTCAAGATGAGATTGTCCACTTGATGTTTGCACGTCAGTTGCCCAATCCATTGGGGCCCCCATTTCCATAGATATAGCATCAGCCATCTCTCCATATCTTTTTTTATAAATAGAAAGTAATTTTTCTAATAAATTTAATCTTTCATCCTTTGAACTTTCGCTCCAGCTAACCAAAGCTTTTTTGGCTGCCGCAACCGCAGCATTAGTATCTTTTGTTGATCCTAATGATATTGTTGCAAAAGCCTCTTCTGTTGAAGGATTAATTACCTCATAATCATTTGGTTTAATTGGTGAAACCCATTGACCGTTAATATAAAATTTTCTTTTATCTATCATAATTTTATAACTTATATATTAGTTAACTAAATTCTTTAAGTATTTTATCTCGGTGTTCATCAAGATCTGGAATATCTCCTCTTGTTTTTTCATCTTTGTAAGTTGACATTTTTATAGGATTTCCTGCAGATTTAAACTCTCCAATTTTTTTATGAAAAGATTTTACAATCATATTTCTTTCTTTTATTTGTGGATTTTCTACAGCTTGTTTAATATTAAAAATTGGACCACACGGTATTTTTAAATTTTCCATAACTTTTATCCATTCATCTGTATTTTTATGCTGAAGTTTATCCTCAATGATTAATTTAAGTTTATCTATATTTTGTGATCTTAGAGAGTTTGTTTTATACATTTCATCATTTGCAATATTCGGTATTTCAAGAACTTCACATAAGCTTTTAAATAATTTGTCGTTACCAGCCGCAATAATCAAAAAACTGTCCTTTGTTTTAAAAGCTTCAAAAGGAGCAATAGATGGATGTCTTGAGCCCATTGGTTCTGGGATTTCATTTTTTGAAAGATATCTAGCAATAGCATTTTCTAAAATTGCTATTTGGCAATCTAACATTGATACATCAATGAAAGTGCCTTTACCTGTTTTTTGTCTATCATACAAAGCTGCATTGATACCAATTGCAGTAAATAAACCAGCGGTAATATCTCCAATAGACGTCCCAACTCTTGTTGGTTCTGAATTTGGGTGTCCAGTAACACTCATTAATCCACCCATACCTTGGACAACCATGTCATATGCCGGTAATTCTTTAAGTGGTCCTGTTTGACCAAAACCTGAAGCTGATGCATAAATTAATTTTGGATATTTTTTACTTACTTCATTCCAACCAAATCCCCATTTTTCTAAAGTACCTGGTTTAAAATTTTCAACTAGTATGTCGGCTTTTGCCAAAATTTTTTCAAAAATTTTTTTATCATTTTCATTCTTTAAATTAAGAGCGATACTTTCTTTTCCTCTATTCAATGACATAAAATATGCAGAATAATCATCAATGAAAGGTCCAAATCCCCTAGAGTCATCTCCAATTTCAGGAGCTTCGATTTTAATGACTCTCGCTCCAAGATCAGATAAAATCATTGTACAGTAAGGACCTACCAAAACCCTTGTTAAATCAACAACTAATAAATTTTTTAATGGACCATCCATAATAAATATAATGACATATGGTTATATTGACTCTTATTAAGAAGTTCAATTTAATTACAATTTAAACAAATGAGGAGAAAATAACATGTTAAGAAAATTATCTTTAATTTTCACTTCAGTAATTTTAACTTTTTCTTTAATCGGATCTGCTGTAGCAGTAACTCTTAAAGCTAGCCACCAATGGCCTGGTACACAGAGAGCAGATGGTTCATACGATCCTAGACATGAAATGGTTCAAATTATTGCAGATGAAGTTAAAAAAGCTAATGTTGATTTAGATATAAGAATTTATCCTGCTAAATCACTTTATAAACCAAAAGAGCAATGGAAGCCTATGACAACTGGCCAGTTAGATATTTCAGCTTTCCCTTTAGCATATGCGTCTAAATTCCATCCAGAATTCGATGCAACGCTAATGCCAGGAACTGTAAAAAATCATGACCACGCATTAAGATTTAATAAAGGTCCAATGATGACCGAAATTAAAAAAATAATTAATGACGCTGGGGTAGTGGTTCTTTCAGATGCATGGTTAGGTGGTGGATTTGCTTCTAAAACCAAATGTATTAAAAACCCAAGTGATGCAAAAGGACAGGTAATGAGAGCTGCAGGAAAAGCATTTAACCAAATGTTAGAAGCTGCAGGTGCAGGTATTCAGAGTATGCCATCATCAGAAATTTACACAGGTCTTCAAACCGGTGTGCTAACTGGTGCTAACACAAGTTCAGGAAGTTTTGTAAGTTATAAAATTTATGAACAGGTCTCATGCGCAACTCCTCCAGGAAAATTTGGTCTATGGTTTATGTATGAACCAATTTTGATGTCGAAGAAAAGTTTTGATGCACTAAATTCAAAACAACAAGACGCTCTTATGAAAGCTGGTAAAGTTGCTGAAAAATATATGACTGCACAAGTTGAAAATTTAGATAAAAAATTTGAAGATGCTTATAAGGCAGCTGGTGTTAAGTTAGTATATATGGATGAAAAAGATCATGCAGCATGGGTAGAGATTGCGAAACAATCTTCTCATAAAGCATTTGCTGAGAAAGTTCCAGGTGGTGATAAGTTAATGGAAATGGCTTTAGCAGTTAAATAAACTGGTATATAAAGAACCCCTATTTATTGGATATAAGTAGGGGTTTTTTTTATGAAAAATAAATATTTAAAATTCTGCGATCACATTGCCAAAGCATGTGGAGCCTTTGCTGTAATAGCTTTACTTTTATCAATTCTTGTTATTGTAGAACTAGTTTTTGAAAGATATTTCTTCCAAAGAGCTATTACTTGGCAAACCGAGTTAGTTACTATGCTTTTAGTAGCATCTACATTTATTGGAAGCGCTTATGTATTAAGTGAAAAAGCGCATGTGAGTATGGAGTGGATTTATGATTTTTTATCAAAGAAAAATATTTTAAGACTCAAAATTTTTACATCTTTAGTAAGTTTATTATTTTTTTTAATTTTATTTTATTTTGGATTTTTAATGGTAGAGGAAGCTTTTACAAAAAATTATTCTACAGGAACTGTATGGGATCCACCTCTTTGGATCCCTTATTCCTCAATGATGATAGGTGCTGCGTTGATGATCTTGCAATATATTGCAGAAATAATAAAACTTAACGACGAACAGGATAGTAATTAATGGACCCTTTATTAATTGCAGTGATAGTTGCTGTTTTTACGCTTATCGTTTTATTTTCTGGAATACCTATAGCTTTTGGTTTGAGCTTCGTATCGATTGCTCTATTAGTTGCTTTTGAAGGTTTTCAAATGTTAGATGTATTTGCTGAGACCTTTTATGCAGGTCTGAATTCTTTTGTGCTTCTTTCAATTCCAATGTTTATTTTAATGGGAATGGCTGTAGCCAATTCACCAGCGGGAAAAGATTTATATACAGGGTTGGACAGATGGCTTTGGCGAGTACCTGGTGGCTTAGTCATTTCAAATATTGGTGCTTGTTCAATTTTTGCAGCTTTAAGCGGTTCAAGTCCAGCAACGTGTGCCGCAATAGGTACTATGGGGATCCCAGAAATGAGAAAAAGGGGATATTCTGATCAAATTGCAACTGGAACAATTGCTGCTGGTGGAACTCTTGGTGTTTTAATTCCTCCAAGTATAGTTTTAATTGTTTATGGAATTGCAACAGGAACTTCGATAGGTAGACTATTTCTTTGTGGGTTAGTCCCAGGTTTTATGCTCGCAGGTATGTTTGCTATCTGGGCACTTATACATAGTTATTTTATAGATAAAGACTCAGCAAAAGCTTTAAGTAATCGTAAAAGACCTACATTGAAAGAAAAGCTCGAAGTATTACCTAGGATTCTGCCATTTTTAGCAATTATAGCTGGCGTTCTTTATGTGTTGTACGGTGGCGTTGCAACACCATCCGAGGCATCAGGTGTAGGGGCATTTTTAGTTTTTGTATTAATTGCAGTAGTTTACAAAATTTATCAGCCAAAAAAAATATGGAACATTGTTAAAGTTTCCATGAAAGAAAGTGTAATGATAATGTTTATCATTGCAGCTTCATATCTTTTTGCATTTACACTTTCACAATTGTACGTAACTCAGTCTTTGGCTCAAAGCATGGTAGATATAAGCTCAAACAAATGGGTTGTGTTTATATTAATAAATATTTTTCTTTTAATAGCTGGTTTCTTCTTGCCACCTGTAGCTGTAATCGTAATGACTTCTGCTATATTATTACCTGTAATTACTACTTTAGGTTTTGATCCTTATTGGTTTGCAATTGTATTTACAATAAACATGGAAATAGGATTAATAACCCCACCCGTTGGATTAAATCTTTATATTATAAAAGGAATTACCCCAGATGTTAGTTTGTCAGAAATTTTAAAAGGCTCTATACCGTTTATGATTATAATGGCTTTAGCCATATTAATTTTGTGTATTTTTCCCGAAATCGTGACATGGCTACCTGATAAAATAATGGGTAAACCTCTTGGATACTAGAAATAAAATAAATCGAAAAATTTCAGTTGCACCAATGATGGATTGCACTGATAGACACGATCGTTTCTTTTTGAGATTAATCAGCAAGAATGTGATGCTTTATAGCGAAATGGTAGCAACTAAATCTGCAATTCACGGAGACAGAAATAAAATTTTATCATTTAGTCCAGAGGAGAAGCCACTTGCGTTACAAGTTGGTGGTTCAAATAAAGAGGAATTATCAGAAGTTGCAAAAATAGCTGAAGATATGGGTTATGACGAAATTAATATAAACTTAGGTTGCCCAAGCAAAAAGGTTCAAAAAAATAAATTTGGAGCGTGCTTAATGAAAGAACCTGAGCTTGTTGCAGAATGTATAAATTCAATGGTTAATTCATGCAAAATACCTGTAACTGCAAAAACTAGAATTGGTTTTGATGATATTGAAAGTTTTGAATATTTGAACAATTTTATAAACAAAATGCACAATGCAGGCACAAAAACATTTATTTTGCATGCAAGAAAGGCGATGCTTACTGGATTATCACCAAAACAAAATTTAAACATACCTAAACTCAACTACAACATGGTTTATGAAATAAAAAAAGAAAATCCAAGTTTAGAAATTATAATAAATGGTGGTATTTCCAAAATTGAAGAAATCAAAAACCATCTTTCTAAATGTGATGGAGTTATGATTGGAAGATCAATTTATCAAAATCCTTATTCATTAGTTGATATAGAAAAAAACATATTCAATACAGAAATTATTCCAACAAGAGAACAAGTTGTAGAGAAACTTTTAGATTATGTTGATAAGGAGGTAAAGTTAGGGACCAAAGTAAATCATATCATGAGGCATACAGTTGGTTTATATCATGGCCAAGCTGGCTCTAAAAATTGGAAAAGATATTTGAGTGATAATATGATGGCTCGAGACTCTGATTTTCAAAAAGCAAAACACATTATGAGTATTGTTCAAAATAATGAAAAAGCAATTCAAGCTAACACATAATGGATGTTTTAAATTTTGGTGAAATTGTAAATTTATTACTGGTATTATCTATAGCTGCATCTGTTGCAGGCTTTATGGCAGGTTTATTAGGTGTTGGTGGTGGCATAATAATGGTGCCTGCTTTATATTATGCATTTACTGTCTTAGACTTTGATATTGCAACCAGAATGCATATTTCTGTTGGAACATCTCTAGCTATAATAGTTCCTACTTCAATAATATCAGCCAAAACCCACATGGAACACAAAGCTGTTGACGTAAATTTAGTAAAGTCTTTTGGAATTTTTATAGTTCTTGGTGTAATTGGAGGAACTTTTTTAGCAATTAATTTAAGAACATCTGATTTTATTTTATTTTTCTCTATAATGGCATTTATAGTTGGATTATTTTTTATATTTTTTAGAGATAAATTTTTAGAAAATCCAAAAAAAATAAAAGACTCAATTAAAAATATTTCAGGAGTAGCAGTTGGTTTTATTTCAGTTTTGTTAGGTATAGGCGGTGGATCCTTAATGGTGCCATTTATGAGAACTTTTGGATATGATATTAGAAAATCAATTGGAACAGCTTCAGCAATTGGTATTTTGATTGCAATTAGCGGGACAATTACAATGATAACAGGAGGAGAAATTATAAATAATATAAGTACTCCTTACACTATTGGTTACATAAATTTATTTGGATTTATTGTTTTTGTGCCTGTGACGATGTTAATGGCAAGAATAGGAGCAAAAGCAGTATATAAAATAGATAAGAAGTTATTAAGTAAAATTTTTGGATCTTTTCTAATTATTGTATCTATAAGATCTTTTATTGAATATTTAAAAATAAGTTAAAAAATAGTAAATCATTTAAATATGTTTAATTTAAAGGAAATAATTTCGTCAATAGCTGATGTTGGACAAAAATTATTTAAAAAAAAAGAGCTTAAAAAAAATGATCTTGATACAATCCTTTCACTTTGTGGTGATTTATTGTCTACAAAGGGTGCTGCATTTGGTATTACAGTAGCGAGAGATATTACAGACTTATACTCTAGTCTTTCAATTGAAAACAAACTTCTATTTTTTAAAAAGATAAATGAAAAGTATAAACCCAGCCACACAGAAGTTTCCAAAGCAATTGAAGAATATCAAAGAACGCAAAATGACAAAAATTTATATAACTTATCTATTACATCCGAGGGAAAGAGAAGAGAATTATTTAAAAGAATAAATATGTCTCCAAATGGAATATCAACAATTGTTTCTTTAAGAGAAGATTTGTTGAAAATTATATATAAAAATAAAGATCTAATTCCTTTAGATGATGATTTGAGAGAATTATTTAAGTCATGGTTTAATCCAGGGTTTTTAAAACTTGAAAAAATTACCTGGGATACAAAAGCTGCGGTATTAGAAAAAATAATGAAATATGAAAGAGTTCATGAGATTAAAGATATGGATGAACTAAAACGAAGATTAGGAGAAGACAGAAGATTTTTTGCATATTTCCATCCGGCTCTAGAAGATGAGCCGATTATTTTTGTTCAAGTTGCTTTAACTAATGGATTAGGGAAATCAATTCAGGAAATAACAAAACCTAGAACTGATGGTGATAAAAATTATGATACTGCAACATTTTACTCGATAAGCAATTGCCAAGATGGATTATCAAGAGTAACTTTAGGAAATTTTTTAATTAAAAGAGTTGTCTTTGAAATACAAGAAGAACTTCCAAATATAAAGAATTTTGGAACATTATCACCAATACCAGGTTTTAGAGATTGGTTTGTTAACTTGGATGAAAAATTGGTAAAAAATATTTTAGGAAATATTCCTTTAGAAAATATATCTTTTTTAAAATCTTCTAGTTTAAAAATAGGCGACACGAGAATAATATCAAATAAGAATGCTATATATAAATTGGTTGCTCATTATTTAATGAATGAGAAAAACTCAAAACAATTGCCTATCAACGATGTTTGTAGATTTCATCTTGGAAATGGAGCAATAATCGACGATATAGTAATTAATGCAAATATATCAGAAGTAGGTTTTAAACGATCATTTGGTGTTATGGTGAATTATTTATATGAACTTAAAAATATTGAAAAAAATCATGAGGAATATATTAACAAAAAAACAACTATAATATCAAATAAAGTGAAAAAACTAATTCAATAAATTTAAAAATGTTAGATAAATTAAAAAAAAACTATTACTTACTTATAATCACTTTTTTATTTATATATTTTTTCTTAAATCTACTAGATGGTAATAGAGGTTTAATTTCTAACTTAGAAAAAAAAAAGATCTATAAAGATTTAAAATTAAAAGAGAGTAATTTAATTGGAAAAATTGAAGATCTTGAGCAAAAAAATTCCTTATTAACTGATAATTTAGATTTAGATTTTATAGAAATTTTAATAAGAGAAAAATTTTTGTTTGGAAAACCTGGTGAGACTACCTATATAATTAAAAAAGATGGAAAACAAAATTAGACCTAGACATCCTGAAAAGGTAAATAAACCAGCAAATCCAATAAAAAAGAAACCACATTGGATTAGATCTAAACTTTTGAACAGTAAAGAGTTTTTCTTAACTAAGACTGTAGTAAATAAAGATAATTTAGTAACTGTTTGTCAGGAAGCAAATTGTCCAAATATTACTGAATGTTGGAGTAAAAGACATGCAACACTAATGATAATGGGTGATACATGTACAAGGGCTTGTGCCTTCTGTGATGTAAAAACAGGAAAGCCTGAAAAACTTGATCAATATGAACCTATTAAAATTGCTAACGCAGTAAAAAAATTAAATTTAAAACACGTAGTCATCACCTCAGTTGATAGAGATGATCTTCCTGATGGCGGATCAAACCATTTTCATGATGTGATAATTGCAACTAGAAATAAAAATCCAAGCACCACAATCGAAGTTTTAACGCCTGATTTTTTAAGAAAAGGGGAGGCATACAAAAAAGTTTTAGAAGCGAACCCCGATGTTTTCAATCATAATATAGAAACAGTTCCAAGTTTGTATTTAAAAGTAAGACCAGGAGCTAGATACTTTGGATCTTTGGAGCTTTTAAAAAATTCAAAAAAATTTAATAAAAACGTTTTTACCAAGTCAGGATTAATGGTTGGGTTTGGAGAAACAAAAGATGAAATCATTCAAGTAATGGATGATCTAAGGTCGGCAGAAGTAGATTTTTTAACAATTGGACAATACTTACAACCGTCTGTAAAACATTTTCCTTTGAATAGATATTATCACCCAGATGAATTTGATGAATTAGGAAGAATTGCTAAATCAAAAGGTTTCCTTCTAGTGACATCATCACCATTAACGAGATCATCATATCATGCCGATGATGATTTTGATAAACTAAGAAAAAATAGAAATATTTTCAACTAATGCCCAAAGCATCTGTAACGCGTTTAATTGAACGTGATAAAGTTAAGCTAATTAATTTTGTTTTAGATATTGAAAAATATCCAGAATTTATTCCATTCTGTATAGACTCAAAAGTATACGAAAAGAAAGAAGATGATGATATTGTAAATATTATTGCTGATTTAACAATTGGAAGAAAACCTTTTGTAGATACATATAAAAGCAATGTTAAGTACATCAAGAACCAGGATCATATTCATGTAACCAATATAGATGGACCATTAAACTATTTAGAAAATAATTGGAAATTTGTTCAAAAAGATGATTTTACTGAAGTTATATTTGATGTGGATTTTGAAATAAAAAATAAGTTTTTAAATATTATTATGACTAAATCTTTCGAATTTGGGTTAAATAAGATTGCTGATGCTTTTCAAAAAAGAGCAGAAACAATATAAAATATATTATTTTAATAATGTTTTAAAATTGAAAAGTATCAATTAAATTAAAGAATTAACTAAGTATAAAGCTCTTTTAACTGTTGCTTTTTGAATATTATTTCTTTTTTTTTGTTTAAAAATATTTTTTGTTATAATTAACTTATTTAATTTTTTAACACCTATATAAACTAGCCCTACCGGTTTAGTCTTAGTACCTCCTTTTGGTCCTGCTATTCCAGTTATTGATACATTTACATCAGCTTCAGAGATCTTAGATAAATTTTTGACCATAGCTTCACAACATTCTGGGCTAACAGCTCCGTATTTTTGAATTATCTTTTTATTTACCTTTAAAATACTGATTTTTGCCTTATTGGAGTAGGTAATTAGACCAAGATCAAATATTTTAGAAGCTCCACTAATAGAAGTAATTGCTTCAGCCAGCATGCCACCAGTGCATGATTCAGCAAACGATATTTTGAGTTTTTTCTTTTTGAGTTTATTAACTAAATCTTTCATAATTAAATTAAGCTTTTTAAAACCATAAAGCATATCAATACTAAAACAACATATAGACCAGCGCAAACATCGTCCATTATAACACCAAAACTGTTTTTGTGTTTTTTGTCGAAATAGCTTACTGGAAAAGGTTTTAATATATCAAAAAACCTAAATAGTATAAAACACACTGTATAAATAATAACTGCTTGATCCATCGTTTTTTCTGTACCATGAGATATTTCATAAAGATAAATCGGAATTGCTTGACCAATAAATTCGTCAATAATTATTTCTCTTGGATCTTTATTTTCATTATTTTCCGTGTAATTTTTAATAGCTATAAATGAATAAGCAAAAGTAAATAGTAAAATTAGTAAAATTATATTTGATGAAAGATTCAAAACATGAAAGAAGATGAACAAAATTATTACAGTTGCTAGTGATCCAAACGTACCAGGAATAAAACCAATTCTTCCTAGTGAAAACATTGTAACAAAAAAGAAATTAAATTTTTTAATCATGATTAGAAATAGAAATTATAACCTCACATGCTATAGCTTTCTCTTTTCCTATAATTCCTAATTTTTCAACTGTTTTACCTTTGAGATTTATTTTGTCTTTTTTGATGTTTAGTAATTTTGATATAGATTTTATGATTTTACTTCTATTTTTTGCAACACTTGGCTTTTCACAAATTAAATTTATATCTATATTATTTAAATTATAGTTCTCTTTTTTTAAAGTTTCTAAAACCGGCTTAAGCATTTTAGTAGATCTAATATTTTTATATTTTAAGTCATTGTTCGGATATAGTGTTCCTATATCATTTTTTTTCATACATCCTAATAGCGCATCTATAATTGAGTGAATAATAACATCTCCATCAGAATGTCCTTTTAAACCTGAATGATAAGGAATATGTATACCACCCAAATATAGTTTTTTACCCATTACTAATCTATGAATATCAAATCCAATTCCATAAAAAGTTTTTAACTTAATTTTTTCTAAATCCTTAGTAGTAGTTATTTTAATGTTATCTTCTTCTCCTTTAATAAATTTGATTTTTAAATTGTTTCTAATAAATAATGTTGCCTCATCTGATATATATTTTTTATTATTTTTTGATAATTTGTAGAGTGTTTTAAAATCAAAACACTGAGGTGTTTGAGTTAATATTAAGTTTTCTCTTTTCAGATTAAATATATTTGCTCCCTCTCTATATTTTACAGAATGAACAGTATTAGTATATGGAACTACTGCTTTATTATTATTTAATTCTCTTTTTAATCTTTTTAATAATTTAATTGAAAAATTTGGTCTAGCTGCATCGTGAATATATACATTTTTAAATTTCTTATTTTTAATATATTCAAGTGCTCTCTTTGATGATTCAAACCGTTCAGATCCCCCTTTTATTAATTTTATAGTTTTATCTTTTGGTTTTTTTATTTTTGAATTTGTTACAACAATTATTTCTTTGAATATCTTTGATTTTATTGCTTTTTCTATAGATCGATAAATTAACGGTTTCCCATTTAAAATATGAAATTGTTTAAGGGTATTCGATTTAAATCTCTTACCTTTACCTGCTGCAAGTAGTATAAAACAGTCGCTCATGTTAATATTTTATAAGTATTAATATACCTTTAAATTATGTTTGCTTTGTTAAAAAGAAATTTGTTTATAATAATAATTTTTATTTTTACACTATCATTAGGTTTCTTAACTTTTTTAACATTTATAGGCAAAAGCTTTATTAATCTTAATGAACATAATCTTCAAATCTTATTAATATTTAACTTTATATTATTGATAATTTTTTTTGTTTTAATTTTTTTGGATATCAAAAATTCAATTAAAAATAACATAAATGTAAAAGGTGCAATAGCAAATAAAAAGTATATCATTTCATTTGGATTATTTACATTAATTCCATCATTATTAATTTCTATATTTTCACTTTTTATTTTTTCATTTGCTTTAGAAAAATATTTTGACACAAAAATTACATCTGCTGTAAATAATTCATATGAAATAGCAAAAAATTATGTTGAGGAAAAAAGAAATAAAATTGAATCAGAAATAATTTTAATTGCTTTTGATCTAAATAAATATTCAAACCTAATGAATGATAATCCTTTAAGATTTCAATCTTTATTAAATACCCAAAGATTTTTAAGAGATATTGATCAATTACATTTAATAAATGGAAATGGAGATTTAATTATTTCAGCAGCAAACTCTCCATATAAAAAAATTGAGGACAGAGCTATTAAAATGGTATTAAATGATGATAGACCATTAAAAATAATAAATACATTTGAGAATAAATCTGCAGCTGTAATTAGATTAACGAACTATAATGATACATTTTTATATGTAGTCAAATTAATTGATAAAAATATATCTCAATATTTAATACAGTCTGAAGAAGCTGTAAATTTTTATTACACAGTTGAAAATCAAAGCTTGGGTATAAGAATTTCTTTTGCTTTAATATATATAGCCTTAGTTACATTATTATTATTTTTATCTATTACAATAGCTATTCGATTTTCATCTAGATTTTTTATATCAATTAATAATTTAATTTCAGCTTCAGAAAAAATTGGTAGAGGAAATTTAGACACTAAAGTACCAGAGTTAAAAGCTGATAAAGAAATGGAGCTCTTAAATAAAAATTTTAATCTAATGATAGACAGACTTAAAAGCCAACAGGAAAAATTGCTTACTTCTGAAAGACATGAAGCTTGGGAAAATGTTGCTAGAAAACTTGCTCACGAAATAAAAAATCCGCTTACTCCTATACAGTTGACAGTTGATAATATTAAATCGAAGTACCTAAAAAATATTGACATAGAGAATAAAGATAAGTTTAAAAATAATCTTCAAACTATACAAAAACAAATCAAACAAATTGAAAACTTAGTTAATGAATTTTCAGATTTTGCACGAATGCCAAAACCTCTATTTAAAAAAAATAATTTAAATAAAGTTATAAATGAAAATATAAACCTAATTAATAAAATTGATTCAAATATAAAAATCAAACTTATTAATCATTTATCAAAAGAAATTAATATTAATTTTGATTTAGAACAATTTAATAGATTGTTTTTTAATTTGATTAAAAATTCTTTGGAAAGTATTCAAGAGAAAGCTCAAAAAGACAGCAAAATTGACAAAAATATAGATATAGAAATTAGGCAAAGAAGAGACTATATAATTGTTAATGTTATTGACAGTGGTATTGGTTTTAAAAACAAAAATACCAAAGAGTTAATAAAACCATATTTTACAACAAAAGAAAAAGGGACAGGCTTAGGACTTTCAATTGTAGATAAAATTATAAGTGATCACAATGGATCAATACAATTTCTGAATCATAAAAATGGCGCAAAAGTACAAATCATATTACCAAATAAATAATTAGATGTCGGTTGAAATTTTAATCATTGACGATAATTCAGACATAAGACTTATATTAGACGAGCTTATAAAAGATGCTGGATATAAAACTAGGTTAGCTGCAAATTTTAATCAAGCATTAACCGAAATAGACAAAAAACTTCCTGACGTGGCAATCATTGATGTAAAGTTAGACAAGGGAGATAATGACGGTATTCAACTCTTGAACCATATTAAGCAAAAAAATAATGATATACCTGTGATTATGATTTCAGGCCATGCTAATATTGAAATGGCTATTAATTCTTTAAAATCAGGAGCTTTTGAATTTATACAAAAACCTTTCGATAAAGATAGATTGATTAATTTCGTCAATAGAGCAGCTGAAAATTTTAAACTTAAAAAAGAAAACAAAAATTTAAGTAACAAATTATTCCATTCTTTTGAAATTATTGGCAAAAGCAACAATATCGTTTCCATTAAAGATCAAATTGAAAAACTTTCGCAATCGGAAAGTAGAGTATTTATAAATGGCCCGACAGGATCCGGTAAGGAGTTAGTGGCAAGGAAAATTTATAAAAAATCAAAAAGAAGCAAAGGTCCGTTTGTAATTATCAATGGAGCTTTATTGGATGCAAAAAAATATGAATTAGAACTTTTTGGAGAAGAAAAAAAAGATGGATCTATTTTATATGGTGCATTTGAAAAAGCATCTGGAGGTGTATTACTAATCGACGAAGTAACTGAAATTCCTTTAGAAACGCAATCTAAGATTTTAAGAGTAATGATTGATCAAAAATTTAAAAGATTAAATGGTAATCATGATATTAAAGCAGATATAAGAATTTTCTGTTCGACTAGCAAAGACATGTCAACAGAAATAAAAAATGGAAATTTTAGAGAAGATCTTTTTCATAGACTAAACGTTTTTAATATCAAAATTGATTCATTAACAAACAGAATCGAGGATATTCCATTATTAGTTGATTATTTCATTGAAAACATTTGCAATACTTATAATTACAAAAAATTTTCAATAAATGATAATAATTATCTTCTTAATTATGATTGGCCGGGCAATGTAAGAGAATTAAGAAACCTAATTGAGCGAATAGCAATCTTATCGCCTGGAGATAATCAGGATAAGATAATAAACATTATTAAAGAATCACTATCTAGATCTTTAGATGAAAACTTTTCTGTAACAGATACTCTTTCAGTACCACTTAGAGAGGCAAGAGAATCTTTTGAAAAAGAATATTTAATTTCACAAATAAAAAAATTTGGTGGAAATATATCAAAAACTGCCAAATTTGTAGGCATGGAAAGGTCAGCCTTACATAGAAAGCTAAAAATTCTAGGAGTAAAGGATTTAAATTAAATGAATATTATCATATGTGGTGCCGGCAGAGTCGGTTTCACTATAGCAAAATTATTAACAGAACAAAATCACTCAATTACTGTGATTGATCAATCTGGTGATGATATACAAAAAATCAATGACAGCCTTGATGTTAAAGCTATAGTTGGAAAAGCAACCTCCCCTTCAGTTTTGGAAAGAGCCAATACTGGCGATGCTGACATGATTATTGCAGTTACTAGAAATGATGAAATTAATATGTTAATTTGTCAAATAGCATATTCAATTTTTAAAGTACCAAAAAAAATTGCAAGAATCCGGTCTCAAGAATATCTAGATCCAAAATTTTCTATATTATTCAATAGGGAAAATCTGCCTATCGATTATGTTATTTCACCAGAGTTAGAAATAGCAAAATCTATACAAAGAAAACTAGAAGCCCCAGGTGCCCTCGATAATGTACCATTTGTAGAAAATAAAATTAGACTTTTAGAGATACTAATAGAGCATAATTGCCCAATAAATGGCATTAAACTAAATGACCTCACAAAAAAATTTCCAAAATTAAACGCATATATTTTAGGAGTTATAAGAAAAAGTGAATTTAAAATATTAAAGAAAAACGATTCTTTAGAACACCACGACAAGGCGTATGTAATGGTAAGTTCAAATCAAATGGATGAAACTCTAAAAGTTTTTGGCCATAATGAAAAAAAATCTAATAAGATACTAATTATTGGTGGAGGCAACATTGGTTTTAATTTAGCTAAGAATATTGAGGAAACCTTTGATTCTGCAAGAGTAAAAATAATAGAAAAAAGTAAAGAAAGAGCAGAACTTATCGCAAATGATTTAAATGACACTATTGTTATAAATGGTAATGGTCTTGATGAAGATGTGTTAAATGAGGCTAATATAGACGAAGTGGAGACAGTATTAGCTTTAACCAACGATGATGAAGACAATTTAATGGTAAGTGTACTTGTAGAAAAATTTTCTAAAGATAAAAGAACAATGGCATTGATAAACAAACCAAATTATTCGCTTTTACAAACATCTTTGAAAATCGATGACATGATTGACCCACGAATGGATACAGTATCTAGTATTCTTAAACATGTACACAAAGGTACTATAGAAAATGCTTATACAATCATGAATGGAGATTATGAGGTTATTGAAGCTGAAATATTAGAATCATCTGATTTGGTAAATAAAGAATTAAAAGATTCTGATCTTCCAGATGATATAAGGATTGGATCTATACTTAGAGGAGAAGAGTTCATAAAACCTAGCTCAAACTATAAATTTCAAAAAAACGATATTATTGTATTGTTGTCTAAAAGAGATCAATTACCTACAGTAGAAAATTTGTTCAGAATAAGCTCTATATAAAATTTAATGAGCAGATTTA
>CACJEN010000008.1 GCA_902592445.1 uncultured Pelagibacteraceae bacterium
ATGTATATTTTAGTTGACGATGAAAATAGAGAGAACGAGGGAGATTTAGTTTTCTCTGCATCAGATGTTAATTACAAAAAAATAAATTTTATGGCTAAGTACGGAAGAGGATTAATCTGCTTAACATTAAATAATATACATGCAAAAAAATTGGGACTTAATTATATGGCACCTGTGAATCAATCTAGAAATAAAACTGCTTTTACAGTTTCTATTGAAGCAAAAAAAGGAATAACAACAGGTATATCAGCAAAAGATCGCGCTAAAACAATTAGAGTTGCTACTAAAAAAAATCCCAATAAAAAAGAAATAGTTTCCCCCGGACATGTATTTCCTATTATTGCTCGAGACGGAGGAGTTCTTGTAAGAGCAGGTCATACAGAGGCATCCGTAGATATAGCTAAACTGTCCAATAAACTTCCAGCTGCAGTTATATGTGAAATTATGAATGAGGATGGAACTATGGCAAAAGGTGAAGACTTATTTAAATTTGCAAAAAAGCATAAACTTGCAATTGCAAAAATCGATGATTTGATCTCATTTAGATTGAAAAAAGAAAAGTTAATTAAATTAAAAAATACATCGAGTATAGTTGTACAAAATCAAAAATATATTATTAAAGTATTTGAAAGTGTTTTAGATGGATCAGAACATTTTGCATTATTAAAAGGAAAAATTAATTTAAACTCTACACCAAGAGTTAGGGTTATTTCATCCAACGTAGTTCAAAATTATTTAATTAATCAAAAATTACCAAATTCATTTAATAAAACATTATCTTACTTTAAAAAATATAATAACTGTGTTTTGGTTTTTATAAGAGATCCAAATTTAAAATCTGTCTCACAAACTCTTAAACAATATAAATCTAAGGAATTTTATAAAAAAGGGTTTGATAAACTCATTAAAAATTATGGTATAGGTGCTCAAATAATTAAAAGTCTTAAAATAAAAAATATGATTTTAGTAACAAGATCAACCAAAAAGGTTGTTGGTTTAGAAGGATATGGAATTAGAATACAAAAACAAGAAATAATAAAATGAAAAAGAAAATATTAGTCATTATCGCAGATTATTATAAAGATATTTCAAATGATTTGTTGAAAAGCACTTTAAATAATTTAAACAAAAAACATTATTCTATTAAGATTCTTAAAGTGCCTGGAGTATTTGAGATACCAGTAACTATTTCAAGAAATATAAATAAATACAATGGTTTCATTGCTTTAGGTTGTGTAATTAAAGGACAAACGCCACACTTTGATTTTATTTCTCAATCTGCAACAGATGCGATAATGAAATTATCCATAAGTTCAAAAAAACCAATTGGAAACGGCATTATTACTTGCCTTAATAAAAAACAAGCTATTGCTAGAGGGAAAAAAGGACTAGAAGCTTCTGAAGCTGTAAAAGTTGTGTTAACCAATAAATAAATGTCAATAATTTATAGTCCTAAAAATAACCCAAGGGTAATAATTATTCAAAAATTATATGGTCAATTTTTTAATAAAGAAGAAAAATTAGCTTTTCCAAAACATAGATTTAAAAAATTTATTAAAGACGTAGTGAATGGTACATTAGAAAGAGATGAAGTAATTACAGATGAGATTAATAATCATTTAAACAGTGATCTTAATATGATTAGATTAGACAAAGTATTTCAAGTAATAATAAAAAGTGCAATTTTTGAATTTTTATATAAGCCAAGAACCTCAACTAAAATTATTATTAAGGAATACTTAAATGCTTCAAATTTTTTTATAGATATTTCTCAAACAAAATATCTTAACGCTTTGCTTGATAAGATTTCTAAAAAAGTGCGATCACCTAATGGATGATGATAAAATAATATCAAAATATTTAAAATATCTAGCCGCTAATAATCCTAGTTCTCTTAATCTTAATGATGATGTTTTTTTTGATAAAAAGAGACGTCTTGTCGTATCAACAGATACATATAATGAAAAAATTCACTTTAAAAATACTAAAAAACCAGATTTAATAATAAAAAAAATTATTCGTTCCTCTATATCTGATTTAATTTGCAAAGGTGTTAAACCTAAATATATTTTTTTATCAGCTTCAATAAATAATAGGTTGTCTAATCAAGCTAATTTTTTATTAATTGTTAAATCTTTAAAAGAAGAATTAAAAAAATATAAACTATTACTTAGTGGTGGAGATACAGCATATTCTAGTACCACATCATTCACAGTTACTGTAATTGGTTTTGCAACAAAAATTGTAAAAAGAAATAATTCAGATATTGGTGATGCGATTTTTGTTACTGGTAATATAGGTGATGCCTATGCTGGATTAAAAATTTTAAATAAAAAAATTAAATCTACTAAAAGTTTAGAAAATTATTTTATAAAAAAATATTATATCCCTGATATTGCTTTCAAAATACACAAATATATGCCTTCAATTGCATCTTCATCTATTGATATATCTGATGGCCTTATCTTAGATCTTGAAAGAATGATTAATAATCAAAATTTAGGATATATTTTATCAATTAAAGATATTCCAATATCTAAAAATCTTCAAAAATTAATAGGGTTAAATAATTTTCAAAAGAAAAATTTTGTTTCTAATGGTGATGATTACCAAGTACTTTTTACATCTCCTATAAAGAAAGTTGAGCAAATAAAAAAATTATCTAAAAGAATCAATATAAAAATTACAAAAATAGGTACTATTACGAATAAGCCCAATCAAATTATAAATACTAATGGAAATTATTTAAAAAGTATTAAAAATAAAGGTTATTTGCATAAGTTTAAATAAGTTAAATATTGCCTTTTAGCTTTATTTTTGTAATGTCCGCTTTTTAAAAAACAAACCAAAAGAATTTTAAGGAAATTATGAACTCATCTATCGAAACAATATTACTGTATACAATTTTTGCTGGTTTACTCTCTATAGTCTATGGATTTGTAACTGGTTCAAATATTTTAAAATCAAGTGCAGGAAATAGCAAAATGCAAGAAATTGCTTCTGCTATACAAATTGGGGCAAAAGCATATTTAAATAGACAATATAAAACTATAGCTATAGTTGGAGTAGTTGTTTTAGTAATAATTAGTTTCGCTTTTTCAATATTGGTGGGGATTGGTTATTTAATTGGTGCAGCTTTATCTGGAATAGCAGGATACGTAGGTATGCTTGTATCAGTACAAGCTAACGTCAGAACAGCGGAGGCCTCAAGAAAAGGCTTAGCGGAGGGTTTGTCAGTTGCGTTTAAGTCTGGTGCAATAACTGGTATGTTGGTTGCTGGTTTAGCTTTATTATCAATTGCAGTTTATTATTACATACTTCTAAAGTCTGGTGTTGATGAAAGAGAAATCGTTAATGCTTTAGTTGCTTTAGGATTTGGTGCTTCATTAATTTCTATCTTTGCAAGATTAGGTGGTGGAATTTTTACAAAAGGAGCAGATGTTGGAGCCGATTTAGTTGGAAAAGTTGAAGCAGGTATTCCTGAGGACGATCCAAGAAATCCAGCAGTGATTGCAGACAATGTTGGAGATAATGTTGGTGATTGTGCCGGTATGGCTGCCGATTTATTTGAGACTTATGCCGTTACAATTGTAGCTACAATGGTTTTATCATCTATTTTTTTTCAATCAGATATTAGTATGATGATATACCCTTTAACAATTGGTGGGGCATGTATAATTACTTCAATTATCGGTACATTCTTTGTTAAATTAGGAAATTCAAAAAATGTTATGAATGCTTTATATAAAGGTTTTATAGCAACAGCAATTTTATCTTTAGTAGTATTATATCCTGTTACAGATTATGTGATCGGTTTAGATGCCAATTATAGTTTTGGCGAAACTACATTTACAGGAATGAGTTTATATTATTGTGGTGTTGTTGGTTTAATTATAACTGGATTACTCATATGGATTACTGAATATTACACAGGTACAGATTATCGTCCCGTTAAAACAGTGGCTGCATCTTCAACAACCGGTCATGGTACAAATGTTATTCAGGGTTTAGCTATTTCTATGGAAGCAACAGCTGTACCAGCATTAATAATTGTTGCTGGAATACTGATAACAAATGCAATTGCTGGTTTATTTGGTATTGCTATTGCTGTAACAACAATGCTTGCATTAGCAGGAATGGTTGTAGCACTTGATGCATATGGTCCAGTTACAGATAACGCTGGAGGAATTGCGGAAATGTCTAATCTGCCAAAAAATGTTAGAAAAACAACAGATGCATTAGATGCGGTAGGCAATACAACAAAAGCCGTAACTAAAGGATATGCTATAGGATCAGCTGGTTTAGGTGCTTTGGTTTTATTTGCAGCGTATACTGAAGATATTAAATATTTTTCAAAAGAAGCTGGTTCTAAACTAGAGGGAATAGTAGTTTCTTTTGATTTATCAAATCCATTTGTAGTTGTTGGTTTATTAATTGGTGGAATGCTACCATACTTATTTGGTTCAATGGGAATGCAAGCAGTTGGTAGAGCAGGTGGCGCTGTTGTCATTGAAGTTAGAAGACAATTCAAAAAAATTCCTGGAATAATGAAACGTAAAGCAAAACCAGATTATGGTAAACTTGTTGATTTGTTAACTAAAGCTGCAATTAAAGAAATGGTAATACCTTCATTGTTACCAGTTTTATCTCCAATTGTTTTATACATTATAATTCTACCAATAGGCGGGCAAGTTGCTGCTCTATCTTCTGTCGGTGCAATGTTGCTTGGAGTAATTATAACTGGATTATTCGTTGCAGTTTCAATGACAGCAGGTGGTGGAGCTTGGGACAACGCCAAGAAGTATATTGAAGATGGTAAATTTGGTGGGAAAGGATCCGAAGCTCATAAAGCAGCAGTCACTGGCGATACAGTTGGAGATCCATACAAAGACACAGCAGGCCCAGCTGTAAATCCAATGATCAAAATAACAAATATTGTTGCTTTACTACTTTTAGCAGTTATAGCAGGTGGACATTAATCTAAATTAGTCTTTTTTCGAGAGGGAGCATTTACTTTCTCTCGGAAACTGGAAAATATATTATAGAGAGTATTGTCTGTTTCAAAATCTTTTGTCGTAATTTTTTTTACGTATTTAACATCATTCATATCATTTAAATTTACTAATTGTTTATTTTGAACCAAGCCTTTATTGTTAAAATCAATTATTAAAATATTATTTTTGTTTAATTTTTTTATACCTAGCTTAAGTAAAGATTGGTTTTTTTGCTGTCTTTCAATATAAAACCACTTGTTTGGGTTAAATTCACTAATAGATGATGGGTATCCAATATTTTTAATTATGTCATTTTTATTAGATTTATTAATAATAATATATTTCATCTTATTATCTAAAGATATAAAACCATGGTTTTTTGTTACTTTATTTGATGAACAAGCAGTGATAAAAAAAATAAATACTATATATAAAATACGCATATGAATTCTGAATATCTAAATATTTACAACAATTTAATAAAATTAACTAGAAATAAAAATCTATACTTAAATCTTGAGAGAAATGACGAATTTTCTGATCGACTATTGTTTCTTATGTTTCACTTTGCACTTTTTTTAAAAAAATTTAAACCTGAAATTAATAAAAAAAAATCGCAAGAATTGTTTGATTTTTTTATAAGACAAATTGAACTTTCTATTAGAGAAATAGGTTATGGTGATGTATCTGTTAATAAAAAAATGAAAGAATATGTTAATATGTTTTATGCTATACTTGATAAAATCGAAGTCACTGATATGTCAATTGACGAAAATATTGCAAATTTTTTCAGAAAAATATTCAATTTAGATAAAAATATTAAGTTTTATGCGAATTATTATAAAAAATATAATGAATACCTTTCAAATAATACTTTAAATAACTTTACAAAAGATATAATAAACCATAATTTTTAAATATGGCTGTACCTAAACGTAAAACGACGAAATCTAGAGCTGGTATGAGAAGATCTCATATAAAAGTTTCATCTAAGAATATAATTGAAGATAAAAAATCTGGTGAGTACAGATTATCTCACCACTTAGACTTAAAAACTGGATTTTACAAAGGAAGACAAGTTTTAGATCCTAAAGAATAGTTTTTTATGACAGATCATATTACCATTGCTATTGACGCAATGGGTGGTGAAAATTCACCTGATAAAACCATAGAAGGTATTTCACATCATCTTAAAAACTCAGACAATTCATTTTATTTAATTTTTGGAAATGAAAAATTAATAAACCCACTTATTAAAAAATATAAAATAAACTCAGATAAATACAAAATAATTCACACAGAGAAAATTATAGAGGATACAGATACAGCTTTAGGCGCAGCTAAGAAAGGGAAAGATACAAGTCTTTGGCTCGCAATGGAAAGTTTAAAAAAAGGAGAGTCCGATTGTGTAGTTTCAGCTGGTAACACTGGAGCACTTTTTGTTATAGCAAAACTTAATCTTGAAATGATAACAAACATTGACAAACCCGCGTTATCAGCTCTATGGCCAAATAAAAATGGAATGAATGTGGTTCTTGATTTAGGAGCAAACATAGAATGTAATGAAAAAAATTTAATTGATTTTAGTGTAATGGGTTCAGCTTTACATAAATCATTATTTGAAAATGAAATCTCAAAAGTGGCGTTACTTAATATTGGCTCTGAAGAAATAAAAGGAAATACAATTATTAAAAATACATACCAAGTCCTAAATGATAAAAAAAATAATTTATTTGAATTTTGTGGCTATATTGAAGGAAATCATATTATGGATGGAGATGTAAATGTAATAGTAACAGATGGTTTTACCGGTAATATTGCCTTGAAAACAGCAGAAGGCACAGCGAATTTTATAACATCTGAACTTAAAAAATCTATGACATCAAATTTCATAGGAAAATTTTCATCTTTATTAAATATAAAAAATTTAAAAAAATTCAAAAATAAACTAGATCCAAGATTATATAATGGTGCTATATTACTTGGATTGAACAAGCCAGTAATAAAAAGCCATGGATCAACAGATGCAATTGGATTTGCAAATTCTCTTAAAGTTGGTGAAAAAGTTATAAAAGGACGATTGATTGATAAAATTAAAGAAAATATAAATTAATCAATGAGAATCAACCTGACAAAAAAACAAATTGTAAATTCAATTTATATGCAAATTGGGTTTTCAAAAAAAATGTCAGAAAGTTTACTTGAGGATGTTTTTCAAATAATATTAAAAAATCTTATTTCAAACAAAAAAGTAAAGATTGCAAAATTTGGTACCTTTTCATTAAGAAATAAAAATGAACGTATTGGAAGAAATCCAAAGACAAAAGAAGTTAAAATAATTTCATCACGAAAAGTTGTTCTATTCAAACCTTCAAAAGAATTAAAAAATTACATAAATAATGACTAAAAAAACCTTCGATGCATATAAAACAATTGGTGAAGTAGCTGAAATGCTGAATTTAGTTAATTCAAAAAATGGATCATTATCAACACATACACTAAGATATTGGGAAAAAGAATTTAAACAAATTAAACCAAAAATTTTAGCAGGAAATAGAAGATACTATGATGTTAAAACTATAGAGATAATCAAAAATATAAAATTTTTGTTAAAAGACAAAGGTATGACTATTGACGGAGTTAAAAAGCAACTAGATAATGATGAAACAAATCTTGACGAAACAGCTAATATATCTATAAACACAAAAAAAAATATTTTAAAAACTAAACTAAACAAAATTTCTAAATTGATAAAAGAAATAAAAAAATAGAATGGCTAAAAAAACACACGTAAAGGTTAGACTTGTCCCAGAAGCTAAACCAGATAGTCCATTTTTCTATTATGTAAAAAAACCTGCTGGTGGTGAAAAAGCGAAGGTAAAACTAAAGGCAAAGAAATATAATCCTGCTACTAGAAAACATGAAGTTTTTGTTGAAAAAAAACTTCCACCTCACAGTAAATAATTATTTTTTTTTAAAATTTCTTCTTTCATAATCGATATATGCTAAAATCATATTTTTCCATATACGATTAGTTATTTTAGGATCGATCTTTTTTTTTAGTGATTTTTTTTTTATATTATTGAGGATTTTAGAAATTCGTTTTTTGTCAACTATTTCATTTTTGTAATTTTTAAGCTTAAGGACATCTTTGACTATATTGCTTCTTATACTTATTAGACTTAATAATTTATTATCTAAGATATCTAACCTTTTTCTGAGTGCATTTAATTTTTTTCTATTTTCTGGCGACATTTCAACAATTGGAATTCTATATAAATATTATATTTAAATAAGCATGTACATAGAAATTAATAATAAATATAGACCCTATATTGCTCAATGGTTACTAATAATGTTTTTTTTAGTTTCTATAATGATAATTATTGGTGGCTTAACTAGGTTAACAGATTCAGGTTTATCTATAACTGAGTGGGAGTTTTTTAAAGGTTTCTTCCCTCCAGTGAGTAAGAGTACTTGGATTGAATATTTTGAAGCTTATAAAAAAATTCCTGAATTTCAATTGCAGAACTTCAGCATGTCTCTCAGTGAGTTCAAAGTAATATTTTGGTGGGAATGGTTTCACAGATTTTTTGGAAGATTGATTGGTTTATGTTTTTTACTTCCTTTGATATATTTTTCTTTTAAAATCAAATTAATAAATCTACTTCATTATTATTTGATATTTTTATTAATATGTTTTCAAGGTTTTATTGGATGGTATATGGTAAGTAGTGGATTAGTCGATAGAGTGGACGTAAGCCATTACAGGTTATCTGTCCATTTATTGATTGCTTTTTTAATTTTATCATTAATTTTATGGAATTATTTAAAATTAATAAAAATTAAAAGTACATCAAACAAGTTAAATCCTATAATTCCTCTTTTATTTATTATTTTAATTTTTACTCAAATAGTTATTGGTGCATTTGTATCAGGAATGGATGCAGGTAAAATTTATAATTCCTGGCCCTTAATGGGTAATTCATATTTTCCAGATGATAATAATATAATTAATTTATTTAAATTATCTGCATTTAACGATCCATCATTAGTCCAATTTATTCACAGAAACTTAGCTTACGTTATAGTAATTTTTTATTTATTTATTGTTTATAAAATTTATAAAGCAAAGATGTTTGGTTTATATAAATCGGTAAATGTATTAGGTATTTTACTTATTTTTCAGATTATTTTAGGAATTGTGACAGTTATATATGGTGCACAGATATATATCGCATCTGTACACCAAATAAGCTCAATTTTTTTAGTAAGTGCTTGTATATATTTTTATTTTATAAATACAAAATCTAACTTACAGCCTTCAAACTAGGTTTGCCCGAGGCACCTAATGCTTGATCCAAATCAGCGATAATATCATCAGGATGTTCAATACCTATTGAAAGTCTAACATATCCAGGTGTTACTCCTGCTGCTAGTAATTCTTCCTCTGTTAATTGACTATGGGTAGTTGTTGCGGGATGAATTGCTAAACTTCTTGCATCACCTATATTTGCTACATGGTAAAACATTTTAAGAGCTTCGATGAATTTTTTACCAGCCTCAACTCCACCTTTTACTTCAATACCAACTAATGCTCCATTGCCTCCTTTTAAGTACTTCTTGGATCTCTCGGCAATTTCACCTTTATGTAGAGTAGGGTAAATAACTCTTTCAACACTTTTATGTTTTGTTAAAAAATCAACAACCTTCTGAGCATTTGAACAATGCTGTTTCATTCTTAAAGGTGCAGTTTCAAGTCCTTGAATAATTCCCCAAGCATTATCAGGAGCTAAAGGTGCTCCTAAATCTCTTAACAAACATACTCTTGCCCTTACAGCAAATGATACATTTGCACCAGTTAATTGAGGTACAACCTCACCCCATTTTGCTCCACCATAACTTGCATCAGGTTCATTAAATAATGGCTGTCTTTTTGGATCGGCGGTCCAGTCAAAATTACCTCCATCTACCAAAGCACCACCAATAACTGTTCCATGTCCTCCTATAAATTTAGTAAGTGAGTGAACTACTACAGCTGCACCATGATCTATAGGTTTACAAATAACTGGAGCTGCAGTGTTATCCATAATTAATGGTATATTGTGTTTTCTTCCAATATCCGAAACTTCTTTGATCGGAAAAACTCTTAAATAAGGATTTGGTAATGTTTCAGCATAAAAGCATCTAGTTTTGTCATCTATAAGTTTTTCAAAATTTTTTGGATCTGAAGGATCGGCGTATCTACACTCAATACCCAGTTTTTTAAGTGTATGAGTAAATAAATTAACAGTTCCTCCATATAAATCAGTTGAACTAATAAAATTGTCTCCTGATTGACAAACATTCATTATTGCAAATGTTGATGCTGCTTGACCTGATCCCACGGTTACAGAAGCCAAACCACCCTCTAATGCTGCAACTCTTTTTTCAAGAACATCGTTTGTTGGATTCATTATTCTTGTATAAATGTTACCAAATTCTTTTAATGCAAATAAGTTAGCTGCATGATCTGTGTCATTAAATTGATATGAAGTAGTTCTGTAAACAGGAACTGCCACTGATGTTGTAGCTGGATCACTTCTATAATCTCCTCCATGTAGAGCAATTGTTTCTGGATTTTTTGATTTTGTCATAATTTCCCCCTTAATTCCTTATTAAACTTTAATGAGAATTTACAATCAAGATAAAATTTAGCTTTCATGCGAATACCACTAAAAACAATAGTATTAATTAAAAAAACAAAAAATTTTAACTTTAAGATTCAATTAATAATAGAAAATTATGATATTTATTTTTTTTCAATAACGAATAATTCGTTATTAAAATATATTCCCTGATACTTGTTCACAATTTGTTGAACAATTTTTTGATAATTTTTTTGTCTTTCTGCTCTCATAATTTGTTCATCTGATATTTGATTAACATAAACTGCAGCATTCCAAGCAGAAAATATAAGCGATGTTGCGATTCCTCCAGATATTTCATTTGGTAGGGCTCTTAAAATATATTTAATTTTTTGTTTTTTATGAAATTTTAAGTTTCTTAAAAATTCTTTGTCGGTGTTTCTTTTAATGTATTTTACAATAGAGTCATGAAGGGATGGAAATGGTTTTTCTTTAGGCCATATTTTTTTCACTATTTGGTTTCCAGGATCTCCACCACATGCATGTACAACAACTAATTTTCCATTTTTATCTAAAGATTTTATCATTGGATCGATTACATATTTTACTTTTTTTTCAGCTGAAATTCTCGATCTATAGGGTTGTGAGGCAATAATAAAATCATAATATGTTTTTCCATCATTTTTCTTTGGGATGACATTTTTCAATGAAAATTCTTGGTCTTTTCTATAAATTATAATTACAGAAGGTTCTTTGTATGTTGGATTTCCTGTTTTAGGATTTCTTTCAATTTGCCACTTTTTGCTTAAAAATTCCTGATTTAGTTTTCTTAACTGTATATTAAAATCTAAAGATGAATTACCTTTTAATTTTACAACTTTCCAATTCATTTTTTTTTGTTTTTTTAAATCATTAGATTTAAGGGATGTTGACTCAACATAATTTAAATTTGAAATAACAAAGACTGTATTTTTATGTTCAACAAATCTATCTGGAAGTTTCTCAAGCCCTAATCTTACATCTTCCATACTAATTTCTTTTGTGTTTACTAAAAGAGGTACGTTTGGCATTTTTTGATGACACTGTCTCATAACATTCATTAACAATGATCCATCTCCCATGCCTGCATCAAATATTTTAAGAGCAGGAAATTTTGGTTTTAGATTTTGAACTATTGGTTTGAGTGCGTCTGAAATTTTATTTTTTTCGTTAGTAGTTGTTACAAATAGCAGATATTTTTGTCTATTATCAAAGAATCTGAAATTTTTTTTCATTAATTTAATTTTTTTGCAGGATAATGTTTTAATATGAATTGTTTTAGCACCTTAAGCACTCTGTCTGCCTCCTCAAGAAGCATCATGTGACCACAATTATCAATAATTTCTACTCGACTGTTATCTATTAAATCAGCTAATTTTTTTCCTTCTTTAACAGGACACATTTTATCTCCTGTTGCAAGAATAGATAGGGTAGGTATTTTAATTTTTTTTGCAGCTTCGAAACCATTCTTATAGTTATCACATGCTCTAAAATCTACCCCAAGAGTGTTTTTAATTGTTCTGGATTTTGCTAACATACCACCTGTATTGATATGATACAGTCCAGGAACGGGATGGCCACCAAAGTGTCCGGCTGGGCCATGAGCCCAATCCATCATTAAATCAACGGCTTTTGGGTTATTGTTTTCAGCAAGTGACAATAATTCTGGATTCATAGGTATTGCTCCAGCACCACCCATTAAACTTAATGTTTTAATCTTTTCAGGATATCTTGAAGCACATTCCATTGTCACTAAACATCCCTGTGAATGACCCACCAAAGATGCCTCATTATAACCAACTGCATCTATCACATTGCTCACCCAATCTGCCATATCCTCGATTGATTTTAAACTTTCTCCACTAGATAAGCCATGGCCCGGCATATCCAGTGCTAAAACACTGTATCCATGAAAAGCAAAATACCTTGTTTGCAAAACCCATGTCATATGAGTTAAACCACTACCATGCACAAAAATTATTAGAGGTTTATTTTTGTCGAAAGGTCTTCCACCAGTAGAGGCAAAGACCTCTGAGCCATTTACTTCAAATTTCATTGATTTGAAACTAATCTTGGTTTTCTTGCGGCTCTAAATCCTGCTTCAAAGTCATTTTTAATGTCATCTATATCCTCAATACCTACAGATAATCTAATCATATCATGAGATAACCCAGCAAATTTTAAAGTAGCTTCATCCATTTGTGAATGTGTTGCAGACGCAGGATGTATTACTAGTGTTCTTGTATCTCCTACATTTGCTAAATGTGAAGCAAGTTTTACGTTGTTAATAAATGCTTCGCCAGCTTCTTTTCCTCCTTTAATACCAAATGCTATCATTGATCCTCTCCCATTAGGTAATAATGTTTTTGCTAATTCATGATCAGGATGATCAGGAACACTTGGATGTGAAACCCAAGCAACACTTTCATGACCAGATAAATATTCAACCATTTTTTCAGCATTAGAACAATGTTTTTGCATTCTTACAGATAAAGTTTCAATTCCTTGTAAAACATTCCACGCATTTTGAGGACTTAAACATGGACCAAAATCTCTCATTCCTTCTGCTCTCGCTTTCATTGTAAATGCAGTAGGTCCAAATTCTTCCGCAAATGAAAGTCCGTGATATCCCTCGTATGGTGTTGTCATTGTTGGAAATTTATCGTTTTGCATCCAGTCGAATTTACCACCTTCGACTAAGATACCAGCCATAGATGATCCATGTCCAGCCATCCATTTAGTTAATGAATGAACGACTATATCAGCTCCATGTTCAATTGGCTTACATAAGTAAGGTGTTTGATAAGTAGCATCAACCATTAAAGGTATACCGGCTTCATGAGCAATTTTAGCAATCTCAGGCATATTCATTAATTCATTACCTGGATTACCAACTAATTCACCAAATATACCTTTGGTATTTTCCTGAATAGCTTTTTTAAATCCTTCTGTATCTCTTGGTTTTACGAAAGTGCATTTGATTCCAAATTTAGGAAGAGTAAGTCTAAATAAATTTACAGTACCTCCATATAATTGAGATGATACTACTAAATGGTCTCCAGCTTGGCACAAAGTCATTATTGTTAAAAATATAGCACTCATACCAGATGAGGTTGCTAACGCTGCAGTACCACCCTCTAACGCAGCAACTCTTTCCTCAAGAACGGCAACTGTTGGATTTGAAATTCTACTGTAAATGTGTCCACCTCTTTCTAAGTTAAAAAGAGCAGCTGCATGATCGACATCATCGAATAAATATGAGGTAGTTTGATAAATTGGCACCTGCCTTGAACCAGCATTTTTATGTGGCTGATATCCAGCATGTAAGCTTAAAGTATCAAATTTATATGTTTTAGGTTCAGCACCTTTTTTTTTATCACTCATTTATTCTCCTATAATTTTTAATTAGACTTTGAAACTCGGAAACTAGCATAAAATATCGATTATAATAGACATTTTTGCCTTCTAATAAATTGACAATAAACGTTTTTGTAAGTATTAATCCCGCACATCATGACAAAATTTGTTAAAAAAGCTGATATTCAATCAAAATGGTTTGAGATAGATGCGACAGATGCGGTTGTTGGAAGAATTGCAACCGTAGTGTCAAAGATAATTAGAGGCAAAAATAAAACTACTTTCACACCACATATGGACCATGGAGACTTTGTAGTAGTAAAAAATGTAGATTTAATAAAATTTACTGGTAATAAATTTCAAGATAAAAAATACTTTAGACACACAGGGCATCCTGGGGGCATCAAAGAGACTACCCCTGAAAAATTACACGATACAAAACCTGGTGAAGTTTTAAAATTAGCGGTGAAAAAAATGTTACCAGGTGGTGTGCTAGCAAAAAAACAATTAGGTAAATTAAAAATTTATGCAGGATCAAATCATCCTCATGAAGCTCAAAATCCAGAAAAAATTGAGTTATCAAAATTAAATAGTAAAAACGTAGTTAGAAATTAGAATGGAAAATACCAATCAATTACCAAAAATTAAATTAGATTTCAAAGATAGCAAATATGCGACTGGAAGAAGAAAAACTTCTATTGCGAAAGTTTGGTTAAAGAAAGGTACCGGCAAGATTTATGTAAATGGGAAAACATTAGACGATTATTTCACAAGATCATCACACAAGATGCAAATCATGAGACCGTTCGATATAATCAATCAATCTACAGAATACGATGTTAAATCAAAAGTTGTTGGTGGTGGTCATACTGGTCAGGCAGGTGCATTGGTTCATGGTATATCAAGAGCACTCCTTCAATTTGATGAAAATCTTAAACCTACATTAAGAAAAGAAAAACTTACGACAAGAGACTCTAGATCTGTGGAGAGAAAAAAACCTGGTAGAGCAAAAGCTAGAAGAAGTTTTCAATTTTCTAAAAGATAATATCTTTTTACATTACAACTGTTATATTGATTTATGTCTAAGCTAAATGTTTTGGTATGCGGATCTACAGGATATATTGGAATTGAGTTAGTTAAAATTTTAGTAAAACACAAAAAAATTCATATCAAATACCTGTGTGGAAATAATTCTGTAGGTAAAAATATATCATTTTATGATAAATCTTTATCTAAAAAAAAATTGCCAATCATAAGAAAATTTCAAAGAAAATTATTAAAAGAGGTTGATGTTATTTTTTCAGCACTACCAAATGGTGAAGCTCAAAAACTGTCTAAATTTTTATTAGACAAAAACTTACTCATTGATTTATCAGCAGATTTTAGATTAAAAAATAAAAATGAATATTTAAAATGGTATAAAATTAAACATAGCGCCCAAAAGTTAATTCAAAATTCAATTTATTCATTACCAGAATTAAAAAAAAATCAGCTCAAAAATCAAAAAATAATATCTTCACCTGGATGTTATCCTACTTCTATTTTATTACCTTTAGGACCTTTAATTCAGAAAAATTTAATTTCAAATAAGAACATAGTAATCAATTCTATGTCAGGTTATTCTGGAGCTGGACGTAATGTTCATAAAAAATACAAAAATAAAAATCTTTATGAGTCTATTAGTGCATATGGAATTGCAAATCATAGACATAATTCTGAAATTCAACAGGAATTAGACTTATATACAAAAAAAAAAAATTATTTTGATTTTACACCCCATCTATCACCAATGTTTAGAGGAATTATTACGACTATAAACGTAGATTTAAAAAAAAATATAAATGCAATAAAAGTGTATCGATATATAAGTAAATTTTACCAAAAAAGTAAATTCGTTAAAATTAAAAAAATTAATTCTTTGTTAAGCACAAATGAGGTTATAAATACTAACAATTGTTTGATATCTATTTGCTATAGTAAGAATAAAAATAAATTAATAATTTTATCTGCAATAGATAATCTTATAAAAGGAGGTGGTGGTCAAGCTGTGCAAAGTATGAATCTCTATTATGGTTTTAAAGAAAACGAGGGTTTGAATGTTTAGATTAAAAAATTTTATTTTATTAATATTATTAACAGGCTGTTCAATTGATACAAAAACAGGAATTTGGAATAATAAAAATGATTTATTAATAGATAAAGAGTTATCATCTTTAAGCTTTGATGAAAATTTAACATTTGATCAATTTAAAAATAATGTAATTATCTATGGTAAAAAAAGCGAATATCCAAAATTAATGGAGTGAGGTTATGAAGCAGGTTAATGTTGCAATTGTTGGTTTAGGGCAAATTGGTAACTATTTATACAATGAGCTTATAACAAAGAAAAAAGATATAGAGATTAAGACTGGAAAGAAAATACAAATAGTTGCCATATCTGCCAAAAATATAAATAAGAAACGAAAATTCAAAATAAATAAAAAAATATTTTATAAAAATCCATTAGATATAGTTAAAGATAAAAAAACTGATGTTTTAATTGAAGCAATAGGATTTTCTGATGGTTTATCAAAAAAAATTGTAGAAAATGCACTAAAAAATAAAATACATGTCATAACACCTAATAAGGCATTAATCTCTAAACATGGGGATTATCTTTCTTTTTTAGCCGAAAAAAATAAAGTAAATTTAGAATTTGAGGCCGCAGTTGCAGGTGGGATACCAATTGTGAGAACTATTAAAGAAGGATTAGCAACAAATAAAATTACTAAGGTTTATGGAATTTTAAATGGAACATGTAATTACATACTTTCTCAAATGGAGAAAACAAAAGATAGTTTTAAAAATGTTTTGATAAATGCCCAAAAATTAGGTTATGCTGAACCTGGAAATCCAAAACTTGACCTTAATGGTTACGATGCATTAGCAAAAGTTAAAATCTTATCTGCTTTAGCTTTTAACTGTAAAATTTCAAAATCACAAAGTTTGATGGAAGGAATTGAAAAAATTGAAGCTACTGATTTTGATATAGTGGAAAAATTAAACTTAAGAATTAAATTGTTAGGTATTACAGAGATTATTAATAATAAAATTTTTGAACGTGTGCATCCATGTTTAGTTTCAAGAGACTCTTATATTGGGAATGTAGCTGACGTAATGAATGCTGTAATATTAGAAGGTAAGCCTGTTGGTGAAAGCGTGATGCAAGGAGAAGGGGCAGGACCTGGACCAACTACATCAGCGTTAATGTCTGATTTGCTGTCAATTTTAAGAGGTAATATTAAGTTTCCATTTGGTATATCAAGTAATAAAAGAAATATCTCAAATAGTTATAATTATAATTCGTATGAAAATTCTTTATATCTAAGAGTTGAGGTAAAAGATAAACCAGGTGTACTTTCATCTATTACTAATATATTAGCTAAAAATAATATTTCTGTTCAAAGACTAATACAAATTCCAGATAACAAGAAAAAAACTGCTTCGATCATAATTATCACTCATAAATGTAAAGAGATTAATTCAAGTAAATGTGTAAAGATGCTAAAAAAGGGTTCAAATATAATTAAAGAGCCTAATTTGATAAGGTTATTTTAATTAAGCAATTTTTCAATACTATTTATTATTTTTTTTGACGTTGGTCTTGTAAAGGACATGAATGTATCTTCTATTTTACCATTTGGGTTTATTAATATCTTATGAAAATTCCATTTAGGAATAGTTGATTTTCCATGATTTTTAAATGCCCATTTATATATTTCATGGGCATTATTTCCTTTAACATCTGTTTTTGTAGTCATTGGAAAAGTAATATTAAAGTTAACTTCACAAAATTCTTTAATTTCTTCATTTGTACCTGGTTCTTGAGAGCCAAATTGATTTGAAGGCATTCCTATAATTACTAAACCTTTATTTTTATAAGTATCCCAAATTTTTTGTAAATCATCATATTGTTTAGTAAAACCACATCTGCTAGCCACATTTACTAAAAGCACGGTTTTGCCTTTATACTCAGATAAATCTATTTCATCACCTGAAATTGACTTTAATTTAAAGTCAAAAAAAACTTTATCATAATTCGCAAAAACACTTTTTAAATTAAACATACTCAATGATATTATTATAAAAATTAACTTAAAATTTACTATTTTTTTCATTTATTTTTTGAAAAAATAAGTAATAACAAATATCCAAAAACAGTTGATAACAATGAACCAGATAATACTCCAATTTTAACACCGTCCATATATTGCACACTATCCACAAAAGCTAAATTCCCAACAAATAAGCTCATAGTAAAACCGATACCAGTTAATACTCCAACTGCATAAAAATTAATCCAATTTGAATTAGTAGGCATTTGTGCTAATTTTAGTTTTATTGCTGCATAAGAAAATGCAAAAACTCCTAACTGTTTTCCTAAAAATAATCCTAATAAAATACCTAGAGGTACTTTATTTAAAAGCGAGTTAAAAGTTAAACCGTCTAAAGATACTCCTGCATTTGCAAATGCAAATAACGGCATAATACCAAATGCAACATACGGACTAATTGCATGTTCTAATTTTATTAAAAGTGAAAAATCTTTCTCCTTTTTTCTATGTGGAATTGTACAAGCCAACAAAACACCAGCAATAGTAGCATGAATTCCTGATTGATGAGTAAACTCCCAAAGAAACAAACCTACAATTAAGTATGGTAAGAATTTTTTAACGTTAAATTTATTTAGAACTAGTAAGATAATAAACGCAATAAGCATTAAAGATAAATATTTTATGCTTAAATCTCCTGAATAAAACAAAGCTATTATTACAATTGCACCTAGATCATCAATTATTGCAAGAGCTGTTAAAAAAACTTTTAAAGATAATGGTACCCTAGAGCCTAATAAAGATAGAACACCAAGTGAGAACGCGATATCTGTAGCAGATGGTATTGCCCATCCAACAATTGTATCTGAATTACCGTAATTTATTAAAATATAAAACAGAGCAGGTACTAACATTCCACCAACAGCTCCGATAATGGGAAGCATTGCTTGTTTAATATTTGATAATTCACCTTGTAAAAATTCTCTTTTAATTTCCAAAGTTACAAAAAAGAAAAATATTGCCATTAAGGCATCATTTATCCAATGTAAAACTGTAAGTTTAATTCCAAAGTTGTTAACTCCAATAAATAAATATTTTTCTAAAGTGTTAAAATATAAATTCGAAATTTCAGAATTACTTATAATCAAAGCAATTATAGCACTAAATAATAAAACAAGCCCGCTTGCTGCTTCTAATTTAAAAAACCATTTAAAAGGTTTAGTTATATTTTGGATCATTATCTTGTTAAATCTTTTATAAATAAATTAATATCGGTAACAACTGCATAAAGACTATCTAACATGGGATTTAAAAAAGTAATATATATGGATAATTCATTTTTAAAAGTATCTAAAATAATTAATAGGGCTGTTAATGAAATTAATAGTGTAACAATTTTATTAAAAATTCCTACAGGTTTACCTCTTCGCTCACTTTTTTGTATTTTATGCTTTTCATTCTTTTTAAATATTTTAGGTTTTTTGATTTCTTTTTTAAGATTTTTTTTTTTAATAGTTTGAAAAACTTGAGATGGATTAATGTTTATTTCTTCACTTTTATTTTGTGAAATTTCTTTCGTTAATTGAAATTTTTCTTTTGTGGTATATTGTGTTTTGTTAGTAATATAATGCCATTTATGCAAACATTTACTGCATTGAAGTAATCTTCCACTATCTGGGATCAAGCTTTGATCAATGTTAAATTTCTTATAGCAATTTGGACAGGTAACTATCATAAGATTTAAATATATAATAAATTAATAGTTTTTTTCATTAATATCCGACATTAATATACTTTGAAATTTAATTATTCTACTGTATTAGTACTTCACTCGGAGTGTAGCGCAGCCTGGTAGCGCATCTGGTTTGGGACCAGAGGGTCGCAGGTTCAAATCCTGCCACTCCGACCATCTTTATGAAAAAAGCTAAAATATATAAACCCTCTAAAACTGCCATGCAGTCAGGTGTAAAAAAATTTGATAAATGGGTCATAGAATTTATTACAGAAAAACCAGGTATAAATCCATTAATGGGGTGGGAGAGCTCAACTGATACAAACTCAGAATTAAAGCTAGAATTTTCATCGAAAGATTTAGCAATAGAATATGCAAAAAAGAATAAAATCATTTATGAGCTTATTGAACCAAAGAGAAGAAAAATTATAAAAAAATCTTATGCTGATAATTTTACAAAATAAAAATGTTTAAATTCTTTACAGAAAAAAAGTGGTACGGTTGGAGCATTGCAGGATCGATGTTTATACTTATTTCTACGTGGTACCAAGTTCAATTAGATGTAAGAATAAATGAGTGGTTTGGTGATTTTTATGATACTTTGCAAAAAGCATTATCTGAACCAGGATCAGTATCTGAACAAGAATTTATAGGATACTTGTTTACTTTTGCAAAAGTTGCTGGGCTTTGGATAATTATAGCAATAGTCACAGGTTTTTTTGTTTCACATTGGGTATTTAGATGGAGAACTTCTATGGCTGAATACTACCACGATCAATGGTTAAAAGCTAGATTAACTGAGGGTGCATCCCAAAGGGTTCAGGAAGATACATTAAAATTTGCAAGAATAATGGAGGGTCTTGGAGTTGGTTTGTTAGATAGTATTATGACTTTAATTGCATTTTTACCAATTCTCTGGGGGCTTTCAAAACAAGTAGACGTTTTACCATGGATAGGTGAAGTCGATCATGCGCTTGTTTGGGTTGCAATCGTTTCTGCTCTAGGAGGAACTTTATTGTTAGCAGCTGTAGGTATTAAATTACCTGGTATTGAATACGATATTCAAAAAGAAGAAGCTGGTTATAGAAAAGAACTAGTTCATGGAGAAGATGATCCAATTAGAGCTGCACCACCTACTATAGGTCAACTGTACGATCGTGTAAGAGGAATTCATTATAAATCATATTTTCACTATTTATATTTTAATGCAGTTAAATGGAGTTATTTTCAGGGAATGGTGATCGTACCTTATATTGCTCTTGCACCAACTATAGTTAAAGGTGCAATTACTTTGGGATTTGTTCAACAAATCACTCGTGCTTTTGGTAGAGTAGAGGGATCGCTTCAATATCTTGTCAAAAGTTGGTCTACAATAGTTGAGTTAATTTCTGTTTGGAAAAGATTAAGTGAATTTGAGAAAAAATTAAAATCCAATGAAGATAGTTTAGTTAGATCATAAATGGCTCTTGATAAATTTTTAGTTGAAAAAATGAGAGCAGTTACAACAAAAGCAGCCTTTGCAGCATCAAAGTTTAGAGGTTTAAATGATAAAATAGGTGCTGATAATGCTGCTGTAGATGCTATGAGGGTAGAATTAAATAAAATAGACATGTTGGGTCGAGTAGTTATTGGTGAGGGTGAATTAGACGAAGCTCCAATGCTTTACATTGGTGAGGAATTAGGAACTAAAAAAGGTTTTGAAATTGATATTGCTGTAGATCCAGTTGAAGGAACAAATTTTGTAGCAAAAAATTTACCTGGGGGAATATCTGTATTAGCAATTGCCGAAAGGAATAATCTATTTCATGCACCTGAAACATATATGGAAAAAATTGCTGTAGGAAAAGATGTTGAAAACGGAGCAGTCGACTTAGACTTTTCAATAGAAAAAAACCTCAAAAATTTAGCAGACGCGAAAAATAAAAAACTGGAGGATTTAACGGTTTGTTTATTAGAAAGAGATAGACATAAAGAGATTATTGATAAATTAGATAAAATGAAAATAAATAAAAAATTAATTTCAGATGGTGATGTATCTGGAGCTTTATACGTAACAAATGATAAGTTTGGAGTAGATATGTTTATTGGAACCGGTGGAGGACCTGAGGGAGTTTTAGCCGCATCAGCACTAGATGCAAATGAATGTTTTTTCCAATGTAGATTTATTTTTAATGAAGAAAATGAAATCAAAAGAGCAAAAGAAATGGGTATACGTGATCTACAAAAAAAATATAATTTAAGTGAGATTATCTCAGGAGACTCAATTTTTTCAGCTACAGGAATTACAGATGGTGACATAATTAAAGGAATAAAAGTAGATGGAAAATCATATTACTCTGAAACTTTAGTTGCTCACAAAGATAGTAAATTGTTTAAAATAATAAGAAAGAAAGATGAAATAATATAACCTTGATTATGAATGTGAATTCTACTAAAAGACCTTTTTTTGGTCCCTTCGTCTATCGGTTAGGACACATGGTTTTCATCCATGAAAGAGGGGTTCGATTCCCCTAGGGACCGCCATTAATGAGTTTTTATGTTTATTTAATTACTACTAAATACAAAGACAAACTTATTAGCTATGTTGGTTACACAAATAATTTAAAGTCAAGAATAGAGCAACATAATTTATCTCTTGGTGCGAAATTTACTAGAGGACGTAAATGGAAATTAATTTACCAAAAGAAATATTCGACTAAAAACAAGGCTATGTCTGAAGAATACAAGCTAAAAAAAAATTATAAACTAAGAAAAGAAATAAAAGAAAAATATATTAAATGAAAATTTCTATATTATTACCATATAAGGAAAATTTTTCATCTCAATACGCAGGTGCAGTTTCGTTATTCCTTAAAGACACTGTAAAAATAAGTAAATTTAAAAAAAAAATAAAAATCTTTGGTAATACAAATTTCAAAAAAGATTTACTTACTAGTAATTATATAAATTTAAGTTTAAGAAAATTCTTTTTTGAGAGTAAAAGTAATAAATATTTAAAAAACTTTCTTAATTATGAAAAAGAGAACTTATCTGACATAATTGAGATTCACAATCGACCTAGATATATAAATACATTACATAAATATAATAAAAATTTAGTCCTATACTATCACAATGATCCTTTAAATTTAAAAGACTCTAAGACAGTTAATGATAGACTTAATCTTGTAAAAAAAACCAAAAAAATAATTTTTATCAGTAAATGGGTAAAAAAAAGATTTCTAGTTGGTTTAGATTTAAAAAAAATACCAATCAATAAATTTGAAATTATTCAACACTGTACTACAAAAAAAAAATTAATTTTTAAAAATAAAAAGAAAATCATTCTATTTGTTGGAAGATTAAACAAGTCTAAGGGTTACGATGTATTTGGTGAGTCAGTTATAAATATACTTAATAATTTTAAGGATTGGAAATCAGTTGTTATTGGAGATGAGCCAAGAGAAAAAATTTATTTCAAACATAAAAATTTAAAAATTTTAGGTTTTCAGAATTATTCAAATGTCTTAAAATGGTTTAAAAAATCTGATATTTGTGTTGTTTGTTCAAGATGGGAGGAGCCTTTTGGTAGAACAGCTTTGGAAGCATCTAGCGCAGGATGCGCTGTAATCACTACCCAAAAAGGTGGATTAACAGAAGCATCTCCTAAATCTTTAAAGATAAATAATTTGACTGTAAAGAATTTAGAAAATTGTATTAAAAAATTAGTTAAAAATGATAATTTTAAAAGATTATTGCAAAGAAAAATATATAAACATTTTTATTTATCTAACACATATATTTCAAATAAAATCGATAATTACAGGTCAAAAATTATTAGAGTTTAATTTTATTTAATGCATTATTCTTAAATATATTTGCCTCCTTAATATATCTTCTAACCATTTGTGTTGTTTTGTGACCTGTCATAGACATTATACTTCTCTCATCAGCACCTGATTCAGCAGCTACTGTTGCAAAACCAGATCTTAAACTATGACCTGAAAAATTTTTATTTTCTATACCAGCTAAATTTAAGTATTCTTTCATTAATAAAACAACAGATTGGTCAGTTAATCTTTTATCTGTAAGTGATAATCCTTTAGAAAATCTTCTAAAAATTGGTCCAGTTCTAATTTTAGAAATATTTAACCAATTTTTAAGATTTTTGACTGGACAGTAAATTTCATTAGCGAAGTAGGGAAGTCCTTTGATCATTCCCTCCCCATATTGATCAGTTTTTGATCTTTTAATAGTTATTTTTAAACCCTCTGGTACAAATTCTAAATCTTCATGATCAATTGAAACGAGTTCTGTTCGTCTAAAACCACCACCAAAACCAACTAACATTATTGATTTATCTCTTAGTTTTTTTATATCATCTATTTTTTGCTCATTAATTACATTAATAATTGATTTTAAATGACTGATTAAAATAGGTTTTTTTCCTTTTTGAAGGCTTCCTTTTACCCTTCTAATTCCCATTAAATTTTCTACAATAATTGGATGTTTTGTATCTAAGTAATGTCCTTTAAATTTGTGAACCATGCTTATTGATACTAATCTTCTTCTCAGTGTGCTTATTTTTGAATTTTTCGAAAGGTGGGTTAAGTATAAGGAAACTATTTTTGGATCTGTTGGTAATGAATTTAATCCATGTTTAGTACAAAATGCTCCAAAGTCTTTAAAGTCAGATTTATAAGCTCTTAAAGTGTTATTTGCTTTAGAGCTTTTAAGATTATTTAGAGTTGCTTCATGAAGTGATTTTAGGTCTGTTGTTAGTTCATTCATATATTACTATTGATAACAATTAATTATCACTAGTAATATATTAAGTGATTTTAAATGTCAATAGTTTAAAATCTACGATTATGGTGTCTATGGATGGCTCAATTGAGCCAATATATTTTTTGATTATTTCTTTTGGATTAACATTGCTTACTTATTTAGTGTTTAAGAAAAATGGCAAATCTATAGAGGTTTATTTCTTAAGTATCATGACTGTTCTGTTTTATGTTTCATATTTTATATTAATAATTGTGAAGCCAAGTTAGTTATTAACGCTATTCACAGGTGTTAAAAAACCGTTAAATTCAACGATAAAGTGATACCCTCTAAATTGGTCATATGATAGCTTAATGACGAATTAAGAGGCAACTCTTAACTGACCATCTAGGGAAAAATCGAGAGATTCAAGCCTAGAGGGCAGAAAACTTCGCTGAGTAGCGCTAAAATAGCGAAGTGGAAGGCATGGCGGTAGCGCATACAACGACGTGCCAAAAACTACTGTTCTTTGTGCCTGAAAAGGTACAAGGTAACAGGGTTTTCCTTTAAAATGATCCTAAAAGGTACTAAATTTCAGTTGAAAGTGTGGAATTATCTTAAAACTATTCCAAAAGGACAAGTTAGAACCTATTTAGATGTTGCAAAAGCCATAAATAAGCCAAAAGCTGCTCGAGCTGTAGCAAATGCGGTTGGAAAAAACCCAAATGCACCTAAAATACCTTGTCATAGAGTTATCAGATCTGACGGGTCCCTAGGTGGATATTCGGGTCCTGGAGGAATTAAAACTAAGAAAAAACTTTTAAAAAAAGAGGGAATTTTCGTTTAAAAGTAAGCAAAATCAACGTTTTTTTAATTTTTACCCATATATAGTTCTTATATTTATATTACACCTATAAGTTGCACTATATATCAATAAATCATTAAAATTGACCCCTCTATGGCTCATTAAATGCCATATTCGATAAATGCATTACTAATAGAAATTAACAGTTTTCATCTATTATTTATTTAAATATTTAAGAAAAATTAAATTTTTTCAAATTGTATACTCTCGCCTTTCTCAAATTAATGCCATTAATTTATAAAATTATTGGATTACATTGTTTAATTTATCCTTATTATTGAGGATTTTAATTGAGTTTTGTGATTTATCAGGATGAAATCTACAAATATAAATTAAAATTTTAATGACTAGATGATAGGTCAGATATATTACTTTATTATATTTTACCTTAAGTAACTAAAATAATATAATAATTACAGTAGTTTACAATTATATATTAATAATCTACTTTATATAAAGGTATACTTTACATTTTATTAGATTGCTCTCTTCTAAACACATAAACACCTGAAAGAATGATAATTAAAAGGCCGATAAAAGTGTACTTATCAGGAATATCAGAGAACCAAATATAACCAATTAAAATATTAGTAATTATCTCAAAATAACCCAAAGGTGCCAGTTTGCTTGCATCTGAATAATTGTAGGAAAAGATAATCATACCATGAGCTAAGGCAGCTATTAAACCCATATTTATAGCAAATAAATACTCAGAAAAAGTTGGTTTAACCCAAATAAAGGGTAAATATAAACTTAAAATTAGGGTTCCAACAGTGCTTGTGATTAGCAATGTTAATAATCCATTATCTATGTTTTTTAATTTTCTAGTTACTATTAAATATAAAGCATAACAAAAACCTGTACCTAGCGCTGCAAAACTGGCCCAATTAAATTCTACAATTCCTGGTCTAATTACAATCAAAACTCCTATAAAACCTATTATAACGGCTGTCCATCTTCTTGGCCCCACCCTCTCCTTTAAAAAAAAAGGTGATAAAGCAGTAACCATTAACGGACAAATAAAAGCTATTGTTAATGCTTTAACTAAAGAGATTATCGATATTGAATAGAAGAATAATACACTTGAAGTTAATAGTAGTAATCCCCTTATAATTTGAGACTTTAAATTTTTAGAAGAAACTAAAGAATTTCTAGAAAAAAAAAAAATAAATAACAAAGTGATTACAGTACTAAAAAAAAATCTAAACCACGTTACTTGCAATACAGGTAAAGAATAAGAAAGGTATTTTGCAATAGCATCCATAAACGGCAGAATTAGCCAAGCAGAAAGATTTATTACTGCACCCCTCATAGAGGAAAATTTTTTAACGATATAAAAATTACGATAGGTAAAGTTATAAATGACATTATTGTTGAGACAACTATTGTACTTGCAACACTATCCGTTATGGTTTTTGGAGAATAAATAGCAGCTATAAGATAATTTAAGACAGCACTAGGCATAGATGCTTGAATAAGAAGTACTCCAGCAGCAAAACCGGATAAATCAAAATAAATAATAATTAAAAAACCTATTAATGGACCTAAAATAACTCTTCCTATTGATGCAAATATTGCATTTTTTAAAGAAAAAACTTTTAATTTTGTTAAAGCAATTCCTAAAGACATAAGAATTAAAAAGATAGTTGCAAATGTTAATAACTCAGTCAAATTAATTACTACTTGAGGCATATTAATTTCAAAATACAAAAATAGGACTGATATAACAATTGCATAAAATGGTGGACTTTTAATCAACACTGTAAAATTAAATTTTCTATCAGCTAAAAAAATTCCAAGTGTAAAATGGAGTAATACAATTAAAGATGATATTGCAGCTGCAACCCCAAGTCCTTGTGCACCATAAGCAAATAAACATATAGGTATACCCATATTACCAGTGTTAGGTAGAATTAGAGGAGGAAGTTCTCTTATTATATCCTTAGTATTCAACATAAATAAGATGACAATTCCAAGTATAATAAAACCTAAAATTGCAAGAAGATAAAAGAAAAAATAGTCTTTAAAAATCTGAAAATTTATTCCAGTTGAGGTAATAGCGTATATTACCATCGCAGGTGTACCTATGTTAGATGCAAAATTTGTAATAAAAGTAGTATCAAATTTCTTATCTTTTTTACCCAAATAGTAGCCAATACCTACAATAAAAAAGACGGGAAATACTACTTCAAAAAGTTTTAAGTATATTTCCATTATATTAAAAAGCTCATACCATCATAGGCAGGAACAACAGATTTAGGCAGATGCTTCTGTATCTTAACATAATCAATTTCATTATTCATATTAGTTAAAATTGTTTTTTTTGGTTTGATAATTTTAACTAAATTTAAAACTTGATCTAAATTAAAATGGGATGGGTGTGGATCGTATCTTAAACAATCGACAATAAAGTAATTTAATTTTTTAAGTCTTGAGTAGTCTTTTTCACTGATTTTGCTTACATCACTAACATAAGCGCACGAGTTATTAATTTTATACAATATACTATTAATTTTTCCATGTTTGACAGGAAAAGACTCAATTTGAACCTTTGATTTTTTTACCTTGAATGTATGTTTTTTTTTTAACTTGTTAAGATTGAAAATTGCGGGATAACCATGATTATTTTTGAAACAGTAACTAAAAGATTTTAATAAATAATCAGAAGTCATTTTATCTGCAAAGACATCTAATTTTTTTCTATTTTTTAGGAAAAAAACCCTTAATTCATTAATACCATGAGTCTGATCGCCATGTAGATGTGTGTAAAAAACTTTATCTATATTTTTAATTTTATTTTTTAATAATTGGGTTTTTAAATCAGGAGATGTATCAATTAATATATTGAATTTATCATGAGTTACTAAAGCAGAACATCTTGATCTAAAATTTTGCTTTATTTTTGGATTACATTTACCAAAATATCCATCAATTCTTGGTATACCTAGAGAACTACCTGACCCTAATATTGTAAATCTAGTTTTCATTATTGAAAAATAGTGTTTCAAAATTCTGGGTAGTAATATGATCCATGCTAGATTTATCAATCTCCTTTAGTTTAGATAAATGTTGAAGGGTATATTGAATAAAACTTGGCTCGTTTTTTTTTCCTCTCATAGGAATAGGTGCTAAAAAAGGACTATCGGTTTCTATTAATATTTTATCATTTGGTAAAAACTTAAATGTATCTTGTAATTCAACACTATTTTTAAAGGTAATAATCCCACTTGCCGAAAAATATGCGTTAAGATCAAGAAGTTTTTTTGCAAATTCTTTTGACCCAGTAAAACAATGCATAAGTATTTTAGGATTGCTATTTTTATAATCATTTAAAATTGAAAAAGTTTCATTTTCTGCATCTCTAGAATGAACTATTATTGGACAATTGCATTCAATTGAAGCCTCTATATGAATTTTAAAGCTTTCTATTTGAGTTTCTTTTGGACTATTTTCATAATAATAATCTAATCCCGTCTCCCCTACTCCAATTATTTTTCGATTTTTTTTAAACTCTTGAACAATATAGTTTTTTTCAAAATTTGAAGTTTGAACTTCGTGTGGATGGATACCTATTGATCCATAAATCATTGGATCTTGGTTTATTAAATTTAAGATATTTTTATAACTGTTGAGATTAGTTGAAATAGTTAAAAGTTTATCAATTCCAACTTCTTTTGATCTTTCTAAAATATCGTTTAGATTATTTATTAAAGGCTCGTGATCTAGGTGACAATGTGAATCAATCATTTTCTATCTTTTTAAATAATATATTTAATTTTCCAATATTTTTTCCACTTTCTAGAAATTTATGATTATTAATGTCTTCAAATTTTAGTTTGTCGTTATTAATGTCAAATATTTTTAGAACCTTAATGGTTGTATCAGGTATAACTGGATTTAATAGTATAGAAATTTTTCTAATTAGATCTAAAGCGATATAAACAATTGTATTCAATCTATTTTTATCATTTTTTTTCTTCCAAGGTTCTTGATCATTAAAATATTTGTTTGATGAAAAAAGCATATCTACAATAAATTTCATATAATCATTGATGTTTTGATTGTCTATTAAATCTCTCAAATATTCTAAATTTTCGAAATTTTTCAAAATCTCCAAATCATCATTTATAAAATCACTAGTTGGGATTTTCGAACCACAATTTTTTTCACAAAAAGCCAAAACTCTTTGACATAGGTTTCCATAATTATTTGCTAAATCACTATTTATACAACTTTCAAGCTTTTCTTGAGAAATATTTCCATCATTGCCAAAGGAAACCTCTTTCAAAAGATAATATCTAAGAGTATCTAACCCATATACATTTATAATTTCTAATGGATCGAGTATGTTCCCCTTTGATTTAGACATTTTTTCATCTCCAGATAATATCCAACCATGACCATAAACTCTTTTAGGCAAAGGTAATTTAGCTGCCATTAAAAAAGCTGGCCAATAAATTGCATGAAATCTTAATATATCTTTTCCAATTATATGAACATCAGCAGGCCAAAAATTTTTATATAATTCGTCTTTAGTATTTGGATAATTTAAAGCACTTAAATAATTGGTAAGTGCATCTAACCATACATAAATAATATGGTCATTATTTGAAGGAATTTTAATACCCCAGGAAAATGTTTTTCTACTAACAGACAAATCTTTTAAACCATTTTTAACAAAACTAATGACTTCATTCCTTCTTCCCTCTGGTAAGATAAATTTTGGATTTTCATCATAAAACTTTAGTAATGGTTTTTCCCATTCAGATAATTTAAAAAAAAAGGATTCCTCTTCTACCCACTCTACTGGGGATCCAGAACTTATAACAAAATGTTTATTTTCTTTACTTTCTATTTCATCAGGTTGATAAAATGCTTCATCAGAAACAGAATACCACCCCTCATATTTAGACATATAAATTTGATTTTGATCCTCTAGAATTTTCCATAAATGTTGAACAGATTTAATATGCCTTTGTTCGGTAGTTCTAATGAAATCAGTATTTGATAAATTTAGTGTCTTAGACAAATTTTCAAAAGTTTTAGATATTTGATCACAAAAATCTTTTGGCTTCATGTTGTTTTTTTCTGCAGATCTTTGAATTTTTAAACCATGTTCATCGGTACCAGTTAAAAATTGAACTGAATAACCATCATTTCTTTTAAACCTTGCAAAAAAATCAGAAACAATACTAGAATAAGCATGTCCCATATGTGGTTTTGCTGAAGGATAATAAATAGGAGTGGTTATATAGAAATTTTTAATCATTTTAATAAATCTTTAAATTCTAAAAAAAAAGTCTCGATATCAAGATTATATTTTTTAACGTTTGATAATTTTTTTAAAAAATATTCTTTTGCTTTAAAAATATTTTTTTTATGGGCATTTATATTTTTATAAAAGTATAATTCAATAAAAAGATTAAGATTTGATAATATAAATTCATCTTTTAAATGCGATGGGTTTATTGTGATCTCATATAATAAATCTTCAATGCTAAAATTTTGAATATCTAAGTTATTTTCATTAAAATAGTTTGATAAATTTATTAGAAAAACAGGATTATGATAATAATTTTTAAAATCTAAAGAAATTTGATCATATACATTTTCAGAAAAATAAGAGTTAACAATATTTTCTACAAATTGATTTTTTAAATTTACTTTAAATTCTATGCATCTTGATTTTAAAGTTTCTAAGACAGTTTTGTTTGAATTATGTGTTAAAATAAAAGAAAAATTGTTATTTGGCTCTTCTAGAGATTTTAATAATGCATTTACAGAATTTACATTAAGAAGATCTACATCCTCAATTAATACAAATCGTGTTTTATTATTAAATGATGAACTATTTTGAAATTTTATCATTTCTCTTATTTGGCCTATATCAATATTTTTTTATCTTTTTTTTTATGAATTTTAAAAACATTCGGATGCGCATTACTTTCAAATAATTTATAAGATTTATTACTAGGATTGATTTGAAGCTTTTTTAGATCATATTCATATGTCTCGTTTTTAGACAAAATATAATTTAGAAGATGTTTTGATAATACGCCTTTACCTATTCCTTGAGCCCCACTTAATAATAATTTATTTGGAAGTCTATTTGAATTATATAAGTTAATTAAATCATTCAATACATCGCTTAAGCCTATTAGTGTATTTGACATTCAATTATTTTGCTATTTTTGTAAATTCTTTGATAATTCTATTTAAATTTTCAGCAGGTGTCGAATTATTCGAATCTAATAAAACGTATTTTTTTTTATTTTTCGATAATTTAAGAAAGCCCTTTTGAACTTTATTATAAAAGCTAATTTTAAAATTATCATATCTATTGTTATTTGATCTTATTTTTAATCTTTTATTCATATTCTCACTATTTACAGTACATAAAAAGGTAATATCTGGTTTAAATTTACCAATAATATAAGAATTTAAATTTTTTATTATATTCAAATTTAAACCCATACCATAATGTTGATAAGCTACTGTAGAGTCTGAAAATCTATCAATTAAGATTATTCTTTTTTGGTAATTTTTGTTAATAATTTTTGAAATGTTTTCAGATCTAGAAGCTAATATTAATAACAAATCAGTTTTTTTATCTAATTTATTGCTCTTTGATAACATTATTTTTCTTAATTTTTCTGAAAATTTTGTACCCCCAGGCTCTCTTATCTTTATAAATTGATATTTATTTTTTTTTAAAAATTTCGAAAAATTATTAATATTTGTTGATTTTCCTGAAGCTTCAATTCCTTCAAAAATAATTACAGGGTATTTTTTTTTATACATCGCCCCATATTAAAAAATTTATTGAGCTTAGGATACGGGAAATTATATTTTGTTTTTGAACACTTTCTGATGCAAATAAATCATAGTTACCAACTACCTCATCTTTATAAGTAATCTTCATTTTTCCAATTACTTCATTTTTTTCTATCGGTGCCTCCAGAGGTCCTTCATAATTAACTGTTACTTTAAGATATTTTTTTTTTGCCTTGGGAATTGTTTTATAGATGTCTGATGAAATATGTGCTTTAACTTTTTTCTGTTTACCTTGCCAAACATCTAACTCTGATATTACATCGTTTTTTTTGCCAATTAATATTGTATCAAATTTTGTTAATCCCCAAGTCAACAACTTTGCAGATTGTCTAGATCTATCATTTTTTGAATTAAAACCACTACCAACAGCAATTAATCTTCTGTTCTTTTTTTTTATTGAGGATGCTAATGAATATTTTTCAACTGCAAGATAACCAGTTTTAATTCCATCAGCTCCCATATTTTTATACAATAAAGGATTTCTATTTCCTTGAGTAATAGGATCACCACCGGTTCTATCCCACGTAAATTCTTTTTCTTTGTAGTAATGATAATATTCTGGATAATTTTTGATTAAATAATTAGACATTATTAAAATATCTCGAACTGTAGAGTAATTATTTGGGTCATTGATACCTGATGAATTTGAAAAATTGGTATTTTCCATCCCTATCTCAAGCGCCTTTTCAGTCATTAATACAGCAAATTCCTCCTCTGTACCTGCAATACCCTCTGCCAATGCAATGCAGGCATCATTACCTGATGCAACTATTATACCTCTTAAAAGATTTTCAACTGATACTTCATCTCCAACCATTATAAACATAGACGAATATCCTGCTGTAGATAGCCTCCAAGCATTTTCAGATACTATAAATTTTTCATCTAGTGTAAGTTCTCCTTTTTTAATTAAATCAAAAGCAATAATTGAAGTCATAATTTTTGTCATAGATGCAGGATATATTGAAATGTCTGCATCCTTTTCATAAAGAATTTCACCAGATAAATAATCTTGTAGTATTGCAGTTTTAGCATTTACGCTAATAATTGCATTTGATTTGGATGAAAATAAAATTAAAGAAAATAAAATTAAAATAAGTTTTATAGAATTCTGCATTTTATAATTTAATTATATCTATATTATCAAAGTCCATTAGATTTATTTTATCGAACTCAATTTTAATAGACTTTATATTATCAAAGGGTCCTTTATAAACCCTATAAACATTATTATTTATCTTATCTATTGAAATATTACTTAAGTTGTACTCATCAATTAATCTTTTTTTAAGAATTAAAGCCGAATCTTCAAAATATAAGTCTGCAAATTTAATGATATAATTAAACTCCCTCTTTTTTAATTTTAATTTATTTGTTTTTTTTAATTTATTTGTTTCATCACCCAAATTTTCAATAGTAATGCCATCTACAGGAGCTTTATCTGCTACTTTTTTCTCTTCTTTAAATGTTTTAGCTTTCTTTGCAACAAATGTACCACTGGTATTTATTGTTTGAACGGCAATATAAGGCTCTGATAAATCAATTTCTAATTCTTCTGCTATTCTTTTAGATATAACAGCATTATAAAAAAAAGGATATTTAGATTTTTTACCTATTTTAGCTAAAATATATTTTCCATTTAATAAATTTGTTACTTTTACTGGAGTATCATATTTCAATTTATTATTTAAAATTATAAGCGATCTTTCATCTATTTTTTTATTTACAATTTTATTTTTATAAAGTTGCTCATCATAAATTAAGGCAAACCCTTTGTTTGAAAAGTTTTCAAAATTACTACTATATTCTAAATTAGTATATCTTTGTTCGCATGCAAATAAAAAAGTTAAAAGAAGTATAAGAGGAATTTTATAATTCATCTTTAAATTTATCTTTTAAGGTACAAACAGCTAATGCAAACCTTAATGACCTGTTCCATTTTAATATTAAATCATAATTATCAAAAACTATATAAGCGGGTGAAAACTTTTTTGCATTTTCAACAATGTCAACATCAGGTGTAATAATTGCTGAATTAAGATTATTAAATTGTTTTAAGTAACCACTATTTTCTATGTACTTTGAAAAATACTTTACTTTTCTTTTATTATTTAGTTTTTTGGCTGAAGTATTTAAAAATTCTAGCGGGATATCATCTTTTAGATTTATTTTATAAAAACATGGGATATCATTATTCCACCCTAAATTTTTTATATAATTAGCAGCTGATGCAAATGAGTCTTCAATATTTTTTAAATCAATTTTTTTATCATTGTTATAATCAATTGCGTGGTTAGTAATTGTTGATGGCATAAATTGAAAATTTCCAAAAGCTCCAGCCCAAGATCCAAATAAAGTGTCAGGATCAATTATATTTGCATCAACTAATTTTAATAAAGTTATGAGTTCAGATGTAAAAAATTTGCTACGTCTTTTATCAAAACTTAGTGTAGCTAACGAAGAAACAATGTCCATTTTTCCAAGATATGTACCAAAATTAGTTTCTATACCCATCAATGCTAATAAAAGATTTTTATCAACTAAAAACTCGTGAGATACAGTTTCAATTAATTTTTGATTTGACTTATAAAGATTTCTGCCCTTGACAACTTTTTTTTGAGATGTTCGTTTTGATATATAAGTATAAGTATCCTCATAAAATTCAGGTTGATATCTGTCATATTTAATTACATCAGGAAGAAATCTTGAATTATCTATTACTCTATTTAGTGTTTTTATACTAATACCTTCATCTAGTGCCTTTTTTTTAAAGTCAATCTTCCAATTTTCAAAATCTGAGGCAGATAAAAATTTAAAGCTAAATAAAAAAAAGATTATATTTATTATAAATATTTTAGTTATTTTCATATAAATCTCTAAGATAAATGAATACAGCAATCCATATTAAAATAAAACTAACTAACTGGTTAATATTGAAAGGCTCATTGAACAAAAAATACCCTAAAATAAATTGTAATGTGGGTGTAATATAAAAAATCATACCTGTAGGTCCAAGACCACACAATTCTACACCTCTTACATATAAAAATAATGGAATCACTGTCATTGGGCCTGCCATCATAAGAATTAACATCAAAATAGGATTTGATAGTGAGAAGTCATTAACGTTATTTTGAGTAATAAAATAAAAAACTATTAGTATAAAAGGCAGGATAAATAAACTTTCTATAAATAAACCGATATCTGTAGACACAGATATTTTTTTTCTAAGTAAATTGTAAAAACCCCAACTTAAAGCAACCGATATTCCAACCCATGGTATAGATTTAAAGTCAATCAGAAAGATATAAACTATAGAAACTATAACTAAAGAAATAGAAACAAATCTTTTCTTATTTAATTTTTCTTTAAAAAAAAAATATCCTAAAAAAACACTTAATATCGGCATAATAAAATATCCAAAACTTGCATTTATAACTTGATCAGATGAAACTGCATAAATCCAAACTGCCCAATTTAAAAATATTAATACCCCAGATAAAAATAGAATGAATAATTGTTTTTTATTAAATATAATTTCCCTAAAAATCTTCCATTTTGAAAAAATAATTGTTGTTACTAAAAGCGTAACTGCAGTCCACAAACTTCTATGCACAACAACTTCTATATGACCTGCAAAAGAAATATACTTAAAATATAAAACACCAAAAAAGCCCCACCAGAAAGATCCAACTGCACTTAAAAACAAACCTTGGTTAAAACTTTTTTTATTCATAATGAGTTTTTTACTAAAAAGATTTTGACTAACATCTTATCTATTTTATTGATAAAATATATATTAATACTTATAAAGACTAACTTACGGAGGGATGACTGTGTTAATGAAGAACTGACATTGAAAGCCAAGTTTAATTTGCTCTCTTTAAGACAATTTACATACTAACTAAGACAATACTAAATTTTTGAAATTTACCTTTTACTAAAGACACATCACCATTACTTGCCTAGGCTTCAAAACTCTAACTAAAATGTAACGTAGAATGATTATCTAAAATTGATTAAAACTTTATCTGGATCACCAGATAACATTGGTTCTTGCTGTCTGTTATTAATAAATGCTTCCTCTGAAACATTTTGTTTCAAGTAAGCAATTAATTCACCGTTTGTTATTTGATTATCAGAATTTTTATCTGCATTCCCCTCTAAACCTTTCATTAAATAATAAGAAAATATACCGTGCTTTGCCTGCTCGATACTTCCAGATGTTTGAGTTAAATTTGATGCAGAAAATATTGTAAAATTATTTGGAACTTCCTGTTCATCAACAACTAGTCTTACTGGACGCAATCCAGCAATTAGAGTTTCCTCAGTACGTGTTTGCCCACTGTAACAAGTATCAAAAAATATAGTAACTGAATTAGGATTTAATTTCGATATTTGTTTAAACATATCTGATCTTGATAAAGCTGTGTCTTCTAATAATAAAGAGTCACCATCTTGTGGTAATAAAAATAGGTTTTCACCATCATCAGAAGCAAGACCATGACCTGCAAAGAAAATATATATATCTTTTCCTCCACCTTTTGCTAATTGTGGTAGCCAGAGTTTTGTTGCTTTAATTATATCTGATCTTGAAGCTTCTTTATCAATTAAAACTTTAATATTTTCTAATGGAACTCCAAATGCTCTATTAGCATAGGCTCTAAAAGCTTTGGCATCCCTATTTGCATATATAGCATCTAAATTGTTTAAATTTTCATACTTCTCCACACCAATTACAAGTGCAACTTTGTTTTCATCTTGTTTTGCTTTAATCTTACTTGGAAGTAATTTTTCGTAAGTTTTCACAACCTGAGTCTCTTTCATCTCGACATTAATTTTTACATTTTTTTCTGAACTATTATTCCATCTATCGATTGCAACTAATGTTAATTCCTCACCTTCATCTGTATCGATTATAAATCCTTCAAAAATAAAATCTCCGTCATTGTTAATTTTTACTGGTTGTCCATCGATTTCTAAAAAAAATTCGCTTTTATCTTTTACTTTACCAGTTAGTTTATAAACTTGGCTTGAAACTGTTACTACCTCAGCAACAAGAATTTCTGGCGATTCTTTATCAACATCTAATTTTTTCTTCTTTTTTTCAAATTCTTGCTCAGCTTCTTTCTGGGCTACCTCAAGTTTTTTTAATGCTTCCTCTTCTTCAGCTTTAAGTTTCGCTAATAGCTCTTCTTTCTTTTTCTTTTCTTCAGCTAATATTTTTTGTTTTTTTTCATCCTCTATTGCTTTTTTCTTTGCAATTTCCTCTTGTTGTTTTCTTTCTTCTTCAGCTTTTTGTTGTGCGATTAATTCTTTCTTTTTTCTCTCTTCCTCAGCTTTTTTTTCTGCTAAAAGTTTTTCTTGTTTTTTTAATTCCTCTTCAGCTTTTTTTTGAGCTAAAAGAAGTTCCTTAACCTTTTTGTCTTCTTCAGATTTTAATTGTTTTTTCTCAAGTTCTTTTCTCTCCTCTTCCTCAATTTTAGCTAATTTATTTAAATCTTCTCTTTGTTCTTTTGCAATACTTTTATATACAAAATCTAAAGCAAATCTTTTATATCCTTTATAAGGATAAAATTTGGATTTTATGTCAATAACTCCATCTCTAACAGATAACTTCCAAAAAAATTTGTCTTTATTTTCTTTTAAAGTTATTTCTCCGGACTTTGAAATTTTATATTCCCCCTCAGATATAAATTTTCCATTTCTCTGAATTCTTAAATATTTATTTTTTTCAAACTGATAATATACCTTACCATCACCCCTTAAATCATCTAATGCAATTTCATTAGAATCTAAGAAAGCTACAAGCATCTTTTTTTCTAAATATCTCGCTTTATCTTTAATAACTTTTTTCTCATTAGCTTTTATTTGAGCAAGAATAAGTGCCTTCTTTTTTTCTTCTTCTTGTTTCTTTTTAACTAATAATATTTCCTCTTGCTTCTTTCTTTCTTCCTCAGCTTTTTTTTGAGCTATTAAAAGTTGTTTTTTCTTTTCTTCAGCGTCTTTTTTTTGTTTAGCAAGTAACTCTTGTTGCTTTTTCTTCTCTTTTTCTAACTGTTCTTTAGTTTTTGTGGAGTCTTCTAATTTTTTAGCAATTAGTAATTTATTTTCTCTTACTTTATATAAATAGTTTTCTGCCGCTACTGGATAAGACCAATCATCAAGTATTCTTCTGAAGTCTACTACAATACATTCACCATCTGAATAATGTAATTTTCTTTTTTTTACGTGGGCGTAACACTTCTGAATAGCTTTCCATCCTGTAAATTCTTGTTTATCTTCATAAGAATACTCCCATCCCCATGCGAAGGGGGATATCTCCTTTAAATAAATATCATCAGTTAATTTTGATAATTCTTTTTCATAATTTATAAAAACTGCAAGACCCATTGTTTTAATTGTCTTACCGTTATACTGACCTTTTTTTGAATATTTTAAATACTTATTTTTTTTTAAAAAATATTTATCCTCCATTATTAATTTGTATAATCTATTTAAATTATCATCTGAGTCATCAAACCCAGCAAATTGATTTTTAACAATATCTTTTACTTTATCCCTTTTCAATTTGTCTGGACTTGCAATCGTATACCGCTTAAAACCTTTGTAAGCATAATAATCAGACTTAATATCTACGATTTTATCTTTAAGTGATATTCTCCATGAAAATTTTTGATCTTCCTCAGTAAGTTCAAATGTAGTATTTTTTTTATAAACATTTTTAACATTGTATTTTCCATTTGATAAAATTTTGAAATCCTTACTAACTCTATGATACTGATCTATATTGAAAAAATAATAAACAGGCCCATCCCCTCTTAAATCATTAATTAGCAAAACATAAGAACTGAATGCTGGTGGATTCATATTTAAAAAAAATATTTCTTTACTTTTATCAATCTGTACTGCGGATTTAAGAATGTTTTCATTGATGTTTTTAGAAACTTTTATATTTTTTGATTGATCTTGCTTATCATCAGCGCCTTTGCTTTTTTCGAATGCTATTTTCATAGTTTCAATTTGACTATCAGTAACCACTGGTATCAAAAATCTATTTTTATCATTAGGAAAATTTTCCCACGCTAAGTTATCTTCAGGCGCAATTATATATTCCTGATCTTTTTTTTTAATGTTAAATCCAAATGAAGAATACTTTCCTCTTTTGCCTGAGAAACCTATAACTTCTCCCTTTTTAACTATTTTTTTGATTGGTCCACCACATACGTGATCAAATCTTTTCTTTAAATATTTTGTAATATTATTTTGTTCATCGAAATTTCTATCTCGCATGTATGGGATTTTACATTTATCTTTTCCAAATCCAGGAACAAGTGGAGTAGATTTAAGACCAGAATAATAAATAATATCACCTGTTAATATATCTTTGAACGTAATGTCTACATTATCATATGGTGTTTTACATTTTCTTTTTTGTGATGGATCCATTGGATCTGGTAATTTAATATTCGTTTCACCGATATCATGATCTTTGTGTTCTTGGCAAAAATTTTTAGAGCTGATATCACTGGCAAAGAAAAATTCCATATCACGTACTGCAACTATTGGAGTATTTCTTGGAACATTTATATCAGTTACCTCTTTTCCATTTCTTCCAAATGATCTTAAATTTTTTGGTTTTGTTACAGATTTCGTGCACCTATTAATTTTGTAGCTATAGGACTTATCTCTCTCTACTCTCGGATAAGCAGAATCACCAACTTTTGCACCGTTAAAATTACATGGCAATTTATCATACTGTTTGTATTCTGTCTGAGTATTTGAATATACAAGATTACTTTTAAAAATAAAAATTAATGAAAAAAACAGTATTTTTAATATTATACTCACACAAAATATTAATTCAAATTAAGTGAAATCTCAAATATGTTGTTAAGTAATTAACTTGAAAACTATATTATGAGGTTTTTTATCAAATTTTTACTTATTTTTTTTATTGTAACAACCAATTTAAATGCAAATAATTTTTCCAAAAAATTTTTAGAAAAAGTATTTCAAGTCAGATCTGAGATTAATAAAAATAATTTAGATAAAGCAGTAAAATTACTTGGAAAAATTTCAATTCAAAACGAAAATGAAGAAGAACAAATTAACCTTCTTTTTGGAGACATATATTTAAAAATAAACCAACCATCAAAGGCAGAGGAATTTTATGAAAAATCCTTCATGACAACTGATGAAAATATTGAATCTTTAACTTTTATAGGTTTGGCAGAGGTAAAACTTGCCCAAGGAAATCTGTCAGGGGCAATTGATTATTCTGAAAAATCTATTTTTATTAACCCAGATAGAATTAGACCTAAGCTTATTCTGGCAACAGCCAAGTATCGTCTAGGAGATGTGGATGAGTCTAATAAGATTTTAAACGAATTATACGAATCAAATAAAAATAATTCTCAGGTTAATTTAACATTATCTGATTACTATCTTTCAATAGGTAAAACTTTTAAGTCAATATCTATACTGGAAGAATATCTAAGATTTAATCCAACAAATTTCCAAGTTATGGATCAGATTGGAAGTTTGTATTGGATAGATAAAAATAAAGAAAAAGCTTTAGAATATAAATTTAAAGTTTTTAAATATTATCAAAAAATAAGAAACAGAAAAAAATCCAAAGAGATTAAAAAGTGGATTGAATCAATTGAACCTGATTATTTTAATAAAAAATCAAAAAGAGCCAAACTTTCCAAAGACAATGAAGAAAAGGACAACAAAGATGAAGAAGAAAATATTATAGAGAATGAAAAACTAAATAAAAAAGAAGAAGAAGATATAAAAAAACACGAAGAAGAGGAAATTAAAAATTATAATCAAAAAAAAATAATTCCTAATTATGAAGAATTTGAATTTGCAATCAATGGAAATGGGAGTGGATTTATTGTAGGAAATGGAAAGTACGTAATTACAAATAATCATGTAATTGAAAAAGCAAATAAAGTTGCAGTAAGAAATGGAATAGGAAAAGTTTCAAATGCAAAAGTTTTAAAAACTTCTGAGAAATATGATTTAGCAATTTTAGAATTAGAAACACCTTATCCAGAACAATTTTCAATCAAAGCATCTAATTTTGAAATACCAAAATCTGGAGATGATGTAATTAGTATTGGTTATCCAGGAATTGGTATGACCTACGATAAACCAACAATTACTCAAGGAATAATCAGTAAAGTTTTTAACGATGAAGTTGGAATTTTTATGACTACTGCAGCTATAAATTCAGGAAATAGTGGAGGACCTATATTTAATTTAAAAGGAAATTTAGTAGGTGTTACTTTTGCAAAATTAGATAAGCTAAAATATTTAATTTCTGATGGAGATGTGCCGACTGATATGGGATATGCAATAAAAAGTAATTTAATTACAAAAGTTTTTGAACATGGAGAAAACCCAGAAATTAAGAAAGCATCTTTTGATAAAGTTGAAATTTATGAAAAAATGCTACCGTCTGTAGTTTTAGTTGGTGTGCAAATATCAAAATGAAAAATGTTTACTTAATTTTGCTTTTGTTTATTTTTTCATTTGCGAATGCAGAAATGGTTGAAGTGGAAGGAGTGTATAGAAATACTGGCGATATTGCTCCAAACGAAACTTGTAGATTGGCCAAAGAAAGAGCTAAACTAAAAGCACTAGAGCGAGTAACCGGACAAGTTATTTCCTCAGAGGAAATAGAAAAATGTTCCGAGATTGATGGAAAAAGTAATTGTGAAAGAAATCAATTTTTCTTAAGCAGTTTTAATGGTGATATTACTGAAATTGAAGAGATTGATAAACAACTTGATACCGAACAACTTAATAGTGGTGAATTGATTTTTGTTTGCAAAATAAAAATCAGAGCAAAGGTTGTAGCAATTGAGCAGGAAAAAGATCCAAATTTCGATTTTAATGTAAAGTTAAACAATTATAATTTTCGAGATGGGGACAATTTAGTAATTGATATAGATGTGAGCCAAAACATGTATCTAACCATATTTCAATTTCTACCTTACGAAGATAAGAATTACCAAGTTTATAAATTATTTCCCTTAGGTGGTGAAAAAAATTTTATACAAGTTGACACTTTAAAATTACCAAAAAAAAATAAATATGAGATTTATTTCCCTGAAAATGTAAGAAAAAAAAGCATAGATGAGTACTTATTTTTCATAGGTTCTAAAAAAAATATAAATTGGTTAAATAAATATTCAAAATTTGAAGACTTAAAAAAACAGTTTTTAAAATCAAAAAGTATAGTAAAGTCGAAATATAAACAATACACGATAATAAAATAATGAAAAAAAATCTTAAAAATTTAATTTTAGTTTTAATTTTTATAAATTTTTCAAGCCTATCATTTTCAGATGACCATTTGTCAGATAAAGATCTAATCAAAAATTTAAAAGAAGAAATTTCAGAATTTAATGTAAAGCCTTTAAAGAAAAAGAGCATATTTCAAAAAAATGATGAGTATATAAAAAGATTAAGATCTCAACTTTCAGACTTGGAAAAGGAGAAAGAAAAAAAAGACAAAATAAGAGCTGCTAAAGCAGAACTCGAGAGAGAAATTATTGCACTTGGTGGAAGGCCTTTAACTGAAGGGAAAGATCCAGTAGAGGCCGATGAAGTTATTTTAGCTTTAAGAAAACAATTGGAAGAGATTAAAGCTCTAAAAGCTGAGGAGAAAAAATCCAAAGAAGCAGCTGCAGCCTTAGAACTTGAAAAAAAACAGATTAAAAAAGCTAAGAATGAATTAATAAAGGAAATTGAGGCTTTAGGAGAAAAACCAATTACAGAAACCAACCCAGTTGATGAAAATGAAGAAATAATTGCATTAAGAAAGCAATTAGATGAAATAAAAAAAACTAAAGATAAATTAAAAGCAGATGCAGAGAAAGAGGAACGGATAGATGATGCCAAAAAAGAGTTAATAAAAGAAATTGAAGCCCTAGGAGAAAAACCAATTACTTCCACTCAAGATATTAATCAAGATGAAGAAATTATTGCTTTAAAAAAACAACTTGATGAAATTAGAGCTTACAAAGAAAATAAAAAATCAGAACAAGAATTTCAGGAAAATAGAAATGAACTCATAAATAAAGTTAAAAATGAAATTATTGAACTTGGAGGAACTCCAGTTTTAGAATTTGAGGTTACTAATCAAGATCAATATGTAGATGCTCTAAAAAAACAGATTGAGGAAATAAAAGCCATTAAAGCAAAAGAGGAAAAAGAAATACAACAATCCATACCCGAATGGTTTATAATGCTACCGTCAGGCTCAGAGGAAGTAATGTTTGTAAGAGGAACTGCAATATCAGATGATTTACAATTATCAATTGATGCCGCAACTAACGCTGGACTTAGAGAGTTGGGCAAAAAAATGAATACAAGACTAGCATCAAAAACAAAAGAAACTGTTAGACAAGCTAATATTGGTGAGAAAGTGACATCAAAGACTGAAATGAATAGAATTTCTACAATTGTTGTCAAAGAAGTAACAGTGAAAGGTTATGAGGTTGTAGAGACAAAAATGGTTTCATTGGATAATGGAAATTATCGAACTTTCATACTCCTTAAGTATCCAATAGGTCTTGCATACAAAAACTACATTAATCAATTGAAAGAGAGCGATGTATTAAAAGCTGACTTTAAAAAAATTGAAAATACAAAAGCCTTTAAAGAATTAGAACTTTATGTTTCAGAATTTTCTGGAGCATAATTTTACAAACTATATTTGAAACTTAAAAATAAAACTAATAGATAGGTAGAAATAGTTTCGCCTCAAATCAGATGGTTATAGCTAATATTGGTTAGACCAATTAAGTGTCTGGTAAAGGGGTATTTGTAGATATGTAGTCATACATTTAGTTATATTTGTTACCCCTTTTGGAATATTATATTTAATAACTTCATTCTTAACTTATTTTATATTGAAGAAGTATAATTTTAAATGGTTATAAAAAAAATTAATTAATATTTAATTAAATCGGACTAATACTCTATCAGGGTCACCTGTGAGTGAAGGATTTTGTTCTCGACCTAAAGTAGAAGCTTGAACAGATATTTTTTCATCCATATAACTTAACAATTCACCGTTAGTAATCTTGTTATCTTTATTAAGATCTGCATAACCTTCCAAACCCTTCATTAAATAATAAGAAAAAATACCATGCTTAGCCTCCTTTATACCAGATGAAATTTGATCTAGTTGTGATGCTGAGAAAATTGAGAAGTTTTTTGGCAACGAACTTTCATCTTCATTGGCAACTACTCTAACTGGTCTTGCAGATGCTAAAAGAGTTTTCTCATCTCTCGATATTCCACTAAAACAAGTGTCAAAAAACATTGTTACAGATTTAGGATTATATTTTAATATAGTGTTAAATAATTCACTTCTTGATAAAGCAGTTCTGCTTAATAAATCAGGATCACTATCTTGAGAAAGCAAATATAAATCTTTACCATCAGGTGAGGCCAATCCATGTCCAGCAAAGAAAATTACTAGATCTGTTTTATTTTTTTTTATTTTTGCTGGAAGCCACTTGTTAACAGTCCCTAAAGATTCTATCAAATTAGCCTTCTCGTCTATTAAAAGTTCTATATTTTTCTCAGGCACCCCAAAAACTTTTTTTGCATATTCATAAAAGAATTGAGCATCTTTATTTGCATAAGATGCTATTGGAGTTTTATTGTATTTTTCAATACCAAATATTAAGGCTACTTTATTTTCGTCTATTTTTACATCTACTTTAGTAGGGTCTAATTTTTCAAGTTTTTCTGTAATTATTTTTTGCTCTTGATTCACTTTAACATTTACAAAAACTGGTTCAGACTTGTTACCCCATTGATCTATAGCTGTTAGTTTTACTGTTTCATCAATTGGGCTAAATCTCTCTATTACAAAATTTCCGTTCTTTGCCTCAATTGTCATACCATCGATTTCAATATAGAGATTATCAGAACCGGCATCTTCTAAAATACCGATTATTTTATAAGACGATGACTTTACTATAACATTCTCAGCTGT
>CACJEN010000009.1 GCA_902592445.1 uncultured Pelagibacteraceae bacterium
AGACCGACTGCCTTTTTTCCTTCAAATAATATTTTCTCAACAAAAGAATTTTTTAAAATATTTAAATTTTTTCTATTTTTAACAGGATTTAAATAATATTTTGCAACACCAGCTCTTTCGCCTTCGTGCATTGTAGTATCAAACATACCAAATCCTTCTTGCTCTTCACCATTCATATCTATATTTGTTCTGTGACCTGCTTCAGCTGCTGCATCAATAAATGCTTTAAATAATGGATTTGAATTTTTAGATAGATTTACTGGAAGAGGACCTAAAGAGCCTCTAAATTGATTTTCTCCACCAGACCAAGTCTCTATTTTTTTAAAATACGGTAGTACTTTATCGTAAGACCAATTATTTAAACCAAAGTTTTCCCATCTTGTGTAATCATCTCTATTACCTCTAACAAAAACCATTCCATTATGTGACGAACATCCACCAATCATCTTTCCTCTTGGACAAAAAACACGTCTATTATTTAAGTATGGCTCAGGTTCTGAATAATACTTCCAATTATATTTTGGATCATGCATTGTATACAATAGTGCCAATGGCATCTTAACTTTCCAAATATCACTAGATCCACCTGCTTCAAAAATTGCAACAGTATTATTTGTATCTTCCGATAATCTGTTTGCAACCACACATCCAGCCGAACCAGCTCCAACTATTAAATAATCAAAATTCATATTATTTTTGAAATTAGCAATTTTTTATAATCATGAATAGTTTTCATTTTGACATATGTTTTTTTTGCAGCTTCATCAAATTTTCTCAGTAAAATTGATGATTTGAAATAAGATTTCCTTTTAAAACTCTCGGTATCTTTATCATTTAATATACCACCTTGAAGTTCTAAGCTTACTTTTGATGCTTTCGATAGTTTTTCAAAATATGTTTTGTTTCTTGCAAGATATCTTTTAGCTAAAACATGATATCTAATTGGCTCTACTATTTGTTTTTTAAAGAATTTTTTTAAATATTCATATCCAATTAACTCATGCCCACCATCTAATTTATTTTTTACAAGCTCATCAGGGTTATCTATTAAAAAATGTCCGTAGTCATGCAGCAAACAGGAACATATTAAATCATCATTACATTTAGATTTTTCAGCAAGCATTGCGGATTGGATCATGTGCTCTGACATTGTAAGTTTTTCCCCAATGTATAAAGAATTATTATTAGAAAAATTTGAAATGATTTTTTCGATAATCTGCATCTAGATTATTGAGGATGATCACCCTCAATAGCTATACGATCCATTACTCTTTCAAATCCAAGACCTCTGTTTGGAAAAAAATCGGTTAGACCTTGATGTTGCGTACTTCTATTATCCCAAATTGCAACAGCATTTTCAGTCCATTTAAACCTACATGTAAAATCTAATCTTTCTTGATGGAGGAATAATTCATTTAAAATTTTATCACTTTCCTCTTTATCCATATCAATTATCTGTTTTGTGTACATCGAGTTTACATAAAGTATTTTATTACCTGTTTCTGGGTGAACTCTAACTATCGGATGGATATTTGAATATTCGTCTAAATTTCCATTACCTTCCATCTCTTTATATTTTTTTACAAACGCCTCTGCACCAAGAGAACTATGAACAGCTTTTTTGTCTTTGATTTTTTCTTTCATCTCATCTGATAAAGTGTCATAAGCAGTTTCCATATTTGAGAACATGGTATCCCCACCAACTGGTGGAATTTTCACTGATTTTAAAATAATAACTTTTGTGGGCTTTGGATTGTAACTTACATCTGTATGCCACGTTTCTCCCCACTGATGTTTTTCTTCAGGTGCTTTTTTAATTCTTACTATTTCTGGAAAATTTTCTAAACCTTTTACATAAGCATGTGTCTCAAGAGGACCAAATTTTTTTGCAAGTAAAATTTGTTGTTCAGAGGTTAAAGGTTGATCTCTAAAAAATATTACTTTGTGCTCTAATAATAATTCATTAATTTTATTAAAGTTTTCATCAGAACTATCTGTTAAATCAATCCCTGAAACTTCTGCACCTAATGCGCCTGATAATAATTTTACTTCCATATCTACTTTTTCAGTTTACCAGATAAAACTAAATTTTCTGAATTAAATTTTTCCCTATTTTCATTAATAAATTTATCCATAATATCTAATTTTTCTTGCTCAAATTCTGTAACTTTTCTTTTTTCAAGGTCTATATAAAGTGACATAGATTCTAAAGTAGCGGCTAATTTTTTGGTCTCTTTTTCATACATTTCATATCTAACAACTAGTCTTTTCTTGTCATGATCGAAGAAATTACAATAAACATCAACTTCTTCATTTTCTTTTACCTCATTATTGTATGTAATTCTCGACTCAACGACCATTGTACTTCTATTATTTGCCTTTGCATCAATTGCTCCCATTTTAAATTTATTAAGCATGCCCTCTGATGCTTCATCAAATATCAATACATAATAGGCAACATTCATATGGCCATTGTAATCAATCCAATCTTTAATAATTTTTTGGCTTTTAAGAAATATACTCATATTAATTTACGTATTCAGGCTCTTCTTTATCTAAGATTAATCTAATTTGAGATAAAAATTGTTTTGCCGTATCAACAGGATAGTTTGCAGCTTCCTCACAAGTTTTCTCAGCAACCTCATGACTGACAATATTTAAATTTTTGTTTGTTGATAAAGCTGTAATGTAAGTTTCTGCAGCTTTTTCAAAATAGTACAAAGAATTAAAACCTTCAGCAACTGTCTCTCCAGTTGTTATGATGCCGTGATTTGCTAAAATCATATGCTGTTTATTTCCAAGAGCATTTGCCATTTTGATAGACTCTTCCTCAAATCCCAATCCTCCAAAATCATCATAAACAGCAACTCTGTTATAAAAAAACATAGTATTTTGATCTATTGGTTTAAGCGTTGGATCTTTTAATGTTGAAAGAACAGTTGCATATTTTGAGTGAAGATGAAAAATGCATTTAGCATGTGGAGCTTTTTCATGAATAGTTCCATGTATATTTAATGCTGTTGAATCTACTACTTCAGGTTTATTTCTAAGTTCCTCAATATTTTCTTTTGTTATTAAAATTAAATCACTGGCTTTAATTTGACTGAAATGAATACCAGCTTTATTTACGTAGAAATCTGAGGATCCAGGAACACAAGCACTAAAGTGATTTGCAACCGCTTCATGCATATTTAGTCTTGCTGTCCACCTAAATGTTGCAGCTAAATCTTTTTGTAACTCAGTTATTTCCATTTTTGCTTTTTTAAACTATAAGTGAATTATAAATTATGAACAATAAAGTTTTTGTATCCTGTGCTGTGACTGGTTCTGGTGATACAGCTAGCAAACATCCAGATTTACCTAAAACTCCAGAACAAATTGCAAAATCAGCAATTGAAGCTGCAAAAGCTGGAGCTGCAATAGCACATATTCATGTAAGGGAAGATGACGGTACCCCAAGTCGAAGATTAGAATTATATAAAGAGGTTGTTGATAGAATTAGATCAAGTGAAACAGATGTTATTTTAAATTTAACAACAGGAATGGGTGGTGATTTAGATATTGGACAAGGTGATAATCCTTTAGACTTTGGACCCATGACAGATATGGCAAACGTTATGGAACGAATTGCAAATGCAGAACAATTTTTACCAGAAATTTGCACACTTGATGCTGGAACATTAAATTTTGGCGATGGATCTGTAATAACAGTAAACACTCCAAATGATTTAAGAAAAGCTGCAAAAAAATTACAAGAAATAAAAGTAAAACCAGAAATAGAAGCATTTGATTTGGGAAACATGTGGTTTGGATCTCAATTATATAAAGAGGGATTATTAAGTGATCCTCCAATGTTTCAAATGTGTTTAGGAATTCCTTGGGGAGCACCTGCTACACCTTTAGCAATGCAAGCAATGAAAGACACAATGCCTAAAGAGGCAGTTTGGTCTGGTTTTGCAATCTCTAGAAATGAAATGCCTTATGTAGCTCAAACAGTTGTTATGGGTGGAAATCCAAGAGTTGGATTGGAAGATAATTTATATTTATCAAAAGGAAAATTAGCAACAAATGCTCAGTTGGTTGAAAAAGCAGTTCGTATCGTTGAAGATTTAGGTGCCTCAATCATTACGCCAGCTGAAACAAGAGAAAAGTTAAAACTTGTTAAACACAAGTAATGCCTTCAATTAAAAAGGTTGCAATTATAGGAACTGGAGTAATTGGAGCGGGTTGGATCATTAGGTGCCTTGCACATAATAAAATTGTTTATGCATTTGATAAGGATCCAAAACTTAAAAATAGTTTAATTAAAGAAATTAAGAGAACTTGGCCATTTGTAAAAAAACTATTTAAAAAAAATAAACTCAATTTAAAAAATTTTTATTATTTTACGTCCTTAGAGAAAACTTTAAAGGATGCTGAATTTATTCAAGAATGTGCAACAGAAAATTATGCTCTTAAAACAAAATTAATGAGCACAATTGGAAATTATGCAAAACCAAATGCGATTATATCTTCAAGTTCATCCGGGCTTTTGCCTACTAGAATTTATTCAAAATGTAAAAATCCTCAAAGATCACTTATAGGACATCCTTTTAATCCTGTTTATCTTTTGCCAGCGGTTGAAATTGTGCCTGGAAAAAAAACGAGCACTAAATATCTCAATCAAGCTAAAAAATTTTATAAATCAATTTCAATGAACCCGATAATGGTAAAAAAAGAATTACCAGGATATCTATCTGACAGATTGCAGGAAGCTTTGTGGAGAGAGGGGCTTCATATAATTAATGAAGGATATGCTACAACTGAAGATTTAGATAGAGCTATTGAAGATGGACCAGGATTAAGATGGTCTTTAATGGGTACCTTTTTAACTTTTCACTTAGCAGGAGGAAAGGCTGGAATGAAACATATGCTCGAACAATTTGGTCCAGCTCTTAAACTTCCATGGACCAAACTAAAAGCTCCTAAACTTACTAAAAATTTATCTTCAAGAATAATTAGTGGAACAAAAAATCAATCAAAGGGAAAATCTGTTTCAATGATTTCAAATATTAGAGACGAATATTTAGTTGAGCTACAAATGATGAGAAAAAAATACGAAAAAAAATTAAGATAAGTGGAAAAAAAAATGATTAATAGAACTGGTGGATGCATTTGTGGAGAAATTAAATTCACAGTCAAACTAGATGAAATCCCATTAGTTTTTAATTGTCACTGTATTGATTGTAGAAAAAAATTAGGTGGCATAATGACAATTATTTTGCTTAGAGATGGCGCAATAGATGTTGATAAATCTAAATTAAAAATTTACGAACATTCTGGAGGAAGTGGACATAAGATAAAAAAACATTTTTGTGAAAAATGTGCAGCACCAATTTTAACTTATGTAGAGAAATTTAAAAAATATTATCTTTATGCCGGTTTGCTAGATGATATAAGTTTTTTGAAAAAAGCAGAGAATATACATTTCAAAGAGTCTCATTTCCCATTTTTACAAATTAAAGATGATGATATTAAAATTTAAAATGATAAAATAAAATTATGGAATTTAACCATTTTTTAACAAGTTATATGCCTAACGTTAATATTGGTTCAAAGGTTCACTTTGAAAATATGTTAAAGGAGAGTGTTCTTGCAGAAAAGTGTGGTTATGCAACTGTGTCAATTCCTGAACATCACTTAATCAATCTTTTAATGATGCCGTCTCCATTACAGATGGCAGTAAAAATCGCCTCAATTACTAAAAAAATAAATATTACAACTGGGATTGTGGTGCTACCGATTCATGACATGAGAACTTATGCTGGTGAAGTAACTACGGCAGATATTTTAACAGATGGAAGATTAATACTTGGCGTAGGAAGAGGAGCTTTTCCATGGGAAATGGAAAGACTTGGAACACCTATTGAAACATCTAAAGAAAAATTTGTAGAATCATTGGAGGTCTTGCAATTATTATTAAAAGACAAAGAGGTATCGTATCAGGGAAAATTTTATAATTTTGAATCAATAACAATTATGCCAAGACCAATAAGCAATCCAGTTCAAATGATGGTTGCAGCAATGAATTTAGAAAGTATTAAAGATGCTGCATCTAGAGGCTTTCATGTTCAGTCAACTGTCTTGTCAGGAAATAAGGAACTATTACTAAGTAGAGTAAATGCATTTAAAGAAGGATGCGAAATATTGGGAGAAAAAGGAAAGTTATTAAAATTATCTATGCAAAGAATGGCTTATTTAGCTAAAGACGATAATGATGCAAAAGAGAAAATTAAAATGGCACACGAATACTATAAAAGATTTGACAATATGTTCACCGGACCTGGAAAAGTTAAATCGGGTAGCGTTGAACCTTTACCAAGAAAGCAATCTATAGAAGAACTTAAAGATAATTTATTGATTTGTACATTAAATGAAATGATAGATAAACTAAGCCTCTATGCCGAGTCTGGTGTAGATGAGGTTATACTTAGTTCAAGTTTTGGACAATCACAAAATGATTTAGAACAATCAATGCAAAGAATAGGCGAAAATATTATACCGTATTTTAAAAAGTCGAACATCAAAGTTGCATAGTTTTAATGAAATCAGGAGCACTAGATTGCAATTATTCAATTGAGGGTTCAGGTCCGGCAATTTTTTTAACTCATGGAGTTGGTGCTGCAGAAGATGCATGGAGATTTATAAAACCAAAACTCGTAGAAAAATTTACAGTTATTACATACGATTTAAGAGGCCATGGCAAATCACCTGTAACAAATAAAGATTTTAATCTTGATGATCTTGTTTTAGATTTGGAAAGGATTAGAGAAAAAACTAAAATAGAAACAGCTCACTTTTTCGGTCACTCTCTAGGAGGAATGATATCTCCTGCCTATGCAATAAAATATCCAGATAGAGTTTTATCAGTTGGTTTACTTTCAACAGTGGCAGGTAGATCTGATGAAGATAGTAAAAAAGTTTGGAAAATTATTTCTGATCTTGAAATTAAAGGAGTTAGAGAAACACTTAAAAATTTAACATCACGCTGGTTTACTGAAAAATTTATTTCAGAAAACCCAGATTTGGTAAAAAAAAGGTTGGAACAGGTTATAAATACGGACAAAGAGGTTTTTATAAATGTTTTTAAAATTTATGCTGAAACAGAAATGATAACTTGGTTAAAGAATATTAAAAAACCTTGCTTATTAATGACTGGAGAAAATGATGGAGGCTGCTCTCCTTATCATAACAATAAAATGTTTAATGAAATTGAAAACTCAAAATTAGTAATTGTCCCCAAGGTTAAACACTCTTTTTTGATTGAGGCACCGGATCAAGTGTCAAAAAATTTAATTAATTTTTTGAGCTCCATTTGATATTTCTAGTGCATTCTTAAGGTATCGCCATCAATACTTATAATCTGGCCTGATATTCGTAAAGAATCATCTGAAATTAAAAAACTGCATATTTTTCCGATATCCTCCTCATAAACCCAAGTATTCATTGAGGTCATTGAAATAAATTCTTTTTCAATTAACTTTTTCGAAACTTTAAGAAATTTTGCCTTATCTTTAATTACTCTTTTCATCCTGTCACCTTTAATTGTTCCAGGGCATATTACATTCACTCTTATGTTAAATTTTCCTAATTCCATTGCCAGTGTTTTTGTCATTCCAACTACAGCCCATTTACTTGCTGCATACGGTGATCTTAGCGGAAAACCAAAAATCCCAGCAGTAGAGGATAGATTAATTATTGATCCACCTTTATTTTTTTTAAGCATTGGAATTGAAAGTTTAGAGAAATGAAAATGACTTATCACATTTACTTTTAAAGTATTTTCCCAATCTTTTGATTTTAATTTTTCTATTGTTCCAGTTGGTCCTGCAATACCAACATTATTTATTAAGCAATCAATTTTTTTTGTTTTTTTATTAATTTTATTAAATAGCTCTTTTACATCAGTTTCATTTGATGCATCACATTTATAGATAAAAAGCTTTTTATTATTTTGTTTATGTTTTTTTGCTTTAGATAAATATTTTTTATCAATGTCACAAATAAATACCGTTGCTCCTTTTTCTAAACATACTTTTGTAGTTGCCCAACCTATACCTGAAGCACCTGCTGAAATAATTATTTTTTTATTTTTTAAGGATGACATTTAAATTTTTTCAACTCTGCTGGTTATACCTTCCTCTTCTATATTATTAAATTTTTTATCATTATTATCATATATTTCTTTTATTCTTAATCTTTGAGTTTGGGGAGTTGGTAGGTTATTTTTTTTTAATCCAAGATGTCTTGCATAAACAGCTTTTTTTTTATTTAGTTGGTGTGGCTGAAAATCATTAATATCATCAATATTTAAATCATCACCTTTTTCAATATAGCCAGCTTTAATTGCATCATTTAATAAATTTATCCCTTTTTCTGTTCTAGCAATTACAGCATTAAAACCCTCATCTTCTCCAGCTGGCGATCCACCTCGCCATGTATCAAGAGCTGCTAAATCAGAACATTCTCCTATTGCGTCAGGGCAAATTTTACATCTAAAATGAACTCTCCAATTGCTTTCATCACCCCAAAAGGAATTATATTCTTTATCATGCTCTCGACCATCTTTTGTTTTAATATACATAAGTCCAGGATTTCCATATCCTCTATATCTAAATATATCTAATTCCTCTTCTTTAACGTTAAAGCTGTTTATAAAATCTTGAGATTTAGTAAATTCGGTTGATCCACCACACACGAGTGTTAACAAATACAGACATTGTTTATTTACTCTTTCATCTATTTTAGAGAGTTGTCTTATAGCAGAGATATCACATGGCTTTCCAACAAATACAAATTTCTTATTTGTATCTAAAGCTTCATTAAATTTACTTAAAGGTGAAGCAGGCCCATATCTCGATCGACTTTCACAATTTAATAAATCTTTTTTGGTATAACTAAACTTAGGAAGACTTCTCATTGGGTTATCAGGATCTCCTGCGGTGTGAAGTACAAAATCAACCTTATTTGTCTCTAATAAATATAAAGATAAACCATTCAATAAACCTCCAGTGGAGCTTTGAAACCGGATATCTTTATCAGTAGACCAAGCATAAAATAAAGAATTATAATACCCCCAGATTAAATCATGCTTTGAATTATTATTTACTTCTGTTTGTGGCAACCCTTCAACAATAACTCCTGGACATGTTTTTTTTATTTTTTCAAATTCCAAATTAGATAAGGGTTTAATTGCCTTTGGCTCTAGCCTTCCTTTTTCAGACATTGAGATAGAAATTTTATCTGTTCCAACAAGGCTTTGACATATTCCACAACCAATGCATAAACCATTGTTTGTAATATCTGATAGGCTGTTTATTTGAGACATTAATCTGCAAGACCATCTGATCTTGCTGTATTTCTCTCATAATGGATTGGTAGTGCTTTTCCATAAATTGCTTTTGAATGTTCAGGTGTATTTACTCTGTGGGGGTCCAAAACATAAGCAGGGATACACATATATCTCGATGAATTTCCCTCAATTTTTGTAACTCTATGTAATGTAAATCTGCCTTTAAAAATTTGTAAATCACCCGGTTCAAGCTTAAGCTGTTTCACTCTTGTGCGATCTCCATTTAATACTTTTTTAACTTCTTCAAAATTTTCATTTCCAGGTTCTCTTATATTTGGACAGTATTCAAATATGCCACCTTTCTCAGGTTTTTGTATCATTAAACTTAAAGTAAATTCACAACTATCAAAATGCCAAGGCAAAATACCTTCAGGTTTCATCACGTTGTAAGCATGACATGCTAAAGGATCTGCCCATCTATAAATAGGTGAAACACCTAAACAAGCAGATACAAAATTTAATAATTCTTTGGTTTCATATAAAAATTTCATCTCAGAATTTTCTGAAAAACAGTCAGAGTTTAAATATCCGTTATATCTATTCATAAAAGTTCTTTTTGGATGATCTTTTGGTAAAGATGGATCATCTTTTGCATAAAGATAAGCATTGATACTTTCTTTAGACATATAAACTTCATTTAACTGTTGCTCTAATTCATTATTCATTATTTTTAATGAGTTAGGTAAAATAAAGTCAGGTAGAGTAGAGCAACTATCTTGCTCTAAATCACTTTTACATTTTTCTATAATACTTTTAATTTTTGGAGAATTTAAATCGTGGATAGGGTACTTATTTAAATCAATAATGTCTTTTAAATTTTTAGACATATAAGGATATTATGATCTAGTTAAAGATTTTTGCAATTCTTTATTTGTTATATATCCTTTAATATTTCCTTGTTTATCTACTACTTCACAATTTGCATTGGTACAAACTACTTGAGGTAAAAACTCCTCAATAAATTGATCTTCACCGACTTTAATAAGATTATTTTTATCAATTCCATTAACTTCATTGGCGCTTTTCATAATTATTTTTGCTTTAAGAACTTTTGCTCTATTTACATCTTTAACAAATGCTTCAACATAATCATCAGCTGGGTTCATCACAATTTCAACAGGGGTTCCTACTTGAACAAGTTTTCCAGCATTTAAAATACCAATATGATCTCCTAATCTCAATGACTCATCTAAATCGTGAGTAATAAAAACTATTGTTTTTTTCAATTGAGCTTGAAGATCTAATAATTGTTTTTGCATATCACTTCGAATTAATGGATCTAATGCAGAAAATGCTTCATCCATTAACATGATGTCAGTATCAGTTGCTAAAGCTCTTGCTAAACCAACTCGTTGTTGCATACCACCTGATAATTGATTTGGATATTGGTTTTCAAATCCACTCAAGCCTACAGCTTCTATTTTTTCCATTGCAACAGAATTTCTTTTTTCAGGATCAATGCCTTGCATTTCAAGTCCATAGCCAACGTTTTGCAAAACAGTTTTATGTGGGAACAAACCAAATCTTTGAAACACCATACTCATTTTGTGTCTTCTAAATTCAATTAATTTTTCTTTATTAAGGCTCATAACATTTGTGCCCTCAACTAATATTTCACCATCGGTAGGATCGATTAGTCTATTTAAATGTCTTATAAGAGTTGATTTTCCTGAACCCGATAATCCCATGCAAACAAAGGTTTCACCTTCCTCAATTTTTAATGAAACATTATCTAAGCCAACTGTATGTCCTGTTTTTTCTAGAATTTCATCTTTACCTGATCCACCTTTAACCATTTCCAAGACTTGATTAGGTTTTGGACCAAATATTTTATAAACGTTATTAATTTCTATTTTTGACATAATTTTTCGACATTTCTAACAGTTGGAGATCTCCTTTGTAAAGTTTCTTCGTATTTAAGATAGACTTTTATTCAGCATTATTAATTAATTTTTTTCCAAAATTTTGTAAAAAAATTCAAAAATTAAATTACAACTATTAATTGAATTGAAAACATTATAAGTTTAGTTAAATATTGGTCTATGCAGTCAATTTCTAAATTAGAAAAAAACTCAACTTATTTGAAAGTAGTTTGGAGTGATGGTGAGGAAAGTAAATTTAATTATTTATGGTTAAGAGATAACTGTCCTACTGCACACGATAAAGATTCAAGACATAGAATGTTCAACATTCTTGAAGTATCACAAAATATTAATCCAAAAAAATATAATGTAAGCTCAGATGGAAAACTTGAAATTGAATGGAGCGAGGGCGATCATACTAGTTACTATGACCCAAAATGGCTTAGAGAAAATTGTTATACAATCAAAAACAAAAAAAAATATATCTCACCTTACAAACTTTGGGATAGCTCATTAGAAAAAAATTTAGAAACAATTCAAATAGAACATGATGAAATTATTAATTCAGAAGCTGGATTAATAAAATGGTTAGAACTTTTACATTATACTGGAATTGCAATAGTTAAAAATGCACCTGTAGAAAAAAATTCAGGTTTGAAGGTTTTAAATAGAATTAGTCATACTAGAGAAACTTTTTTTAAAACTCCATTTGAGGTTATCAATATTCCAAAACCTAATAATTCAGCTTACACAGCGCACGCTCTAAGAAATCATATGGATTTACCTTGGTTTGAAAATCCACCAGGTTACCAATTTTTACATTGTTTGGTTAATTCTGCAAAAGGTGGAGACTCATCTGCTGTAGATGCTTTTGCAGTTGCAGATTATTTAAGAAATAACGAAAAAGATGTATTTGATATCTTAGTTAATACACCTCTAAAATTTAGAGATAAAGATTATACTCAAGAAGCAATTAGAAGTGTTCATGGAACTGCAATATCTCTTACTAAAGATGGAGATTATAATGATATCAGATATAGCATTGCAACGTTAGACGCTTTGGATTGTCATCCAGACCAAATGGATTCTGTTTACAAAGCACATCACAGATTTGGCAACTTATTGCATGATCCTAAATTCCAAATTAATTTTAGGTTAGAACCAGGTGATATTTTTTCATTTAATAATAGAAGATTGCTTCATGGAAGAACTGAATTTGATCCAAATTCAGGACATAGACATCTTCAAGGTTATTATATGGATAGAGATGAAATTATTGGACGATTAAATTATCTTAAACAAAATTAAATATTTTCAAATATAAGATTATTTTCTTTAGAGTACTTTTTAAATTCTGAACGCTTCTTCACAGTATAGAAATATTTATTTAATTTAATCTCATTTATTTTTTTATTTTTCAAATAGAATTTATCTAAAATTAAACAATCAATTTTTTTATTTCTTGATTTTTGAATTATTGATCGAACGCTGGTTGGTGGAGAAAATGACAAACCTACTTTAGTTTTTTTATTTAATTTTAAAATATTAAAAATATTTTTATGTTTGAATGAAATAAATACACATTTTTTGTATTTTTTTGTTTCATTTAATAGTTTCTTTAACTGCTTAATTGAAAAAGTTGGTTTTATCTCAATAAATAAAAAGTATCTATTTTTAGAGTTTTTTAAGAGTTCCTTTAGAAGAGGAACTGGTTTTTTTTGTTTTTCACTAATATTTTTTATCTTTAAATAGCTTAAGTTTTTTACACTTTCTTTTCTTTTAAATATCCTTGTTAAAGTAAAATCATGAAAACAAATGAATTCATTATCTTTTGTTGCATGAATATCTGTTTCAATGCCATAACCCTTTTTAAAAGATTGCTCAAAAGATTTAAGAAGATTTTCGTGATATTTTTTACTGACTATTCCTCTATGAATTAAATGCATAAATTGTACATAAAGAATTTATATTTCATGACCTCTTTTCTCAGGCTCATTATCTACCAATTCTTCTGGAAATCCCTCCGCTCTAAAGTTTATTTGATTTATATCTTCCATTCTCTTCACAATCATAGATGACCAAGCTCTAGAACCATATTTTTTTTGCCCATCTTTAAATATATCAACTATCTTTGGAGAAATTTCTAAAGTAGCATTTAGTTTTTTTGCTAACTCATCAAATAAACCTGTATCCTTTAAAACAAGATCCATTGTAAAATTTATATTATAGGAGCCATTTAAAATTACCTGGCTTTCAGTTTCATGAACAAAAGAATTGCCAGATGAAACAGCTATACCTTTATATGCTTTTGTTAAATCTAAATTTGATTTTTTAGCAACAGTCCATGCCTCACCTAACGCAACCAAATGGACAGATGCCAAATAATTTGTAATTACTTTTAAAACAGATGCACTGCCAAGTTCACCGGTATGTAAAATTTTTCTACCCATTACAGTTAAGGCAGGTAATATTTTATTAAAAGCTTCTCTTTCTCCCCCAACAAATATAGCAATATTTCCAGTTGCTGCCCTATGACATCCACCACTCACAGGACCATCTAAAGGAATAGCCTTTTTCTCAATTACTTTTTGTCCTAATCTTTTTACTTCAGCCTCATCAGTGGTGCTCATTTCTAGCCAAACTTTATTTTCAGACAATCCATTTAAAATCCCATCACTTCCTTCCATAACTTCTGAGCATATTTCTGGTGATGGCAAACAAGTTATAATTAAATCAACTTTTTCTGCTAGTTCTTTAGCGGTATTTGCAATTTTAGCTCCTTGTTCAACAAAAGGTTTCGTTAAATTTTCATCCAAATCTCTAACTGTTAAATCAAATTTATTTCTTAACAAACTTCCAGCAAGTTTCCCCCCAACATTTCCTAAACCTATAAAACCTACCTTCATAATTAAACCTCACCTTTCTTTTTATATAAAATCATTATTACTCCAAAAATTATTACAGTTCCGCCTATAAATAGTTCTGTTGTTGGCTTTTCACCAAGCAGAAAAATTGCTGCAAGCAAACCAGTTGGTGGAATACCCATAGTTACAATTGGAAGAACTTTGTACAACGGATTATTTTTTAATACGTAATAGAAGCAACCATAAGTTACTGGTTGCATGATAAAACCAATATAAAATGCAATCATCCAATGATTAAATTTAGCTGTTGTTAAATGATCGATAGTATTCCCCTCAATTATTGTTGATAAAAAAATTAAAGTCGGGCCAGAAAATAATGCAAGCCAGGCAACTAATGCTATTGGATTAATTTCTTTACTTAACGGTTTGACAATAACTTGACCCAATGCCCATATTGCTGAACCTAAAATTGTTAATCCTATACCAAAATATTTTCCATCTAGATTTGGAGATCCTGTTAAAATGTAAACCCCAATAAACGCAATTCCAATTCCAACTATTGCTCTAACAGTTGGTTTTTCTTTGAGCATAAAATAAGCAAAAATAACACCAAATGGGACTTCTGTTTGAACCAACAGCACAGCAGCAGATGCATCAATATAATTAAGACCAGTATAAGTGATACTGTATTGCAAAGTATTAGCGATAAAAGAAGCTATAAATATTTTTTTTAAATATCCTTTTGGTATTGGAAACCACCAAATTAAAATCGAAGCTGCAAATATAAATCTTATTCCCATTAATAATATTGGGGGAAAAGATTCAAATGCTGGTTTAGCAATTACAAAACCAAAGCCTAAAAAAATTGGTACTAGAGATGCAACTAGAGTATCTTTTAAATTCATAGAGTTTTTTAATATTAATGATAATTAAAGAACTTATGGTATATTCACCTTTTAAAATATGAATTCAACAAAAATAGAACCAAAGTACATTACCAAATCAAACCCAAGAGTTGGTCTAATTGCACTTGCAAGTGATTTTATGATTGAGAGAGATTTCATAAATGTAATTAAAGATCGAGAAATTGATTTCTTTGTTAATCGTATTGAATGTTACAATCCACTTACAAAAGAAAATCTAATTAAAATGTCTAATAAAGTAACCGAGGTTACAAAGGATATTTTACCTGAACAAGATATCGATTGTGTAGTTTATGGGTGCACTTCTGGCACTATTGCAGCAGGGTACAATTCTATAAAGCAAAAGGTAAAGGCTGCAAAACCAATGGCTGAGGTTACAACACCTAGTACTGCAGCTATTAAAGCATTAAAAAAATTAAATGTTAAAAAACTTTGTATTTTTACACCTTATAGCAAAAAACTTAACAATGAAGTTGTGGAATATTTTAAATCTGAAGGATTTGAAATTACCTCAAACTCTTATTTTGATATTGAAGCAGATTACGACATAGGCAAAGTTGATCAAAATTATCTCTATGATGTGTTATCTAAATTAGATCTTAATGGAGCAGATGCATTATTTGTGTCTTGCACCGCTTTACCTGTTTTACCAATAATAGATAAATTAGAAAAAAATTTACAAACTACTGTGTTATCAAGCAACCAGGCTTTGATTTGGGACACCTTAGTTCAAATCGAAAAAAATAATTCAGTAGAGGGGTTTGGAAAATTATTCCAAACTAATTAGATGCTTTTTTCAAAAGAAGAATACAAACAAAGATTAGATAAAGTTAAAAAGATGATGCAAGAAAAAGGTATCGATCTTTTAATTTCTCATGATACCAATAATATGAATTATTTAACAGGTTATGATGCTTGGTCTTTTTACTATGCTCAATGTGCAATAGTACATATAGATGCAGAAGAGCCTCTGTGTTTTGTTAGAGCCCAGGATGCTGGAGGAGCTTACATAAAGACATATTTAAAAAATGAAAGTGTATTAGTTTATGATGAAAATTATATTCATAAATGGCCAAAACATCCTTACGATTATTTAGTAGAAATAATTAAAGAGAAAAATTGGGATAATCTTTCAATTGGAGTTGAAATGGATGCCCATTATTTCACTGCGTTCTGTTATGAAAAATTAAAACAAGGATTACCCAACGCTAAAATTAAAGACAGCGATAGATTAGTAAATTGGGCAAGGTTAGTAAAATCTGATACTGAAATTAATTTTATGAAATCAGCTGCTAAAATATCAGAACTAGGTATGAAAACAGCAATGGAAGTTATAAAACCAGGAGTAAGGCAATGCGATGCTGTTGGTGAAATACAAAAAACTTTATTTTACGGAACAGAGGAGTTTGGCGGTGAATATTCAAGTATTGCAACTTTACTTCCAACTGGAAAAGGAACTTCAGCTTCACATTTGACTGCAACTCAAGATAAATTTGTAGAAGGGGAAGCAACAATCGTTGAATTATCTGGCGTTTATAAAAGGTACCACTCTCCAATGGCTAGAACTGTATTACTTGGAAAACCCAATCAATTAAAAATTGATACAATGAATAAAACAATAGAGGCGTTGAATGCAGGTATTAGTGTTATCAAACCAGGAAACACTGCAGATGATGTTGCACAAGAATTTTGGAAAGTATTAGATAAATATGGAATAGAGAAAAAATCTAGAACTGGTTACTCAATTGGAATTGGTTATCCACCTGATTGGGGAGAACATACATTAAATATATATAAAGGTGATATGACAGTTCTTGAACCTAATGTTTGTTTTCACATGATTGCTGTAATGCAGTTTGGAGATTGGGGAGTTGAAGCATCAGAGTCTATAAGAGTTACGGAGAATGGTTCTGAATTATTCTGCAATTTTCCAAAAGATCTACATATAAAGAGCTAATTAGCTATTGAAAATCATACTTACAAGTGTTTTAAATCCTGCTCATGTCTAAAAATCAAGAATTCGTTAAGTTCGACAAAGTAGATAAAAGCTACGATGGTAAAGTTTTAGTCGTTAAAGATCTTAATTTAGATATTGCTGAAGGAGAATTTATAACAATGCTTGGACCTTCTGGTTCAGGTAAAACAACATGTCTTATGATGTTAGCAGGATTTGAAACTCCAACTAATGGTGAAATTTATTTAGACGCTAATCCAATTTCTAATATTCCTCCACATAAAAGAGGTATTGGAATGGTATTTCAAAATTATGCATTGTTTCCACATATGACAGTTTATGAAAATTTAGCATTTCCACTAAAGGTTAGAAAAATTTCAAAAGACGATATAGATAAAAAGGTCGATAAAGCTTTATCAATGGTTTCGCTATCTGGATTTGAAAATAGAATGCCTGCACAGCTCTCAGGAGGTCAGCAACAAAGAGTTGCTGTTGCAAGAGCACTAGTTTTTGATCCAGCTGTTGTTTTGATGGATGAACCATTAGGTGCATTAGATAAAAATTTAAGAGAAAGTATGCAATATGAAATTAAGCATATCCACGAAAGTATAGGTGTAACAGTTGTATATGTTACACATGATCAAAGTGAAGCTTTAACAATGTCAAATCGAATTGCAGTTTTTAATGATGGAAAAGTTCAGCAATTATCATCACCAGATAAATTATATGAAGAACCAGTAAATTCTTTTGTTGCAGAATTTATAGGAGAAAATAATACATTTGGTGGAGAAGTTATCGATCTATCAAATGGATCATGTAAAGTAAAATTAAGCCATGGAGAAATACTTGCAAATCCAATTTCAGTAAAATCAAAAGGAGATAGAACAACAGTTTCAATAAGACCAGAGAGAGCTTTAATAAATCCTGAAAATAAAATGGATAATAATCATGCCGGAACAATTGAAGAAGTAATTTATCATGGAGACCACACACGAGTAAGATTAAATTTATTAGGTAATTCTGAATTTATTTTAAAAGTTCCTAACAGTTCAAAAAATTTAGATATTAAACTTGGCAATAAAATTAATATTGGCTGGAATAGCCAAGACGCTAGAGCATTAGATCCAAAATAACTTTCACTTTATATATATTGTAAAAATGAGCTGTTGACTTCAACAGCCCTATTTGTTGTACTTTTGGTTATATAAATTAATTTATATTAACGTTTAAACGGAGGAAAAATGAAAAAACTAAGTAAATTATTACTTGCGCTTTCTTTTGTTCTCTCAGTAACTACATCTTCTTATGCAGTAACAGTTGCATCATGGGGTGGAGCTTATACTGAGTCTCAAAAGTTAGGGTATGGTGATCCTACTGCTAAAAAATTGGGCATTGAGATTAACTGGGTAGACTACTCAGGTGGATTATCTGAAATTAAAGCTCAAAAAGAAGCAGGAGCAATTACTTGGGATATTATAGACTTATTTGCATTCGATACTATTAACGGATGTGACGAAGGTTTATTTGTTGAATTCGATTTTGACAAAGATTTCCCAGCTGCTCCAGATGGAACACCTGCAAGTGAAGATTTCTTCACAGGCATGCCTAGTAAATGTGCTGTAGGAAATATTTTATATTCGTGGAACTATGCTTATAACACTGAGAATGTTAAAGGTACTCCAAAGACTATTAAAGATTTCTTTAATACAAAAAAATTCCCAGGCAAAAGAGCTATTTACACAAGCGCTTTAACAAATTTAGAGATTGCTTTAGCTGCTGATGGTGTAAAAATGGGTAAAGGTGGAGAGCTAATCTACAAAAGACTTGAGCAAGATGGTGGAGTTGAAAGAGCAATGAATAAGATCAAAAAACTTTGCACAGATCCAAACGGAGGATGTGTATTTTGGTCTGCTGGTGCTCAACCACCAGAATTATTGGTTTCAGGTGAAGTAGTAATGGCAACTGGCTGGAACGGAAGATTCTTTAATGCTGAAATAGGTGAAGGTGCACCGATCAAACAAGTATGGGATGGTCAAGGTCTTGACTATGAATATTTTGCACTTGTTAAAGGTGGTCCAGATGAAGCGAATGCTAAGAAAGCTTTAGCAATGATGACTAACACTGAAATGTTAGCTGGAAGTGCTAAGTATATTGCATATGCTCCTTGGAGAAAATCATCGCTTGAAATAATTAAAGCTGGTGAGCCTTGGTACAAAGATGGCAAAACAGAAATGATGCCTCAAATGCCAACAGCTCCTTCTAACACTAAAAATTACTTCCTAGTTGACCCATTCTATTGGGCTGATAACGGCACTGAGATTGGTGAAAAATGGGAAGCAATGAAAGCAACTTTAAATTAAAAATTTAATTTAAAGAAAAATAAGATATATATTTAAGGGCGGTTTAATAGCCGCCCTTTTTTTATGAGCAGCGAAACACAACAAATTTTAACGACTGATGGTATACCTCTTTCAGTAAGTTTGAAGAAAGCTGAAAGAAAAAACAAAATAAAAGCTTTTTTACTAGTCGTACCATTATTACTTTTTTTAATTATTACTTATATCCTTCCTATTGGCGATATGTTTATGAGAAGCATAGACGATAAAATGGTAACAAACATGTTACCCAAAACATTTACTGCTATGGAAAAATGGGATGGTAAAGAAATGCCCCCAGAGGAAGTTTTTGCAGGATTTTACTCAGACTTTAAAATATTAGTTCAAAACAAAGAACATGGAAAGTTAGCCCAAAGATTAAATAAAGAAAAAAATGGATTTAATTCGATTATTAAAAAACTATTTAGACAAGTTCAAAGAAATAAAATTGACGAGGGGCAAAGTATTAAAGAACAAATAATGAAAGTTCACAAAAGATGGAGAGATGTTGAATATTGGCAGGCGATAAAAAGAACTGCACCTCCTTACACAACTGCAAAATATCTGAAAGGAATGGATATGTATTATGGTCCTGATGGAAATATCATGCAGGTTGAGGAGGACAGAAGAATTCATCGAATTTTATGGTTAAGGACTTTAGAAATTGCTTTCTTTGTTACTTTATTCAGTTTTTTAATGGGCTATCCAATTGCACATCTGCTTGCAACACTTCCCATGAAGTACAGCAACCTTTTGATGATTTGTGTGTTGTTGCCGTTCTGGACTTCATTGCTAGTAAGAACTGCAAGTTGGATGATTTTATTGCAACAGCAGGGGATAGTTAATGATTTCTTTGTAATGATAGGACTTGTTGCGGACGATAACAGGCCGGAGATGATGTATAATAAAGTAGGTACCTACGTTGCAATGACCCAGATTTTATTGCCATTTATGGTGCTTCCTCTTTATAGCGTTATGAAAACAATTTCACCAAGCTTGATGAGAGCTGGTAAATCTTTAGGTGGAACTCCGTTTATTGCTTTTTGGAAAATATACTTTCCATTAACTATTCCAGGTATTGGAGCTGGTTGCTTATTAGTATTTATTCTTGCAATTGGTTATTACATAACCCCTGCATTAGTTGGAGGAGCCTCTGGAACACTGATTAGTAACCAAATTGCCTATCACATGAAGACAACATTAGATTGGAGTTTTGCATCTGCAATGGGACTAATGTTGCTGACAGGTGTTTTAGTAGTTTACTGGGTTTATAATAAATTAGTTGGAGTTGATAACATTAAATTAGGATAAATATGGCTTTACCAAAATATACAGAAACACGTTACAGAGTTTGGCATTATTCCTATTTATTTATTTGTGCGTGTGTTTTTATATTTTTAATAGCACCATTATTTGTAATTTTTCCATTATCTTTTAATGCAGAAGAATTTTTAGTTTTCTCTGAGGGTATGAAAAATCTAGACCCAGATGCTTTTTCATTAAGATGGTATAAAGACATGATCTATGGAACTAAAAATCCCTGGGGTTTAGCTGCAAAAAATAGTTTCATCATTGCAATTTTTGCAACGATAGGATCAATCATATTAGGAACTCTAGCTGCATTAGGTTTAAGCAGTAGATACATGCCTTATAAAGGAATTATCATGGCAACTTTAATTTCACCGATGATCGTTCCATTAATTATTTCTGGTGTTGCAATATTTTTCTTTATGGCAAAAGCTGGTTTAGCCGCAACACACACTGGAATTGTACTCGCACATATTATTTTGGGAACACCATTTGTAGTTATAACAGTTACTGCAACTCTTACAGGTTTTGATCACAGCGTTACAAGAGCAGCCTCGAGTCTTGGAAGTAATCCTGTAAATACTTTTATGAAAATTACACTTCCACTTATTCTACCAGGTGTAATCTCAGGTGGGTTATTTGCATTTGTAACATCATTTGATGAAGTGGTGGTTGTGTTGTTCCTTGCAGGTTTAGAAAACACGACCATTCCAATTCAGATGTGGACTGGACTTAGAGAACAATTAAGTCCAACGATTTTGGCTGTTGCAACTTGTTTAATTATTCTATCAACTTTAATTCTTGTTAGCGCTGAACTTTTAAGACGAAGATCTGAGAGATTAAGAGGAATTAATAGATAAAAATTAAATTGACTCAATTATAGTTGCAATTCCCATTCCTAAACCAATACATTGTGTAGATAGAGCAAATTTTTTATTCTCTCTTTTTAATAATTGTGCAGCTTTACCAGTAATTCTTGCTCCAGTTGCTCCTAAAGGATGTCCCAAGGCAATAGCTCCTCCATCTAAATTCACTTTTTTTTTATTGATTTTTAAATCTTTAATACAAGCAAGTGACTGAGAAGCAAAAGCCTCATTTAACTCAATAATATCTATATCCTCAATTCTAAGTTT
>CACJEN010000010.1 GCA_902592445.1 uncultured Pelagibacteraceae bacterium
TACTATCAACAGTATAAGTCACATGAATTTGATTTTGTAAAAAATCAAGACTCTTTTAAATTAACACTTTCTAAATACGGAATTGTTCTATTAAAGAATGCTTCTTTAGATCAAGCAATTGAAATTGTAAGAAGAAGAGTTGATGAGGTTGGAACCAATGAACCAAATATTTTAAAAAGAGGTAATGATAGAATTTTAGTGGAATTGCCAGGTTTAGATGATCCTGGCAGAATAAAATCTTTATTAGGAAAAACTGCTAATTTGACTTTTCAATTTATTACTCAAAATACTGAGGAGTCTTTTGGAACTGAAAAATTAGAATTTGAAGATGGCTCTGAGAACGCAATTGTTAGTAAGCGTATTATCTTAAGTGGTGACAACTTAGTAGATGCAAAACCATCTATGAACTCACAAACCAATGAAACAGTTGTATCTTTTACTTTGGATAGAGTAGGTGCAAAAAAATTTGGAAAAGCTACTAGTACAGGAGTTGGAAAAAGACTAGCAATTATACTTGATGGTAAAATTATTAGCGCTCCATCAGTAAGAGAGCCTATAATTGGTGGATCAGGCCAAATATCAGGAAATTTTACATTTCAATCAGCAACAGATTTAGCTTTATTATTAAGATCTGGAGCTTTACCCGCACCTCTTAACATTATTGAGGAGAGAACAGTAGGACCTGATCTTGGGCAAGATTCAATTGATGCTGGGATAATGTCATTAATAATTGGTTTTATATTAGTCGTGCTATTTATGATTTATAAATACAGAGTTTTTGGTGTCATTGCAAATTTAGCATTAATTTCAAATTTGTTTTTACTAGTTGGTGTATTAACGTTATTTGAAGCTACTCTAACATTACCAGGTATAGCAGGAATAATCTTAACTGTTGGAATGGCAGTTGATGCAAATGTTTTAATTTTTGAGAGAATAAAAGAAGAAATTAAATCTGAGCGAAATCCAATAATTGCTTTCGATTCTGGTTATACAAAATCAAGAACTACAATTTTAGATGCAAATATTACTACATTAATAGCAGCTGTAATATTATTTTTTATGGGATCTGGCCCAATCAAAGGATTTTCAATAACATTAGGCGTTGGAATTCTGACTACACTATTCTCTGTATACTTCATAGCAAGACTTTTTACTGCATTTTATGTGATCAAAAATAAGGAAAAGGAGAGTTTAATTTAATGAGAGAAATATCCTTTAATAAGTTTTACAAATCATTCAATATTCTCTCAATTGTTCTTATTATTACATCGCTAATCCTATTGGCATTTAAAGGGTTAAATTATGGTGTTGATTTTAAAGGAGGTACATTAATTGAATTAAGAACTGATTTAAATTCTGCAAATATTAAAAAAATTAGAGACAGTTTTAATCAATTAAATCTTGGAGATGTGTCTGTTAAAAACTTTGGAAATGACACTGATTTTATTATTAAATTTGAAAAACAAAATTCAAACGATCCAAAATTTATAGATAATATTAAAACTAAACTTTCTGGCTCAATTGGAACGGTAGATTTTAGAAGAGTTGAAAATGTTGGTCCAAAGGTAAGTGCTGAACTTTTACAATCAGGCATTATAGCGATTGCTTTATCTTTAGCAGCTATGCTTTTATATATTTGGATAAGATTTGAGTGGCAATTTAGTTTGGGAGCAATAGTTGCACTTTTTCATGATGTAATAATTACACTTGGAGTTTTCTCCCTTTTTTCATTAGAAATAAATTTATCAATTGTAGCTGCAGTACTTACCATAGTTGGATACTCAATGAATGATACGGTTGTAATATTTGATAGAGTTAGAGAAAATCTAAGAAAATTTTCTGATATTAAAATTTTTGAATTAACAAATATTTCAATAAACCAAACACTTTCAAGAACAATTATTACATCTGCCACTACTCTTTTAGCACTTTTATCAATTTTTATCTTTGGAGGTGAAATTCTAAAAGGATTTTCTTTGGCAATGATCTTGGGCGTTATATTTGGAACTTATTCTTCAATTTATATTGCAAACCCTATTTTAGTTGTCCTAAAAGTATCGCAACGAACAATAGTAAAAGAAGATAAAGATTAATATAAATTTTGAGCAGCTACCATTGAAAGTAGCATTGGCAATGAAAGAAGAGTATTTGTTCTAGAAAATAACATTGCAGTTTTTGCAGACTTTGCTTTTAGCTCAGGTTCACATTCAACTATCCCTAAGGCTCTTTTTTGATTAGGCCAAATAACAAACCAAACATTAAATGCCATTATTAATCCTAACCACATACCAATACCTATTGCAGTATTTTTACCACCACCAGAACCAATACCTAAAGTCATTGCTTGATGAACATATCCATTTAAATATGCAAGAATTAAACCTGAAACTACTGTAACTAAAGCTGCCCATCTAAACCAGAATAGGGCAGATGGAGCTATTACTTTTCCAATAGCAGGTTTTTGTTCATCTGGTATTTTTGGCATATTAGGTATTTGAACGAAATTGAAATACCACAGTAATCCAATCCACATAGTTGCTACAATCACATGAATATATCTGAATACCCAGCTCCAGAATAAAACATCAATATCAAATCCTCCATTTGCAAAGTACAAACCTAAAAAAAGGATTACAGATATTCCTAAAGATAAATGAACTGTTTTTGATAATGATTGTAGAATCGAAGTCATAAAAGTTAACTATACAATGTTTTTTTTATAATATTAAGCAGTTTTTTTAAATTTTGTGTTTAAAAGAGGTTTTAGAAATTTTCCTGTGTAACTACTGTCAACTTTTGCCACATCTTCGGGTTTCCCCTCAGCAATAATATTTCCACCCTTAACACCTCCCTCTGGACCCATATCAATAATATAATCAGCAGTTTTAATTACATCTAGATTATGTTCAATTACAACTACACTATTTCCCGTAGCAACAAAAGTATGTAGAATTTCTAATAGTTTCTTAATATCATGTTGATGTAAACCAGTTGTAGGTTCATCCAAAATATACATCGTTCTACCAGTAGATCTCTTTGATAGTTCTTTGGCTAATTTAATTCTTTGTGCTTCACCGCCTGATAGAGTAGTTGCTTGTTGTCCAATTTTTATGTAGCCAAGTCCAACTTTCTTAAGTGTTAGAAGTTTCGTTTTAATATTTGATATATTCTCAAAGTATTCACAACCTTCATCAACTGTCATATTCAAAACATCAGCAATACTCTTATCTTTAAATTTAATTTCTAAAGTTTCTCTATTATATCTTGTTCCCTTACAATCATCACAAGTAATATATACGTCAGGTAAAAAATGCATCTCATATGTGATTACTCCATCACCTTCACAAGCCTCGCACCTACCACCTTTAACGTTAAAAGAGAAACGACCTGGTTTGTAACCACGACTTTTAGACTCTGGTAAATTTGTGAACCAATCTCTTATTGGCCCAAATGCACCAGTATATGTTGCAGGATTTGACCTTGGTGTTCGTCCAATTGGAGATTGATCAATATCAATAACTTTATCAATTAACTCAATACCTTTAAAACCTCTAAAAGGTTGAGGTATCTTTCTAGACTTATTATTGTTTAATGTAAGGTTTAAAGCATTATAAAGAGTTTGAAGAACTAAAGTTGACTTACCACTTCCCGATACTCCTGTAACACAAGTAAAACTACCTAATGGAATTTTAAGATTAACATTATTTAAGTTATTACCACTTGCACCATTGATTTCTAAAAATCTTCCATTTTTTGCAAGTCTTCTATTTTTTGGAATTGGTATAAAGCTTTTATTTGATAAATATCTTCCAGTAATACTATCGTTATTTTTTAAAATTTGTTCATAACAACCTTGTGCAACTACTTGACCACCTTTATTTCCAGCTTCTGGCCCAAGATCAATTATATGGTCTGCGTTTTCCATTGTTTCAGTATCGTGTTCAACAACAATCACAGTGTTACCAAGATCTCTTAATCTTTTTAAAGCATCAATTAATTTAACATTGTCTTTTTGGTGCAATCCAATTGATGGTTCATCTAAAACATACAAAACTCCTGTAAGTCCTGAACCAATTTGAGATGCTAGTCTAATTCTTTGAGCTTCACCACCTGATAGAGTTCCAGACTCTCTTGAAAGTGTTAAATAATCAAGACCAACGTTTAATAAAAAATCTAACCTTTCATTTATTTCTTTTAATATGTGTTGTGCAATTTTTAATTGTCTTTTATCTAGATTGTTATTTAAAGATCTAAACCAATCTTTTGCATCGTAAATTGATTTTTCTGTTACTTCGCTAATGTTAAGTTCGTTAATTTTGACACATAAAGCCTCATCTTTTAGCCTCTGCCCGTTGCATCTTTCACATTTTGTATCAGATTGATATTGAGCTATTTCCTCTCTTTTCCAATCACTATCAGTCTCTAAGTATCTTCTCTCTAAATTATTAACAACACCTTCAAAAGTTTTCTTGTGAGAATATTTTTCATAACCATCATCATAAGTAAATTTTATCTCCTCATCATCAGATCCAAAAAGGATTACATCTTTTATTTTTTTTGAAAGTTTTGACCATTTTTCATCAAGTGAAAATCCATAATGTTTTGCTAAAGATGCTAAAGTTTGCGCGTAATACATAGATGAAGATTTTGACCAAGGTTCAATTGCTCCATCTGCAATACTTTTTTTTTCATTAGGAACCACTAGTTTTGGATCTACATTAAGTTTTACTCCAATACCTTCACACTCTTCACAAGCACCGTAGGGACTATTAAATGAAAAAAGTCTAGGCTCAATTTCTTCAATGGTAAATCCACTTTCTGGACAAGCGAATTTTGTAGAAAAAATTAGTTTTTCTACTTTTCGGTATTTTTTTGGTAATGTTTCGTTTTCAAATTCAACGAACAATAAACCATTTGCTAAATTAACTGCAGTTTCTACACTTTCAGCTAATCGATTACCAAGTGATGAATTAATAACAATTCTATCAACTAATATTGATATATCATGTTTAACTTTTTTATTTAATTCTGGAACGTTATCAATTTCATAAAGCTGGTCGTCTATTTTAATTTTTCTAAAACCTCTTTTTTTATAACCTAAAATATCTTTTTTATACTCACCCTTACGACCTCTAACGACTGGAGCATATAAGAAGATTGTAGATTTTTTTGGCAGTTCTTTAATTTTATCAACAATTTGGCTTATAGTTTGAGACGTAATTGGTTTACCAGTAAATGGTGAATAGGGCACGCCAGCTCTTGCATAAAGCACTCTCATATAATCATAAATCTCAGTTACAGTAGCAACGGTTGATCTCGGATTTTTTGATGTATTTTTTTGTTCAATTGAAATTGCTGGACTTAATCCTTCTATCAAGTCGACATTTGGTTTTTTCATTTTATCTAAAAACTGTCTTGCATATGCAGATAAACTTTCTACATACCTTCTTTGACCTTCGGCATATATGGTATCGAATGCTAGAGATGATTTTCCAGAACCAGACAGACCAGTAATAACAACAAATTTATCTTTTGGAATCTCTAGCGAGATGTTCTTTAAATTGTGCTCTTTTGCACCCTTAATAACTATCTTTTTAAGCATAATTTTTGTTGCTTTAGATTAATAAAATTAATATTCAACTTAATAAGTGATATAAATAAACATATCAGATATAAAATATTATGGCAGGTAGTTTAAATAAAGTACTTTTAATTGGTCGATTAGGCGCAGATCCAGAAGTAAAACAAATGGTAAATGGCAAAAGTGTTGCAAGATTAAGCCTAGCAACTAGCCAATCGTGGAAAGACAAAAACACAGGAGAAAAAAAAGAGAAAACAGAATGGCATAGAGTGGTTGTATTTAACGAGGGACTAGTTAATGTCGTTCAGCAATATCTTAAAAAAGGCGCACAAGTATACGTTGAAGGACAACTTTCAACACGAAAATGGAAAGATGAACAGTCTGGCCAAGACAAGTATTCGACAGAAATTTTAATACAAGGTTATAACTCTTCTTTGACAATGTTAGGTGGTGGAAATCAAAATTCAATTCCTTCTCAAGATAATAAACAAAATTTTGATGACAATAGCATTGTTCAAAATGATATGGACGATGATATTCCATTCTAGTTTTTATGCAAAAAAACGAGGCACCTAAAGATTTAAATATCAAACCAATTTCGATGTATGATGAAATGAGTTCGTCATACTTGTCTTACGCAATGAGCGTAATAATAAGTAGAGCTCTACCTGATGTAAGAGATGGTTTAAAACCAGTTCATAGAAGAATTTTGTATGCAATGCATAAGGGAGGTTTTGATTGGTCAAAACAATTTAGAAAATCTGCAAGAATAGTCGGAGATGTAATTGGTAAATATCATCCACATGGTGATCAAGCCGTATATGACGCTTTAGTTAGAATGGTTCAAGATTTTTCAATGAGCCTTCCATTAATTGATGGTCAAGGAAATTTTGGTTCAATTGATGGTGATCCACCAGCTGCTATGAGATATACAGAAACAAGATTAGCAAAAATAGCTCAATTTTTATTAGACGATATAGAAAAAGATACAGTTTCATTCAAAAGTAATTATGATGAAACAGAACAAGAACCAGATGTCCTTCCCGCACAGTATCCAAATTTATTAGTTAATGGAGCAGGAGGAATTGCTGTTGGTATGGCAACAAGTATACCTCCTCATAATTTAGGTGAAGTTGTAGATGCTACTTTAGCTTTAATCAAAAATAAGGACATAAAATTAAGTGAATTGATGAAACACGTCCCTGGTCCAGATTTTCCAACTGGTGGTATTATTATTGGTAAAGATATTATTAAACAAGGCTATAAATCTGGTAGAGGTTCTTTTAAAATCAGAGGCGATATTAAGATTGAGCAAGTTAAAGGGGGTAGAGAAAGATTAGTAATAACCTCCATACCTTATCAAGTAAACAAATCTGTTTTAAATGAGAGAATAGCTGAATTAGTAAGAGAAAAAAAAATTGAAGGAATTAGAGATATAAGAGATGAGTCTAATAGAGAAGGAATTAGAGTTGCAATTGATTTAAGATCAAGTGTTGAACCTGAAACAATTAAAAGACAATTATATAAATATACATCCATTGAAAGTTCATTTGGTTTCAATACTTTAGCAATTGTAGATAACAAACCAAAGACTTGTAATTTAAAAGATTTTTTAGAAAATTTTTTAAAATTTAGAGAAGATGTAGTAATAAAAAAAACTAAATATGATCTAAAAAAAGCAGAAGATCGTGTTCATATTTTAATCGGATTATCGGTCAGTGTTGAAAATATAGATAAAGTAATAAAAATAATAAGACAATCCAAAAATCCTGAAGAAGCTAAGAATTCTCTATTAAAAACAAAGTGGAAGATAAACAAGTCAGCAAAATTGATTAAATTAGTTGATAATAAAAATTATAAAGGAACTTATAGTTTATCTAATGAGCAAGTTGTATCTATTCTTGAGTTAAGATTACAGAAACTTACTGCTTTAGGAATAAACGAAATTGAAGTAGAAATAAAAAAATTAGCTGAATTAATAACTCAATATAAAAAAATTATTAATTCTAAAGCAGAGTTACTAAAAGTTATTAGTGCTGACTTACAACAAATCAAAGATAAATTTTCTGAACCAAGAAGAACACAAATAATTGATGCTATATTAAATTATGATATTGAAGAAACTATTCAAAAAGAGGCTGTAATCATAACAATTACGTTACAAGGATATATTAAACGTGGTGCATTAAGTAATGTAAAACAACAAAAAAGAGGTGGAAAAGGAAAAACAGGTATTAAAACTAGAGATGAAGACTCAGTAGTTCAAACCTTGTCAGTCAATACACATACTTCTGTTCTTTTTTTCTCTACCGAGGGATTGGCATACAAAATTAAAGCTTGGAAGATACCTGAAGGATCTGCATCATCAAAAGGTAAATCTTTATTCAACATTCTACCACTTAAAAATCATCAATCTATTAGCTCCATTATGCCTTTTCCAGATGAAAATGTTGATACAAAAGGAATGCATATTATTTTTGCTACAGCCAAAGGAAAAATTAGAAAAAATAATTTAGAGGATTTTAGTTCTATTAATCAATCAGGTAAAATTGCTATGAAATTAGATAGTGATGACAAAATTATTGGTGTAAAAATTTGTAAAGATGATCAAGACATCATTCTAAGTACAAAGTTTGGAAAATGCATCAGATTTGAGTCTAAAAAATTAAGAGTATTTAAAGGTAGATCATCTAAAGGCATTAAAGGTATAAATTTATCTGAAAAAGATGCAATCGTATCATTATCTATAATTGATCATGATCAAAAAATTCCAAAAAAATCTTCAAAAGATGGATCATCTGAGGTAAAGGCTAAAGAAAAATTTATACTCTCAATTACAGAGAATGGTTATGGAAAAAGAACTTCCCATTATGATTTTCGAGTAACTAATAGAGGTGGAAAGGGTATAATTGGTATTGTCAACTCATCAAGAAATGGAAATGTATCATCATCTTTCCCAGTTTTTGAGGGTGATCAAATATTAATATCAACTGACAAAGGTAGAGTTATCAGAACTACTGTTAAAGAGATAAGAGTAGCAGGAAGAAACACTCAAGGAGTTAGAATTATTAAACTTTCTGGAGATGAAAAAGTAGTTTCGGCTATTAAATTAGATGATAATTTAATTTAATGAAAAATATTGCAATATATCCTGGTACTTTTGATCCTATAACCTTTGGTCATATAGATGTAATTAAAAAAGCTTTAAAATTTGTAGACAAAGTGGTTGTAGCAATTTCAGATGGAAACCAAAAAAATTTTTTATTTCCAATCGATGAGAGAGTAGATATCGTTAAGAAAGCTTTGTTCTCTGATCTTAAATTCACCAAAAAAAATATCGATATTATTACATTTAATTCATTAACAACAGATTTATGCAAAAAATATAAATCAAATATTATTCTAAGAGGTCTCAGAGCTGTTTCAGATTTTGAATATGAGTTTCAATTAGCTGGAATGAATAGAAAACTTTACAATAAAATAGAAACAATATTTTTAATGTCTGATGTTGAAAACCAAATTATTTCTTCAAGATTTGTAAAAGAAATTGCTCAACATAATGGAGATTTAAAAAAATTTACAACTAAGAGTACAATCAAATCTTTAAAGGAGAGATATGCTTAAATATATAAATATATTATTTTTTATTTTATTAACTTTAACTTCAAAACTAAATGCAAAGGAGAATATAATGATTTTAAAATTAAAAGATGGAGATGTTAAAATAGAAATGTTTCCAGACGTTGCCCCTAATCATGTAAAAAGAATTACTGAGTTAGCGAACAGCGGTAAATACGATAATGTAGTATTTCATAGAGTTATTGATGGCTTCATGGCTCAAACAGGAGATGTAAAATTTGGAAATTCTTCATCATCTGATTTTAATCTGCAAAGAGCAGGAATGGGTGGATCTGACTTACCTGATTTAAAGCAAGAATTTAACGATTTGCCCCATGAACGTGGCACTGTATCTATGGCAAGATCTTCTGATCCAAACAGCGCTAATAGTCAATTTTTTATTTGTTTTGAGTCAGCGTCTTATTTAGATAGAAATTATACAGTCTTTGGTAAAGTTATTGAAGGTATGGAGTTTGTAGATAAAATTAAAAAAGGTGATGGTCCTAATGGATCAGTTTCTGAACCAGATAAAATAATTAGTTTTAAGTCTGAATAAAAATGAATGACATTAAAAAAATTTAATTTTAATGTTAATCATACTGAAAACCATTCACGAGTAGGAGTTATTGAAACCCATAGGGGTAATATTAATACACCTGCTTTTATGCCTGTTGGTACACAGGCAACTGTAAAAGGTGCATTCATAAAAGATGTAGTTCAAACTGGAAGTGAAATAATTCTAGGAAACACCTATCACCTGATGTTAAGACCAGGTGTTGATAGAATTTCAAGCGTTGGAGGTTTGCATGAATTTATGAATTGCAACCTCCCTATATTAACTGACTCTGGTGGATTTCAAGTAATGTCATTATCAAAATTTAATAAAATTGACAGAGAGAAGGGTGCTATTTTTCAATCTCATATTGATGGTACAAAGTTTATTTTAAGTCCTGAGGAAAGTATTAGAGTTCAAAAGGGTCTTAACTCAGACATAGTAATGGTAATGGATGAATGTCCAAAAAAAACTGATGATTTTGAAAAAATTAAAAAATCAATGGATTTATCAATGTATTGGGCAAAAAGATCAAAAAATGCATTTGGCAACAATCCTCACAAAGGTTTATTTGGAATAGTTCAAGGTGGTTTGTTTAATGACTTAAGATTAAACTCACTAGAGCAACTTATAGATATTGATTTTGATGGTTATGCGATGGGTGGTTTGGCGGTTGGAGAAACTCAGAAAGAAATGTTTGATGTATTGGATGGAGTAAAAGGTTATTTACCAAAAGATAAACCTAGATATCTTATGGGCGTTGGTACTCCCTCAGACATTATTGGCGCAGTTAAAAGAGGTATTGATATGTTTGATTGTGTATTACCAACACGATCTGGCAGAACTGGTTTGGCATTCACATGGAATGGGAGAGTACAAATAAGAAATGCAAAATACCAAAACGATAATTCGCCTCTAGATTTAAATGTTTCTAAATTTGACTTAAATAAATACTCAAAAAATTATTTGAATCACTTATTCAATACAAATGAAATGTTAGCGTCTATGCTGTTAACTTTAAATAATATTAACTTTTATCAGGAGTTGATGAGTGAGATAAGAAAAAATATTAAAAATGGAACTTTTGAAGAATTTCACGATAAGTATATTAACATTCTGTAAAAATTATCCATTGATAAATGGATAAAAATCAATATAAGGACCCCCGTTGGGCCGTTAGCTCAGTTGGTAGAGCAATTCCCTTTTAAGGAATGGGTCGATGGTTCGAGTCCATCACGGCTCACCAATTTTAAGAAATTGGTGGATATTCTAAAGTTACCTCATTTATCCAAGAGGTGATGTTGTTTATTCTGTTTGTTGAAGAAGGATGTGTACTCATGAATTCCGGTGGTTCCTTACCTTTATTAGCATCTCGCATTCTCTCCCAAATTTTTACTGTCTCTCTTATGTCATAGCCAGATAATGACGCGAATATTAAACCTAAGTAATCAGCTTCACTTTCTTGCTTTCTATTAAAAGGATTCATAATTCCAATTTGAGATAACAAACCAACTGTATTCATTCCCGTTGTTCTATTTACATTAGACACAGCACCTTTAGTTGCCACATCTAAAATTCTAGTACCGACATTCAACAGTGTTCCTCTGCTTGCTCTTTCAACAGAATGTTTTGCTACAGCATGAGCTATTTCATGGCCCATTACAGCAGCTAAACCGTCATCATTTTTTGTTATATCAAGCATACCAGTATAAACTGCAATTTTTCCACCTGGCATACACCATGCATTTTTTACTTTTTTATTTTCAATTAAAATATATTCCCACCTGAAATTTGATGTTGGATCTGATTGATTACTTCTTGCAAAATATTCTGTAATTGAATTTTCAATTTTTGCACCTATTTCTATAATTTTATTTAAAGTAACTGTATCTTTACTTAGTTTCTCTTTCTCCTTAACTTTTTCATATAATTTTTCAGCTTGAGCATTGAGTTTTGCCTCAGGTATAAGTCTAAGCTGCTTTCGTTCAGTTATAGGAACACTAGAGCACGAATGAAGGCTAAAAGAAGCACATCCACAGCCCATTAAATATATGAAATTTCTTCTATTCACTTTTGCTAACTATTATATTACATGTAATTAATAAATAATTATATGATTTTAAATAATAAAATTTTAATTTTCCTTTTTGTACTTGCAGTTTCATTTGTAATTTACTCAAGTTATAATTAGATTATGGCAAAATTAAAAAGAAAAAGTATATCTATATTTGCTAAATTAAGGAATTATTTTATTACAGGTATAGTTGTATTAATTCCAATTGGAATAACTCTTTATCTAACAAAGTTTTTTATTTCAATTTCTTCAAGATTGATACCGTATGAGCTAAACCCAAATACATATTTACCATTTGCAATACCTGGGCTTGAAATATTTCTTGCAATAATTTTCATAACACTTGTCGGCAGCTTATCTTTATCCTTTATAGGAAAAAAAATTTTACAGTTTGTAAATGATTTGTTTAAAAGAATTCCTATTCTTCGAACTATTTATTCAGCAATAGGACAGATGACTGAATCATTGGCTCCTAAAAAGGGGGACAGAAAAAGTGTAGTTTTAATTGAGTACCCTAGAAAAGGAAGCTGGGCTGTTGGATTTGCAACTAAAGACAATGAAGGAGAAATCTCAAAAAAAACAAACAAAAAACTTGTAAATGTATTCGTACCAACAACACCAAATCCAACCAGTGGATTTTTACTAATGTTTCCAAAAGAAGAGGTTCTATATTTAGATATGAGTTTTGAGGAGGCATCTAAGTTTATTGTATCTGCAGGTACTTCAAACCCTCAAACTAAATAATATCATTTAAGATTGAAGCACGGTCATAAAGTTTAAGTAATTTATAATACTCACCAATCTGTTTATCTTTTAGCTCAATTTTTTTAACCTCTTTTTCAGCTAGTGTAAAAAGATCTTTATGTAAAATAGGATCTGCCAATTTAAATTTTTTTAAACCACTTTGTTTAAATCCTAATACATCTCCATAACCTCTTAAAACCATATCTTGTTCTGAAATTTCAAAACCATCATTTGAGCTTTTTAAAATATTTATTCTTTTTTTTGCATTTTCAGTTAAATTTGACTTAAACATTAAAATACATGTACTTTGTTTGTCACCTCTTCCGACTCTGCCTCTAAGTTGATGCAATTGTGATAACCCATATTTATTTGCATTTTCAATGATGATTACATTTGCATTTGGGAAATCAATTCCTACTTCAATAACAGTTGTTGACACCAACACATCAATTTTTTTATTTAAAAAATCATCAAGAACTTTATTTTTTTCATCTTTTTCCATTGATCCATGAATTAGGCCAATTTTGTTTTTAAAATATTTTTCTAAAAATTTACTCTTTTCAACAGCAGACTGATGATCAAGTTTCTGTGATTTTTCAATAAGTGGGCAAACCCAAAATATCTGATTACCAGAGGAAATTTCTTTTTTACAAAATTTTATAATTTCATCTACTTTTGTTTCTAATTTACTATAAGTGGTTATTGCTTTTCTATTTTTTGGTTTTTCTTTGATTAAAGTAACATCCATATCTCCATAGATTGTCATTATCATAGTACGAGGTATTGGGGTTGCAGACATCACAAGTACATCACAATTATTACCACCTTTTTCAGATAATTCTTTTCTTTGTCTTACACCAAATTTATGTTGTTCATCTATAATAATTAAACCAAGATTTTTATAATCTACCTTTTTTTGAAAAAGGGCATGTGTGCCAATAATCAATTTTATTTTATTTTGTTTTATATTTTCTAATGTACTTTTTTTTTGTTTATATTCCGTTTTTCCTGTTAATAGTTCTATTGATATATCTTTTCCAAATAAATCTGATGCAAAATTATAGTGTTGTTTAGCTAGTATTTCAGTAGGAACCATCAAAGCTACTTGAAAACCTGATTTTATAACATTCAAGGCAGCAATTAATGCAATTATTGTTTTTCCTGATCCTACATCACCTTGAAGTAACCTAAACATTCTTTGTTTTGATTTGAGGTCATTATTTATTTCTTTCATTGCCTTTATTTGATCATTTGTAAGTATAAATTTGAATTTTTTTAAATATTTCTGACAAATATTTGGATCAAAAATCTTCTCTTTTTTTTTGATCTTCTTAATTTTTTTTCTTATTTCAGATGATATTAAAAAGTTCGAGATAATTTCATCAAAAATTAATCTTCTTAGGTAATCTGAATTCTGAAGATTTTCAATTTCCTCACTATGAATCTTTCTAATTGATTGATCCCAACTTACATTATTGAAATAGTTTAAAATTTCAGCGTTATGCCATTCTTTAAGTACAGGCATATTTTTTAATATGATTTCAATAGTTTTATTATATTTTGAAGCTGTGAGTCCTTCCGTCAGACTATAAGTATTTATATCTTTTATATTTCCATCCTCTGTCTCTGATACTAATTTTGGATTAGTTATTTGATATTTACCCTTATAAAAACCTACTTTTCCATAAATAATTATTTCTTGATCCAGAGGAAGTATTTTTTTTATGTAGCCTTCAAAACTATTAAAGAAAATACAATCTATTTTCTTTTCAGAAGATAAACAGTTAACCCTATTAGGCAAATTTCTAATTCTAGGAAAATTATACTTTTTCGGGATTAGTTGTATTGATTGAGTTTTGCCTATTTGTAATTGATCAATGTTTACTGTTTTTGAAGTTTCTATTTTTGAAATAGGTGCGTGCCATAATAGATCAAAAATATTTAATATTTTCTTTTTTAAAAATAATTGTGTAGTTTTTTTACCTATTCCTTTAATGCTACTAATTTTTGATAAAAAATATTCATAATCCTGCATAAAGTATATATAAATCTATATTATATGGATTCAAACAGGCAAAATCTTATTAATAAAATAAAATATAGAGCTCAGTATAGAGGCACTAAAGAAATGGACCTATTTGTTTATAAGTTCGTAAATGAAATTGTTGAAAATTTAAATTTAGAAGAATTAGAAGATTTGAATAAATTAATTAATCTTGGTGATGAAGAGTTAATCAAAATTTCTGAGTCAAAAGAAAACAAAAATTTATCCAAAGTCATAATAAAATTGAGAGAATTTAAAGAAAAATATTAATGGCGGAGAGACTGGGATTCGAACCCAGGAAAGAGTTGCCCCTTTGCCGGTTTTCAAGACCGGTGCTTTCAACCGCTCAGCCATCTCTCCGTTCGCAAGGTTTTATAAGTATATTATTAAAATTCAACTAAAAATAACACTTTATAATTTGTATATTCATTCTAGTTATTAAATTTATTTCTATGGTGGTAAAATAAATATATAATATTAATACATAAACTCGTTGTCTTTAATAATTATGAAAATTATTTTAAAAATTGTAATTACTTTATTTCTTCTTATTAATCCCACAATTGCAAAAGATCAAATTAAAGTTAGAGGAATAGAAATAGATATACCTAATAAGGAAAATTTAATTTATTTAAAAAGAACTGAAAATCAGGCAACAGCAATCTATAAAGTTAAAATGTATGTTGAGAAAACTGATGATAACCAATTTAAATCAGCAGTATTTTATTTAGATGGAATTATAAATTCTCACGTTGGTCAACACAGAGATTGGTTTGATGGATATTATTTTAGAGATGATAATGCATTACTTAATGACAAAAATAGGTTTAATCTCTATTTGGATGATCAAAAAGGATTTGGAGGTTTATTTGTTCAAGAAATGAATTTAAGTGAATTTAGTAAAAAACACGAAAAATATGAAGTTTTAAAAAGTATGTGGAGTATATTAGAAAAAAAACATAATATTAATTTACCACTATCAGTAATTAGATCTGATCATCTAAATATGAAGGGAAACAGATTATTTTGGATCACATACATAGAAAATATCAATCATCTTCCTGATCATCATGAATTAAATAAAAAAAAATTTAATCCACAAAATATTGATAATTTTCCAATTTATAAATCATATATGGATAAATGGATTAATTTATCTCTATCAAGACATATTGAATTCCAAGAAAAATTAAAAATTAAAGATGATCAAGCAAGAAATTATGAAAATTTTGATAAAAATAAAAACGAAAATTTTTACTTAAGTGAATTTAATAAGAACGATGATTTAATTGTATTAAGTGACGAAACTGAACAAGAAATTAAAAAAACTGATAGTGATG
>CACJEN010000011.1 GCA_902592445.1 uncultured Pelagibacteraceae bacterium
TAAACAATTAGATCAAAGCCTCATTATTTGGAGATCATCATCACAATGGATCGGAGGACTATATTTTTTATTTTCTCTTTTATTATTGATAGACATTTTTGATGATAATTTAAAAAAATCGTTAACAAATTATATATCATTCAATTCCTCTGAAACATTAAAGCAGTCTTTAAAAATAATAATAATTTATTCATTTATTACATTTGTTATTTTTATATTTTTAAAATTGGTCGATTTAAGAACATTCGATTCTTTTAATTTATCGATGACAATAATTTCCTCTGGTGGTTTTTTACCTATTAATAATTTTGACAGTTTATTTGAGAGTGACTTGAGTAAAATTATATTATCAATTTTAATATTATCTTCGTATTTTAGTTTATTTTTTATTTATAATTTAATTTTTTTTAAAAAAAAAAACTTAAACTATCTTAGTGAAGATTTATATTTGGCGCTATATTTAATAATAATAATAGCAATTTTATTTATATTTTTTAATTCTGAAAATAATTTTCTAAACATTTTAGTTTCTTTATCAAGCAGTGTTTCTAATCTAGGTATTTCTTTTGAAAATATACCATCAAATTTATCCTTTGTTTTTCTTATGTTAGTAATAATTGGGGGATCATTTTTTTCTACAAGCTCAGGTTTGCGAGTAATTAAGATATTGAGTTTACTTAAATACTCCTTAAATAATTTGCTTTCTAATACTAAACCAAATCAAATTTATCTAAATAAAGTTGCTTTGTTAAAAGCTAATACAGATAAATCTGATGTAAATAAATATTTTTTGACTGTTTTGGTTTTTATTATTTCACTCTTTGCTATATCAAGTTTATTGACAATTTCAGGTATAAACTTTGAAAACTCATTTAAGTTAGGAATTTTAACGATTATGAATACTGTAAATTCATCTATGTATGGATTAGCTGATTTTAATTTTTATAGTATAAATATTATATCTAAATTATCCTTAATCATATTTATGATTATCGGTAGGATTGAATTATTGACGTTATTAATTTTGATAAAAAAATTCCTTTTCAAAAATTAATTTTGTATTATACGTTCATCTCTTGGGCGCCCTTAGCTCAGCTGGATAGAGCAACGGTTTTCTAAACCGTGGGTCGGAGGTTCGAATCCTTCAGGGCGCGCCATTTTAAAAAAATATTTTTATTAATTACATTTTACTATCATCCGCTATTGCAGAAATTAAAATTAAATGTAATAAATAATTATGTCAGTTGGTCTTTGGGTAATAATTATTCTATTTATATATTTTGGTGTAGCACCTTTAATTGCATATAACAGCTATAAGAATTTAAAATTTTCAAAACTACCACCTAAAAAATATTATACTGGATTTTGGTTAAGGTTCGGCTCAGGAGTTTGTGATTTTATTATACTGTTTATAATAGGTTTCATTTCAGGATATTTTATACAATTAATATTTTACGATACTGTATTTGGAAAAAGTTTTGAAACAGTGCTTGGTATTGCTATTTCTTGGTCATATATTTGTCTCTTTCAATCTTCAAAATATCAAGCAACATTAGGACAAAAACTTTGCGGGATTAAAATATCAGATCAGAATTTTAAAAAATTAACTCTTGGTAGAGCTACCTTAAGATATTTTTGTTTATCTTTGTCAGGATTAATATTATTAATAGGATACTTTATGATTGGGTTTACAAAAAAAAAGCAAGGTTTACACGATATATTTTGTAAAACTCTACATACAAATATCAAGTAGTAGACTGAATTCTCCTTATATGATGCGAATAAATTATCATTGATGAAGAACCTTGTTTCTGCTTTACTAATAATAATTCAAATTAACTTTTGAATTATTTGTTAACAAATAAATTAATAACAAGAGGAAGAAATAATGTTTAAAATAGTAAAACAATTGACTTCTTTAGTTGCTGTATTTGCAGTTCTTTTTGCTTTTACGACTGAAACTATGGCCGCTAAGAAATCTAAAACTCTTAAAAATACCCAGAAAAAAGGTTTTGTGAGATGTGGTGTTTCACAAGGTCTTCCAGGATTTTCCAATGCTGATGCTGCTGGAAACTGGACTGGTGTTGACGTTGATGTATGTAGAGCGGTAGCTGCTGCAGTACTTGGCGATGCAAGTAAAGTTAAATTTACTCCGCTAAGTGCAAAAGAAAGATTTACTGCACTTACATCTGGAGAGATCGATGTGTTATCAAGAAACACAACTTGGACATTGTCTAGAGATGCTGACATTGGTTTAACATTTGTTGGTGTAAACTTTTACGATGGTCAAGGTTTCATGGTAAGAAAAAACTCAGGAATTAATTCAGTGAATGATTTCAAAGATGGTATTTCTGCATGTACAAACATTGGTACAACTACAGAGCTTAACATGAGAGACTTCTTTAATTCTAAAGGAATTTCATATGAGCCAGTAGCTTTTGAAAAAGCTGATGAAGTTGTTGCTGCTTATGATGCTGGAAGATGTGATACTTACACTACAGATAAATCAGGTCTTGCTGCACAAAGAACAAAAATGTCAAATCCAGATGATCACATGGTATTACCTGAAACTATATCAAAAGAGCCTTTAGGCCCAGTTGTTAGACAAGGTGATGCTGTTTGGGAAGACATCGTAAGATGGTCACTAAACACAATGATCGAAGCTGAAGAATATGGCATTACGTCTGCAAACGCTGACATGATGAAAACATCTGACAACCCAGCTATTAAAAGATTAGTTGGTGCTGAGGGTGAATTAGGTGCTGCTTTTGGTTTAGATAATGAGTGGAGCTTAAGAATCATTAAGCAAGTTGGTAACTACGGAGAAAGCTACGAGAGAAATATTGCTGCTCCTGGAATTTTACCAGATAGAGGTCCAAACCAGTTATGGACAAAAGGTGGAATTCTTTACGTACCACCAGCAAGATAATTGCTAATTAATTACTTAAAAAGGGCTAGATTTTTCTAGCCCTTTTTTTTATAAAATCTCCGTGAAATTTAATATCAAAAAAATTGCACCACAATTATTAACACTTTTATTTGTAATATTGGTGTTTGGATTCTTTTCATACAATGCTCAGCTTAATATGGAAAATCGAGGTATTGATTTTGGTTATGGTTTTTTAAGCCAAGAGTCATCATTTGATGTTCAGTTTTCCTTAATTGAATATGATGGATCACACTCATATTTCAGAGCTTATTTAGTAGGGCTACTAAATACAATTTTGGTTTCAGTAATTGGTATAATTCTTGCAACTATAATTGGAGTGATTGTAGGTATTGCAAGATTATCTTCAAATTACTTGATTAAAAATACAGCAGCCTTTTATGTAGAATTTTTTAGAAACATCCCACTCTTATTACAAATTTTCTTTTGGTATTTTGCAGCTTTAAGAGCATTACCATTACCTCAAGATACTGAGAGTATTATGGGAGTATTTTATTTAACAATTAAAGGTTTGTTTATTCCAGCTTTTATATGGGAAAATTTTAATATTTTTTTATATTCATTAATTGCAGCAGCAGTATCAATTGTTGTAATTAAAAATTATGCAAGAAGAAAACAAGAAAATGAGGGAAAACAAATACCAGTATTTTTAATATCAATAGGCTTATTACTTATTCTACCATTGTTAAGTTTTTTAATTGGAGGTGTATCACTAAGTTTCGAAATACCTGTTCTCAAGAAGTTAGCTAAAACATCATATATTTATGAAGGTGGTGTTGGAATTCCTCCAGAGTTAATTGCTTTAACTTTAGCTTTATCTTTATACACAGCAACATTTATTGCAGAATGTGTAAGAGCTGGAATTCAAGGTGTTGGCAAAGGCCAAAAAGAAGCTGCAGCTTCTATTGGTTTAAATCCTAACCAAATTTTAAAGTTAGTTGTTATGCCTCAAGCTTTAAGAATAATCATTCCACCAACAACCAACCAATATTTAAATTTAACAAAAAATTCATCTCTAGCCGCTGCTATTGCATATCCAGATCTAGTTTTAGTTTTTGCTGGAACTGCACTAATGCAAACAGGCAAAGCGATAGAAATAGTTTCAATTACAATGCTTACGTATTTATCGTTAAGCTTATCAATTTCAGTTTTAATGAATTGGTATAATAAAAAAATTGCGATCAAAGAAAAATAATGAATAATATAAATTTTTTAAAACCAGATAAATCAAATTTAAATTTATTTTTAATATTAGGATTATCTTTAGTATTTATTAGTATTTTTGATGTATTTTTATCATCTTTCTTTAAAATAAATGCTACTGGCTTTTTGCCTACATCTGTAAGTTTTTTATTACCATTAATAATTGGTTTTATTGGATTACACTTTATTAGGATTGAGTATTCAGGAATAAGAAGATTAGATGAAATTAATAAAAACTTTAATAACAATAATTTTAATGCTGTCCTATCATTATTAATTATCTTTATAATTATTAAATCAATACCGCCAGTTTTAAGCTGGACTGTTATTGATGCAAATATTTCAGGCAATTCAAAAGAAGCTTGCACAGGTGAGGGTGCATGCTGGACTTATATTAAAGTTTGGTTAAGAAGATTTATATATGGATTGTATCCAAATGAAGAGCAATGGAGAATTAATTTATCCTTTATATCTTTATTGGCTCTTGGATCAGTAGGGTATTTTGCAACAGAAAAATTTAAAAAATATTTAACTTTATATTATGTAGTTATTTATCCAATTATCGCTTTCTTATTCATATTCTTTTTCATTTCGGGCGGTCCTGTATTTTTTGATTTTTCTTATGGAATTATTGCTAGTGTAGTTGCAATCATTATTGGATTTTTTGTACCAAATAAATTTAAATTATATTATTTTTGTTTTGTACCATTAGCTGTTTATTTATCTCTAAATCTTTTCATATTACCCGAGGAATATGTTGAACTAGGTAAATTAGAAGGTTTAAATTGGGTTGAAACTGGGGCATGGGGTGGTTTAGCTTTAACTTTCATAGTTTCTTTTTTCTGTTTAATTTTTTGCTTTCCAGTAGGAATGGCTTTAGCCCTTGGAAGAAGATCTGAACTACCATTTATAAAATATGCCTCTGTTGTTTTTATTGAATTTTGGAGAGGGGTTCCATTAATAACTGTTTTATTCATGTCATCAGTTATGTTCCCAATGTTTTTACCTGAGGATTTCTTCCTAGATAAATTGGTAAGAGTTATAATTGCTATCTCTTTGTTTGAAGCGGCATATGTAGCTGAGGTTATAAGAGGAGGGCTGCAAGCGCTCCCTCGAGGTCAGTACGATGCAGCAAAATCTTTAGGAATGGGATACTGGAAAATGCATATATTTGTAATTTTACCTCAGGCACTAAAATTAGTAATTCCTGGTATTGCAAATACGTTTTTAGCTTTAGTAAAAGACACACCGTTAATTTTAGTAGTTGGTTTATTAGAAATTGCTGGAATGCTTCAAATGGCAAAAACAAATCCTAAGTGGCTAGGATATTCAATGGAAGGTTATGTTTTTGCAGCTGTAGTATTTTGGATAATTTGCTATGCAATGAGTAAATATAGTTATAACTTAGAAGAAAAATATAAAACAGAGAGATAATGTCAGATACAATTATTCAAATTAAAGATGTAAACAAGTGGTTTGGTGATTTCCAGGTTTTAAAAGATATTAATTTGAATGTTGAAAAAAATAAAAAGATTGTTGTTTGCGGACCATCAGGTTCTGGAAAGTCTACTTTAATTAGATGTATAAATAGATTAGAAGAGCATCAACAAGGATCAATTATTGTTGATGGAAATGAACTTACAGAAGATACTAAAAATATTGAGCAAATAAGAGCCGAGGTTGGAATGGTTTTCCAACAATTTAATTTGTTCCCACATTTATCTATATTAGATAATTGTACTCTTGCTCCTGTTTGGGTTAAAAAAATGCCAAAAAAAGATGCTGAAGATTTAGCTATGAAACACTTAGAAAAGGTTCAAATTGCCGATCAAGCACATAAATTTCCTGGTCAATTATCAGGAGGACAACAGCAAAGATGTGCGATTGCAAGAGCTTTATGTATGGAGCCAAAAATAATGCTTTTTGATGAACCTACATCGGCTTTAGACCCTGAAATGATTAAGGAAGTTTTGGATGCTATGGTTAATTTAGCTAAAGCAGGCATGACTATGATAGTTGTTACACACGAAATGGGCTTTGCTAAAGAAGTTGCAGATGAAGTTATCTTTATGGATGAAGGGATGATAGTTGAAAAAGCTGCAACAAATGAATTTTTTGCTAATCCAAAGAGCGATAGAACTAAGCTATTTTTAAGTCAGATACTCTAAAAATAATTGGCTAAATTGTAAAAAAGATACTTGACAGGATATTTAATTTTAAAAAAAAGGATAATTTTTAAAAAAAATCTTCTTGTAATACATGTTCTATTTATATTAACTCAAACTTATATTTTAATTAAAGAGGGGTCTTTGATGGAAGATAATTTCAACAAACATTTAGGCAACAAGCTTAAGCTTAGAAGGTTAGCTCTAGGTTTAACACAAACTAAGGTTGCAAAAGCTATAAACGTTACGTTTCAACAAATTCAAAAATATGAGAAAGGCACTAATGGTGTAAGTTCAATTAGATTACTTCAGTTATCTAATTATTTAAAAGTGCCAATTAATTATTTTTTTGAGGATTTTTCTGAATATCTTTTAAATTTAGAGAAATCAAAAGAAGGTCATATGAATGTAAATTATAATTTTTTGGTAAAGGTTTACTCAGAGTTAACACAAGATCAAAAAATTAAGTTTAGTAAAAATATTCAACTTTCACAGCCAAGTATTACAAAGGTAGGATAAAGAATTTTTGGCTCCTCGGGCAGGACTCGAACCTGCGACCAATTGATTAACAGTCAACTGCTCTACCAACTGAGCTACCGAGGAATGATAAATTGCAACTTACTTTTTTTTTAGTTTATCACAATAGTTTTTTTTGGAGGCAACGCCCGGAATCGAACCGGGATACAAGGATTTGCAATCCTCTGCGTAACCATTCCGCCACGTTGCCAGCAAATATCCAATATTTGATAGATGACCTTATATAATTGATTTTTTAGATTAGTCTATAAATTTTAATCCTAATTTCATTATTGTTTATTGAAATGATTAATTTATAAAATATTCATCTAATGAGTGCTGATAAATATATCCATACCGATGTAGAAAATAAGATTTATTCTTACTGGGAAAAAAATAAACTTTTTGAACCTAAAGAAAATACCAGTAAATTTTCAATAGTTATTCCTCCACCAAATGTAACTGGAAGTTTACATATGGGCCATGCCTTAAATAATTCCATTCAGGATTTATTAGTAAGATTTCATAGAATGAATAATTTTGAAACTTTATGGCAACCCGGCACTGATCATGCAGGAATAGCAACACAAGCACTTGTTGAAAGAAAGTTAGAAAAAGATGGAATTAAAAAAAATGATTTAGGTAGAGATAAATTTATTGAAAAGGTTTGGGAGTGGAAAAAAGAATATGGAGATATAATTATTAATCAATTAAAAAAATTAGGATGTTCATGTGATTGGTCAAGAAATGCTTTTACTATGGACGAAAATCTATCTAAATCTGTTCTAAAAGTTTTTGTAGATTTATATAAAAAAAATCTAATTTTTAAGTCAAAGAAATTAGTTAATTGGGACACTGTATTAAAAACTGCCATTTCTGATCTTGAGGTAGATCAAAGGGAAGTAAATTCAAAACTCTATCATATTCGATATCCTGTAGAAAATAGTGAAGATTTTATAACTATTGCAACAACAAGACCTGAAACTATGCTGGGTGATACTGCTATTGCAGTAAATCCTAGCGACGAAAGATATAAAAAAGTTGTTGGTAAATTTGTAACAATTCCTCTTGTTGGAAGAAAAATAAAAATTATAGAGGATGAATATGCTGATCCTGAACAAGGAACAGGAGCTGTTAAAATTACCCCGGCTCATGATTTTAATGACTATGAAGTAGGTGAAAGAAATAATTTAGAAATTATAAATGTTTTTACTGAGGATGGAAAAATAAATGAAAATGCACCAAAAGAATTTATTGGATTAGATAGATTTGAAGCAAGGAAACAATTATTAAAAAAATTAAAAGAAAATAACTTCTTCGTTGAAGAAGAAAATATTAAAAATAAAGTCCCTTATGGAGATAGATCTAACTCAATTATAGAACCTTATTTAACAGAGCAATGGTTTGCTGATGCAAAAAAGTTATCCATAAAAGCAAAAGAAATTGTAAATAATAAATCAACAAATTTTTTTCCTGAAAATTGGTCCAAAACATATTTTCAATGGATGGACAATATTGAACCTTGGTGTGTATCGAGACAACTTTGGTGGGGTCATCAAATACCTGCTTGGTATGGTCCTGATGGAAAAGTATTTGTGGAGTATAATGAAGATGAAGCAATCAAAGAGGCTAAAAATTATTATAAAAAAGATGTTGAATTAAAAAGAGATGAAGATGTACTTGATACTTGGTTTTCATCAGGTTTATGGCCATTCGCAACTTTAGGCTGGCCTAATCAAACTGACTATTTAAAAAAATTTTATCCAACAACAGTTTTGGTAACTGGTTTTGATATTATTTTCTTTTGGGTAGCTAGAATGATGATGATGGGAATGGCTTTTTTAGAAAAAGAGCCATTTAAAGATATTTATGTTCATGCTTTAGTTAGAGATGAAAAGGGACAGAAAATGTCCAAGTCAAAAGGTAACGTAATTGATCCATTAGATTTAATAGAGAAATATTCAGCAGATGCATTACGATTTACATTATTATCAATGGCATCTCCAGGTAGAGACGTAAAACTCTCAGAAGATCGAGTGAAAGGATATAGAAACTTTTTAAATAAAATATGGAATGCAAATAATTTACTCAAACAAAATGATTGTAACTTTGCTGAAATTGAAAAGCCTAAAGAAGTTAAGGTAAATATAAATAAATGGATAATTTCTGAATATTATTCAATTAATAATCAGATTAAGCAAAATATAAAAGATTATAGATTTGATGAAGCTGCTAGAAATGCCTATCAATTTGTTTGGCATTCCTTTTGTGATTGGTATTTAGAACTATCAAAAACAATATTATATTCAGATGATAAATCTTCTATAGAGGAAGTTAAAAAAGTCTCTGCATATGTTTTTAGGGAGATCCTGATTATCCTTCATCCATTTATTCCTTTTGTTACAGAGGAAATCTGGCTAAATAATAAATTAGATAAAGATAGTACTGATTATTTAATGTTAGCTAATTGGAGTGAGGAAAAACCTCAAGAAAGCAATGAATATAATGATGTAAGTAATATAATTGAAATTATTACATCAATTAGATCCTTTAAAAACGAGATAGGAGTTAGTCCAGGTTCTTTAATTGATATCTCTTTAGCTAATACAAATTCAAAAACACAAGATTTTTTCAATAAAAATGAAATTGTGTTAAAAAAGTTAGGAAGAATATCTAACATATTGTTAGAAGATCAAAAAAAATCATCCGCAAGCTTAATTATAAAAGGTGACCTTTATAAAATGTATTTTGAACAGGATGTAGATATTAAAACTATCAAAGATACATTATTAAAAAAACACTCTAAAATTAAAGACGAAATGGATAAAATAAATACCAGACTTTCAAATAAAAGTTTTATAGATAGAGCTCCAAAAGATATTGTTGAACTCGAAAAATCTAACTTTAACAACCTAGAAAAAGATGCTAAAAAAATACAACTAACCTTAGAAAATTTATAATGAAAAAATTTAATAAAAAGAAATTACCAAGCAGACACACAACTATAGGGCCTGATAAAGCACCTCAAAGGTCATTTTATTACGCAATGGACTTAACCGAGAAAGATGTTGCAAAACCATTTGTTGGTGTTGTTTCAACATGGAACGAAGCAGCTCCTTGTAACATTAATTTAATGAAACAAGCTCAATCGGTTAAAAAAGGTGTTGTAAAATCTGGTGGAACACCGAGAGAATTCTGCACAATTACAGTTACTGATGGAATTGCAATGGGTCACGAGGGCATGAAATCTTCTTTAGTATCTAGAGATGTTATAGCAGACTCAACTGAATTAACAGTAAGAGGTCATTGTTATGATGCTTTAGTTGGTTTAGCTGGATGTGACAAGTCACTACCTGGTTTAATGATGTCTATGGTTAGATTAAATATTCCAAGTGTATTCATATATGGAGGATCAATTCTCCCAGGAAGATTTAATGGAAAAGATGTAACTGTGGTTGATGTTTTTGAAGGCGTTGGAAAATATACCTCAAAAAAAATGACTGCTCATGCATTAAGAAAATTAGAATTAAAAGCTTGTCCATCTGCAGGTGCGTGTGGTGGTCAATTTACTGCAAATACAATGGCATGTGTATCAGAAGCAATTGGACTTGCTTTACCATATTCAGCTGGAACACCTGCACCTTATAAAGAAAGAGATAAATATGCTGTAGATAGTGGCAAAGCCGTAATGAATTTATTAGCAAAAAATATTAGACCAAGAGATATTGTAACTAGAAAATCTTTAGAAAACGCTGCAACAATTGTTGCTGCAACAGGCGGATCTACTAATGCTGGATTACATTTACCAGCTATAGCAAATGAAATTGGAATTAAATTTGATTTGATGGATGTTGCAAAAATTTTTAAAAAAACTCCTTATCTTGCAGATTTAAAACCAGGTGGAAAATATGTTGCAAAAGATATGTGGTTAGCAGGTGGTGTACCAATGTTATTAAAAACTTTATACGATGGTGGTTTTATACATGGTGACTGTATGACTGTTACTGGGAAAACAATGAAAGAAAATTTAAAAAATGTTAAATTTAACCCAAATCAAAAAGTAATGAGAAGTTACAAAAATCCTATTACTAAAACTGGTGGTGTTGTTGGTTTAAAAGGTAACTTAGCACCTGAAGGTGGTATAGTTAAAATAGCAGGATTAAAAAAATTACAGTTTACTGGAAGAGCAAGATGTTTTGATAATGAAGAGACAGCTTATAAAGCTGTAAAAAATAGAAAATATAAAGACGGCGATATAATTATTATTAGATATGAGGGACCAAAAGGGGGTCCAGGCATGAGAGAAATGCTTCAAACAACAGCTGCAATTTATGGTCAAGGAAAAGGGGAGACTGTTGCATTGATAACTGATGGAAGATTTTCTGGTGCTACCAGAGGATTTTGCATAGGTCATGTTGGTCCTGAAGCTTCAGTAGGTGGCCCAATTGCTCTTTTAAGAAATGGAGATATCATCGATATAGATGCTAAAAAAGGAACTATCAACGTTAGATTAACAAAAAAACAATTAGCTAACAGACGTAAAAAATGGAAACCAAAAAAGATTAATTTTGGCAATGGAACGTTGTGGAAATATGCACAAACAGTTGGACCAGCATACTTAGGAGCGCCTACACACCCTGGAGGCAAAAACGAGGTTAAAGTTTACGCGGATATTTAAATATGAAAATTAGACCTGTAATTCTTTGTGGAGGAGCAGGAACAAGACTTTGGCCAAATCAAAAAAAACATCAAGCAAAACAATTTATAAATTTTGGTAATTGGACTTTATTAGGTAAAACATTAGAAAGAGTAAAAGGCTCAATTTTTGATAATCCAGTAATCAGCACAAATGCAAAATACCTTAAACAAGTAAAACAGCATTTAAAAAAACATAAAATCAAAAAATATAAAATTGTTTTAGAACCAGCTAAAAGAAACACAGCTCCAGCTATTTTAAGCACTGCCTTAATAAAAGATATTCCAGACAATCAACCATTAATGTTCTTTTCATCAGATCATTTAATAGAAAAAGTAAATATTTTTAATAATGCTATTTATAAAAATAAATTTAATTTGACTGATCAAAATATATTTATCTTTGGCATAAAACCTAAATCTCCCTCAAGCGAATATGGCTATTTTCTTACAAAAAAAGTTAAGGGAAATATTAATAAAGTAACAAAATTTATTGAAAAACCTAAAGAAGCAAAAGCAAAGCAAGTTATTAAAAAAAATGGTTATTGGAATTCAGGTATGTTTTTTCTTAGAAAAGACTCTATAATTAATAACTTTAAAAAATATCAGCTAAAAACATATAAAAACTGCTTAGACGCAGTTAACAAAGCTAAATATAAATCTAACACTTATTATTTAAATAAATCCTCATTTCTAAAAGCTACAGCTAAATCATTTGATTATGCCATTTTAGAAAAAACCAAACAAATAAATGCAATTAAATTAGATATTCCTTGGTCAGACCTTGGAAGCTGGAAAGAAATTTTAAAAATGTATGACAAAAATAAACGCAAATACATTAAAAAGAAGAATATTTATTATCGACCATGGGGAAAATACACAAATTTATTTGAAGGTAATGAATTTTTAATTAAAGAGTTGTACGTAAAACCAAAAGGTATTTTAAGTTTACAAAAACATCATCACCGAGCAGAGCATTGGTTGGTAACACAAGGCAATGCTAAAATCACGCTTAATAAAGATATAATAATCAAAAAGCCTGGTGAACATATATTTATTCCACTTGAGGCAATTCATAGAGTTCAAAATCCTGGCAAAAAGCCTGTTAAAATTTTTGAAGCACAAGTAGGATCAATACTTAAAGAAAGTGATATTGTTAGATATCAGGATGTTTACGGTAGAGTAAAATAAATTTTATAACATGGATGGTATTGTATTTGCGGTTGTTTTGGTAGCTGCATTGCTTCATGCAACATGGAACGGTTTTGTTAAAAACCATAACGATAAAACTGTTGCAGTTACAGGGATTGTTCTAGGTCACGCACCATTATCGTTATTAGCAATTTTATATTTTCCAGCACCCAGCACAGATAGTTATATTTTTATAATGATAAGCATATTTATTCATCAAGGTTATCAATGGTTTTTATTAAGATCTTATCAAGTTGGAGATTTAACTAAAGTTTATCCAATAGCTAGGGGAACTGGACCATTAATCACAACTTTTATATCCATTATGTTTTTGGGAGTTGTTCTTGATAAATTCGTTATTTTTTCAATATTACTTTTATGTTTTGGAATTTTTTTACTAGGAGCAAATAATTATAAAAAAAGTAATTTAAATGAAATAAAATACCCATTGATTACAGGAATATTTATTGGGTCGTATTCTTTAATTGATGGTTACGGAGCAAGGATTAGCGAGTCAGCAATATCTTTTATGAGCTGTTCATTTCTTATCAATGCATTAATTTTTCCATTTTTACTTGGAATAAT
>CACJEN010000012.1 GCA_902592445.1 uncultured Pelagibacteraceae bacterium
GGCCATGTTCTGCCAGTTCGAGAAGTTCGTTTGTCATCAGGAGCAGAATTCGTTGTCGTTGTATGCGGAGAAATAATGACAATGCCTGGATTACCAAGAGTACCTGCTGCGGATTCGATAAAACTAAATGATGAAGGTGAGATTGAAGGACTATTTTAATCTTAGCAAATTAAATATTTAGTTCATAATTGATAAACTTTAACCAATTTTCTAACTCTCTCATTCTAGCGTCTAGCTTGGAAATTTTGATTTCGTCTTCAATTATTTTAACATGATTATCAATCTCATTTTGATCCTCAAAAGCTTTATTATTAAGAAGTCTTTCTGTTCTAAAATGAATTAAGCTAATCATTTTTTCATATGAAATTTCAGGATGATATTGAATTCCCCAAACATTACTTATACCTGCTTTAAAAGATACACCCATTACTTTATTGATTGAGTTTGAAGCTAACAATGTTGAATTTGCAGGCAAAGTTACAACCTCATCAAAGTTAAATGCTGGAGTATTAAATATTTTGTTTTTATTTTTATAGATTTTATGTTTCAAGCCTTCTTCATTAATCTCAATATCATGAGCTATTCCTCTATGAGCCCCCTTTTGACATCTTTTAACTTCACCACCGGCAACTGTTACAGCAACTTGCATACCCCAACAAATAGCTAAAATATTTTTAATATTATTCTGACATTTTTTCATAAAATCAAGTTGTCTTCTAATTTCGGGTGTATTATTATAAATGTTTAGACTACTGCCTCCCCATATCATTCCATCATATTTATTTAAATTTTTTGAAACATCAGAAATATTTGAATCTGATGAAGGATTAACAACATCTATTTCTATATCTTTTGTAAAATAGCTAATACTGTCCTTTAAGCTTTCTGTATGTGTTTTAATACCACCATCCGTAAAGCTCTGATTTTCCTCTCTTAAATTTCCTTCAACTATTAATATTTTTTTCACTTTAAAACTTAATTACCAATCAATTATTAATTTTTTGTTATTACAAATCGCCTCAAGCATACAAAATAGTAAGGGAAAATCTTTTTTATTGAATTCTTTTAGTATTTTTGGACCAATTTCAAAAGCCAAGTCTGCACCCTCAACTGTTATATCTTTCATGTATTTTTCTTTAGCATCATCATAAAGCAATCCTTTACCAAGATAATTTCCCATCATGCTATTTCTTCCTCCAGCAGCACTTACATGTAAATCACCTAATCCAGCTAGTCCAAAAACTGTTTCCTCTTTGCCTTTTAATTTTTTTGTCAATTTTTTCATTTCTGACAATGATTTGTAAATTAAAGAGGCAGCTGTATTTAGATAATATTTTTTTTTAATTTCACCATCTATCTTGTTACCACTTAAACCTTCTGATGCACCAATTAGCATTGAGTAGATATTTTTTGTAGCAGCACATACTTCTACTCCGATTAGATCTTCTGTGAATTCTGTTGAATAGTAACTTGTTGATATTATTTTTCCTATTTCTTTAACTCTTTGAATATTTTTACTTGCTAATACTACGCTACTTTTAATTCTATTAGCTAAACCACTTGCAAGACAGGGACCTCCCACGGCTGATATCTTTGGATTAGCAGTCCCATTTTTCTTTAAAATTTTTTCCAATTTATCTGCTAATGTTTCAAACTGATTTCCAATTACAGCTAATCCTTTTGTAAGTAGTAATATATTTGTTTTTTCATTATAAAATTTTGATAGTTGCTCACCAACCCATTCAATACCCTTGGAGCTTACACCAACAACAATTAAATCTATATTCTCTTTAATTGTATCATTAAACTCAGAAAATTTTATAACCTTGGTATCTTTTGGTAACTCATAGTTTAATATTGGATGAATATTATTGTTGTTATTTATATAATCAATAACATCATCCTCTAAAAAAGAACCAACTAAAATAACTTCATGCATATTATCAGCACAAGGAACTGTAAAAGCAGATCCCATAGCGCCAGCACCAATAATAACAATTTTCTTCATAAAAATTTTATACGTACCTGAATACAAATATAGCAAATATGAATGAAAGTATGGTTGCTACCCATAACATTGGTCCTATTAAACCAAGCCAGCCAAGATGAATATAAGCTGCACTTAAAAGAGATAAAAATAATCTATCTCCTCTTGTAGTATCGAGACCTAAAATACCTTTTCTTGGACTACCACCAGGTTTTTTTTTCTCCCAAAGAGTCATACCTATCAAACAACAAGCAATAAAAACAAAAAAAGCTGCTGTCTGCCACGTCCAAGCCATCCATGTTATAAATTCAAAATCAAAAAAACCTTTTTCTTGAGTTTTTGCAACAGAGTCCCAAGAATTAGCAGCATATAACTTAGTGAAAATCATACTCTTCCTAATGCAAATCCTTTAGCAATATAATTTCTAACAAAGTAAATTACTATTGCTCCAGGAACTATTGTTAGACTTCCAGCAGCTGCCAATAATCCAAGTTCATAACCTGATGTACTAGCTGTTCGTGTCATCGTAGCAGCAATAGGTTTTGCGGCTACTGCTGTTAATGTTTTTGCAAGCAAAAGTTCAACCCACGAAAACATAAAGCAAAAAAACATCGTAATTCCAATACCTGCAGTAATTGTTGGTATAAAAATTTTAAAGAAAAATTTCCAAAAAGAATAACCATCAACGTATGCAGTTTCATCTAATTCCTTTGGAACCGCTGACATAAATCCCTCTAAAATCCATACTGCAAGAGGAATGTTAAACAAGCAGTGTGATAGGGCAACAGCTACATGTGTATCAAACAAATTTACAGAAGAATAAAATTGAAAGAATGGTAATGCAAAAACTGCTGGTGGTGCCATTCTATTTGTAAGCAACCAGAAAAATAAATGTTTATCACCTAAAAATTTATATCTCGAAAATGCATAAGCAGCAGGCAGTGCTGCGGCCACTGATATTATTGTATTTAAGACCACATAATAAATTGAATTTAAATATCCAGTATACCAAGTGCTATCTGTAAAAATTTTTTTATAATTCTCTAATGTAAATTCATTTGGCCAAAGAGTATATGTATTGATAATTTCTGTTGTTGTCTTAAAGGACATGTTCAATAACCAATATATTGGTAGCATTAAAAAAATTATGTATAACGTTGGAACTATCCATTTATATTTTTTCACGATTGACCCTCATTTTTCATCATTAAGTTATAAAATACCCAACAAACTGTAAGAACTATAAAAAAATAAATTAAAGACATAGCTGCAGCTGGACCTAAATCAAATTGACCAAGGGCCATTTTAACTAAATCAATTGACAAAAATGCTGTTGCATTTCCTGGACCACCCCCAGTTAACACAAATGGTTCAGTATAAATCATAAAACTATCCATAAACCTTAAAAGTATTGCAATTGTTAAAACTTTTTTCATTTTAGGTAATTCAATATGTCTAAATACTGACCATCTACTTGCACCATCAATTTCTGCTGCTTGATAATATGCAGGTTGAATTGATCTAAGACCCGCATAAGACAATAAAACTACAAGTGAGGTCCAGTGCCAAACATCCATCAATACAGTTGTAAACCACGCATCTCCACTTTGTTGAGTGAAATTGTAATCAAAGCCTAATGCATTTAGTGAGTGTCCTAAGAAACCAATGTCGGGTAATGCAAAAATATTCCACATTGCACCTACTACATTCCAAGGTATTAAAAGTGGCATAGACATTAATACTAAACAAACTGATACTCCAATTCCTTCCTTTGGCATTGTTAATGCAATGAAAATTCCAAGTGGGATTTGTATAAATAGTATTATGAGTGTAAATAAAATTTGTCTTCCTAAGGCGGCATGAAACCTGTCTGAGAGAAGTATTTGTTTAAACCATCTAGTTCCCTCCCACATAAATACATTATTGCCAAACGTCTCTTGAAAAGCATAATTGACAACTGTCATTAATGGGATGATTGCGTTAAAAGCAACTAATACAAAAACTGGTATTACGAATAGCCAAGCTTTTTGATTTACTGTTTTATTCATTATTCAATTATCCAGTTATCTCCGTAGACATATGTATAGTCTTTTTTAAAGTTTAAAAATGCAGATCCAGTTGGAATATTAGTTGAACTTTTTGCTATTACTTTTATTTTTCCACTTTCACTTTCAGTATCAATTATCTTATGTCTTCCTGTGTTACTTACCTTTATTATCTTAACAGGCAAACCACTCTCATTAAATTCAATAAATTCTGGTCTAATTCCAACCTCAGTTTTAGAAAAACTTTTATCTTTGATATCTATTTTGGTTTCAATCTTATTGCCATTTATAGAGATTGCACCATTGTCTATTTTACATGGCAAAATATTCATACCTGGAGATCCAATAAAATGACCAACAAAAGTATGTCGAGGTTTCTCAAATAATTCTACTGGTGTTCCAATTTGAACAATTTCTGCCTCATGCATTACTACAACCTGATCAGCAAATGTAAGTGCCTCTGTTTGATCGTGTGTAACATAAATCATTGTGCGATTAATCTTTTGATGAAGTTCTTTTAATTTAGATCTTAAAATCCATTTTAAATGTGGATCAATGACTGTTAAAGGTTCATCAAACATAATTACATTCACATCTGATCTCACAAGACCTCTTCCAAGAGAAATTTTTTGTTTACCATCAGCCGTTAAACCAGATGCTCTGTTATGAAGTGTTGAGGTAAGTTCAAGCATCTCTGCAATTTCTTCTACCTTATTTTTAATTTCTTGTTCGGATATACCTCTATTTTTCAACGGGAATGCAAGATTATCAAAAACAGTCATCGTGTCGTATATAACTGGAAATTGGAAAATTTGAGCAATATTTCTTTCAACCGGATTTTTATTTGTAACATCCTGATCATTAAATAATATTTGACCTTCTGTTGGATTAAGTAATCCTGAAATTATGTTTAACAAAGTTGTTTTTCCACAACCCGAAGGACCCAAAAGGGCATAGGCTCCACCGTCGTTCCAATCAATATTAACATTACGAAGTGCCCAATCCTCTTTATTAACTTGAGAATTTAAATAACTATGGCTTAAATTTTTTAGTGAAATCTTAGACATTGTTTACCAATTTGTTAGTTTCATCAAAATATAAAAACTCATCTGAATTCATAAATAATTTAGTTTGCTCACCAACATTTTTTTGATGGATTCCATTTGATAAGGATACCCAATTCAAATCTCCATTAGTAAAGTGAATTAAACTTTCAGAACCACTAAGCTCTGAGATTAAGACTTTTCCAGAAATTTCTAATGAGTTTGAGCCTTCTTTATATGTGGTAATATTGTGTGGTCTTATCCCAACTTTGTATTCACCATCTTTAAGTTTTGAATTTATCTTCCAACTCACATCATCAGAAATTAATGAGCAAACATTCCCTTCTTTTTTAATTTTAGCAATATTCATTGGCGGATCACTAAATACCTGGGCTGATTGTAGGCTATTTGGTTTATTATAAACTTCTAAAGTTTTTCCATGCTGAACAATTTTTCCCTCAAGTAAAGTTGCGGTGTAACCTCCAATTAATAATGCATCAGAAGGTTCTGTAGTTGCATATACAACTATACAATCCCTGTCTTCAAATAGTTTTGGCAACTCTTCTCTTAACTCTTCTCTTAACTTAAAATCTAAATTTGCCAGAGGTTCATCTAATAAAATTAAATCAGAATCTTTTACTAAAGCTCTTGCAAGTGCTGTTCTTTGCTGTTGACCTCCTGAAAGTTCATTTGGTCTTTTATTCAACATTGGAGAAAGTTTTAGTAATTCTGCAACTTTTCCAACTCTGTTTTTAATTTCATTACTGTCAACTCCTGTAATTTTTAATGGAGATGCAATATTATCATAAACATTAAAATTCGGATAATTAATGAATTGTTGATAAACCATTGAGACATTTCTTTTTTGAACTTTTACACCAGTTACATTTTTTTCGTTGAACCAAATTTCTCCATTTGTTGGCTTATCTAATCCAGCCATAATTTGCATAAGCGTAGTTTTGCCTGCCAAGGTTGATCCAAGAAGTACATTGATAGTATTTTTTTCTAATTTTAAATTAGTTTCATAAATATGAGTTTCTTGTCCTATTTTTTTTTCAACATTTCTTAATTCTAAACTCATAATTTTATTTTGATTTTTAACGAAAGAAGGACGTCATGTAAGACGTCCTTCTTTTTAATTTGAAATTATTTTCAAAATAAAACTAGTTCCAAGCTTTTTCGTAAGGAACAGTTTTACCTTGAGGTTTTTCATTACGTTTTGCTTTTGGTGATCCAGGTTGGTCTAACCAATATTTTGCTCCTTTTGGTTCAGACAATCTAGGTCCACATCCACCATACGTATTGTTAGCTTTATCTGCAGCTTCCATACGGGACATAACTAAGTTCATCTCTTCTGCAAGACGATCCATAGCTTCTTGAGGACTAAAAGCACCAGAGTTTACATCTCCAATTTGCTGCCACCATATTTGTGCAAGTTTCGGATAATCCGGAACATTAATACCTGTAGGTGACCACAATACTCTATTAGGTGATCTGTAGAATTCTACTAATCCACCTAATTTTGGAGCTCTCTCTGTGAATGATTTATGGTTGATATCACTATCTCTTATAATAGTTAAACCTACGTGGCTTTTCTTAAGAGACACAGTTTTTGAAACAACAAACTGAGCATATAACCATGCAGCTTTTCTTCTATCAACTGGTGTAGACTTAAATAAAGTCCAAGATCCAGCATCTTGATATCCAAGCTTCATACCTTCATCCCAGTAAGGACCTTTTGGTGAAGGACCCATTCTCCATAAAGGATTTCCATTATCGTCAACTGTTTTATTTCCAGAACTTTTAGGTGCTACCATTGATGCAGTAAACGCTGTGTACCAGAAGATCTGTTGAGCAACGTTACCAGATGATAATGCAGGTAGTGATTGATAAAAATCCATACTAGCAGCTCCTGGAGGCGCATATGATCTTAACCACTCATCCCATTTTCTAATTGCGTAAACTGCTGCTGGTCCATTAGCTGCTCCACCTCTTGCAACATCAGCACCAACTGGATTACAAGTTCCAGACTCCATTCTAATACCCCATTCGTCAACAGGTACACCATTAGGTTTTCCAACAGAACCTGCACCAGCCATTGATAGCCACGCATCAGTCATTCTCCAACCTAAGTCAGGAGCTCTTTTACCATAATCCATGTGTCCATATACTCTAACACCATCGATTTCTTTTACGTCATTTGTGAAATATTCTGCTATATCTTCATAAGCAGACCAGTTAACTGGCACACCTAAATCATAACCATATTTCTTTTTAAATCCTGCTTTAATATCAGCTCTGTCAAACCAATCTTTTCTAAACCAATAAAGGTTTGCAAATTGTTGATCTGGAAGTTGATACAATTTTCCATCAGGACCAGTTGTAAATGATTTTCCAATGAAATCATCGATATCTAATGTAGGTAATGTAACTGCTTTACCTTCACCAGCCATCCAATCAGTCAGGTTAACTGCGAGTTGAAGTCTTGAGTGAGTACCAATTAAATCAGAGTCATTGATATATGCATCATACAAGTTTCTTCCTGTTTGCATTTGTGTTTGTACAGCTTGTACTACTTCACCTTCACCAAGTAACTGGTGGTTAACTTTGATCCCAGTGATTTCTTCAAAAGCTTTAGTTAATGTTTTAGACTCATATTCGTGAGTTGGAATAGTTTCGGATAATACATTGATTTCCATGCCTTTAAAAGGTTTGGCTGCATCATGAAACCATTTTAGTTCTTTCTCTCTTTGTTTAGATGAAAGAGTTGAAAGTTTAAACTCACCATTTGACCATTTCTTAACTGCTGCCATATGGCCATCAGCATAAGAGTTTGTGGTGAATGAGAATAAAGCAACAAAAGCTAAGATTGTTTTAAATGATCGTATCATTTTATTTTCCCCTCTTGTGTTTATTGAGGATAAAATGTAACAAAAAATATTGAGTGCTGTAAAGATTAAATGTATAATTGAATCAATTCTCAGTTGAATTATGTTATCAATGTTCTTTTAATTGCTTTCTGCCATCCAAAAATTAATTTTCTTCTATCTAAATTTTTCATTTTTGGAGAAAATTTTTTATCTAAAGCCCAATTTTTTGAAATATCTTTTAAAGATTTGTAAACTCCAATTTTTAAACCTGCCATAAAAGCTGCACCTAATGCGGTTGTCTCATCAACTTTTGGTCTTAAAACTTTTACATTAATTATGTCTGATAAAAATTGTGAAAACCAATTATTTTTTACCATACCTCCATCTACTCTAACTATTTTTGGACGAAGCCCATCATTTTTCATTGCTTCAAATAAATCATAAGTTTGATACCCAACAGACTCTACTGTTGCTCTTACAATTTCGCTTACACCAGTGTCTCTTGTCAAACCACTTAAAACACCTCTAGATTTTGCATTCCAATATGGTGTTCCGAGGCCTGTAAAAGCTGGAACCAGATAAACGCCATGATTATCTTTTAATTTTTTTATTATTTTTTCGGAGTCTGCTGCTTTTTTTAAAAATTTTATTTTATCTCTTAACCATTGAACGCCTGCACCTGCTATGAATATTGACCCTTCAAGTGCATAGGTTGATTTTCCGTTAATTCTATATCCAATTGTGGTCAGTAATCTATTTTTGGAATAAATAATTTTACTTCCAGTATTAAGCAAAACAAATGCTCCAGTACCATAAGTACTTTTTAATGATCCTGGTTCAAAACAACATTGTCCAATTGTTGCAGATTGTTGATCTCCCACCATTCCAGTGACAGAATACGACTCTCCTGTAATCTTAGGGTCAGTGTGACCAAAGTCATCAGAACTATCCTTTACCTCGGGAAGTATATGACTTGGAATTTTTAAAATATCGAGTATTTGTTTATCCCACTTATTTGTTGCTATATTAAATAGCATAGTTCTACTTGCATTTGTTGCGTCTGTGAAATGATTGGTACCTCCTGTTAATCTCCAAAGTAAAAAACAATCTACTGTTCCAAATAATAATCTTTTTTGTTTAATAAGTTGTTTTGCTTTTGGAACATTATCTATGATCCATTTAATTTTTGTTGCTGAAAAATAAGCGTCAATTAATAAACCAGTTTTATTATAAATTAACGTTTCTTTTTTTTGTTTTATAAGTTTATTACAATATTCAACGGCTCTTCTATCTTGCCAAACTATTGCATTGTAAACAGCCTTTCCGGTGTGCTTGTCCCAAAGAATTGTTGTTTCTCTTTGGTTTGTTATTCCAATTGTTAAAATCTTTCCTTTAAGTGATTTACTTTTTTGAATAACTTTTTTTAAAACTATTTGTGTTGTAGACCAAATCTCTTCTGGATTATGTTCTACCCATCCATCTTTTGGAAAATATTGAGTAAACTCTAGCTGTGAAACAAAAACTGGTTTCCCTTTTAAATCAAATAAAATTGCTCTACTAGAGGTAGTACCTTGGTCAATAGATACAATAAATTTTCTCATATTTATTAATAGTCTAATATTTTTTTCTATTTTTTAATATAAATTTTATTTCAAAGTTTAATTTATTTATGATTTAATTTTTCATGATTTGTTAGTAGAATTATTTTATAAATTTTTATTTAGTGGAGAATTTTAGATGACAAAAGTAGCAATTATTGGTGCAGGTCCTTGTGGACTTTCAATATTAAGAGCATTTGAACATTTAGAAAAGAAGGGCGAAAAAATTCCAGAAATAGTTTGTTTTGATAAACAAGAAGATTGGGGAGGTCTTTGGAATTATAGTTGGAGAACTGGTTCTGATCAATATGGAGACCCTGTTCCAAACAGTATGTATAGATATTTATGGTCAAATGGACCAAAAGAATGTTTAGAGTTTGCTGATTACTCTTTTGATGAACATTTTGGAAAACCTATTCCATCTTTTCCACCAAGAGAAGTTTTACAAGATTATATAATTGGAAGAGTAAGTCAGGGTAATTTAAAAAGTAAAATTAAATTTAACACTAGAGTGTTAAACACATCGTATAAAAATGATAAATTTGAAGTAAGTTTTCAAGATAAGGTCAATGATAAAATACAAACTGATGAGTTTGATTATGTTGTGGTATCAACTGGTCATTTTTCAGTTCCATTTATACCTGAATACAAAGGCATGAAATCATTTCCAGGAAGAATTATGCACTCGCATGATTTTAGAGATGCAGAAGAATTCAGAGGAAAGAATGTTATTGTATTAGGCAGTAGTTACTCTGCTGAAGATGTTGCTTTACAATGTAATAAGTATGGAGCTAAAAGTGTAACTATAGGCTACAGACATAACCCAATGGGATTTAAATGGCCTGAAGGAATGAAAGAAGTCTTTTATTTAGATCGTCTTGAGGGAAAAAAAGCAATTTTTAAAGATGGTACGGAACAAGAGGCTGATGCTATAATTTTATGTACAGGGTATCTTCATCATTTTCCTTTTTTAGAGGAAAGTCTTAAACTTAAAACTCACAACAGGCTTTATCCACCAAAACTTTACAAAGGTGTTGTATGGCAGGATAATCATAAACTTCTTTATCTTGGTATGCAGGACCAATTTCATACTTTTAATATGTTTGATTGCCAAGCATGGTATGCAAGAGATGTGATAATGGGTAAAATTGAAATGCCAAGCGACAGTGAAATGGATAGTGATATTAAAAAATGGGTTGATATGGAGGAAAAATTAGAAAATCCAGATCAAATGATCGATTTTCAAACAGAGTACACTAAAGAGCTTCATGAGATGAGTGATTATCCAAAAATTGATTTTGAATTAATTAGAAAACATTTTAAAGAATGGGAGCACCATAAAGTTGAAGATATTTTAACTTATAGAAATAAATCATTTTCATCGCCTGTTACAGGTTCTGTTGCACCAATTCATCATACACCTTGGGAAACGGCAATGGATGACTCTTTAAAAACTTTTTTAAATAAATAGGAAAGTTTTTAGAACTGGTTATTATATTTGATTTTTATCTTTTCTAAAAAAAGGAATTAGAAATACAAAACAGGCAAGTAAAAAAAATAAACTTCCAAACATTGCCCAAAAACTTCCAATACTTGATATTACAAATCCTATTGCTGAAACAATAAACAATATCCATCCAATTAAGTTTATAGTCTGGTTTTTCATTTTTTTGGTTAATCTATTCCTAGATGTTTTTTTCTTTTTCCAACGTAAGTTCTTATTAGATTGTCAAAAATCAATCCAATAAAGGCAACACATATTCCTAAAGTAAGACCTATCCCTGCTCCATTTTTATCTGATAAAGCTTTTAAAATATATTGTCCTAAATCTTCTGTTCCGATGAAGGCTCCAATAATTACCATGAATAATGCAAAAACAATTGTTTGATTTAAACCAAGCATCATGTGCGGGAAGGCTAAAGGAAATTCAATTTTTGTTAACCTTTGAAATTTATTTACACCTGACATAGTTGCAGCATCGTGTAATCCTGCAGGCACACTTCTTAAACCCTCAATAGTGTATCTTGTTGCAGGAATAGTTGCATAAACTATCACAGCGATCAGTACTGATGTATCTGTAATACCAAATAACATCATCACAGGAATTAAATATACAAACGAGGGAAAGGTTTGAAAAATGTCACAAACTCCCAACATAAACTTTGCTGAATTCTTGTTTTGAAAACATAGAGTTCCAACGGTAAAACCAATTATACAAGATATTATTACACCAAATGTTGCCATGTAAGTTGTAACTAGAGCTCTATCCCACCATGGACTTAAAGCAATAAACAACGTTAAGGCACATACAACTAAAGCTGAACGAATTCCACCTATTAAATATCCTGCTCCAACCACTAATACTAAAGTGGCAACTGCTGGCATTCTTAAATATAAAGCTCTCATTGGTTGAAGTACTTCTTGGATTAGCCAGGTGTTAAAAGCTTTTATGTAAACAAAGAAAGTTTCAAAAATCCAATCAACTCCTTTGTTCCAAAAATCTGCAGTTGAAATTCCTTTATTATGTGGAACTTCAAATAAATAATTAAATCCCTCTTTAAAATAAAATGAGCCTATATAAGCCAACAGAATTCCAATTATAAATGCTCCTCCAAAAAATATTAAATTTTTATTTCTTTGGTAAAAAGTTAAGTTTCCAAAATAATCTATTTGCTTGTTTGCCCAAGCTAATGACATTTTATCTAATAGAATTGCAATCAAACTAATACATAGACCTGCTTCTAATGCTAACCCAATATTTAATTGGTTTAGAGCAAGTAACAAATTAAAACCTAATCCTTTTGCACCTATAAATGCAGAAATAACAGCCATTGAGAAACAGACCATGATGACCTGGTTCACTCCTATCAATATATCTCTTCTTGCTGTTGGAATTAATACTCTGAACATTAACTGCCAATTAGTGCACCCGCTCATTCTACCAGCTTCAATAACTTCAGGAGGAATTGCTCTCAAACCCAATAGAGTTAATAGTATCATTGGTGGTATAGCGACTACCATAGTTATTATTACAGCCGCATGATCGCCTACTCCAAAAAGTACAAGTGCTGGAACTAAAACGGCATATTGTGGCATTGTCTGCATAACAAGTAATATTGGATACAATGCTTTCTCAACACGTTTACTTTTAAAAGCTGCAATACCAAGGGCTAAACCAAAAGCAAAAGATAATGGGGCTGCAACTAAAATAAAAGAAAGTGTTTGCATAGAAGGTTTCCATTGACCAAAAATAGAAATGTAAACCATTGTTAGACCGGCAAATATAGCAAGGCCTTTACCACTTAATTTGTATGAAAGGATTGCAAAGCCAGCAGCTACAATAGTCCATGGCAAACCTGGGAGTTCCGCCCACGGATATGCATCAATAAAATCCCAACTTGTAAATGCAACAATAGTTTCAAGA
>CACJEN010000013.1 GCA_902592445.1 uncultured Pelagibacteraceae bacterium
TATTCTCCATGGGGTCGTAAGATGAGGGCAATTAGAGATAATGAAGAGGCTGCTAGTGCAATGGGTAAAAATATTGTCAAAGAACATTTGCTTATATTTGTTTTAGGATCTGCTGTTGTTGGACTTGCTGGAGCAATGATGGTTACTAATGATGGCTTGTTCACTCCTGGGAGTTATCGCCCAATGAGATATACTTTTGTAATATGGGTTATGGTTATTGTAGGGGGAACTGGAAATAACTTCGGAGCTATACTTGGTGGATTTGTTGTATGGTTTCTTTGGGTTGAGGCGGCTCCTATTGCCTTGTTTTTGATCAATTTATTTACTTCTCATATGCCTGAAACTCATGCTTTAAGAGTTCATTTAATTGAGAGCGCTTCATACTTTAGGTTTCTTGTGATTGGAATTGGATTATTAATGATTATGAGATATAGACCAAAGGGTATAATACCAGAGAAAATAATTAAACAATAATGAAATATATTATTACAGGTGCTGCAATAGCTTGGGCTTTGTACATGGCAGATAAGTATTTATTTTTTTAAAATTTTTTTACAATAATAGATTGAGAAATATACAATTTTTTACTTATTAAAAAATTAAAAAAAAAAATTAAAAAAAATACCCCAGCGAATTCTTCACTGGGGTATAAAAATATTAAGTATTATCTTTGTTTTTTTGTTTTAAACTTACCACTTTTGATTTCTTTTTCTAAGAAAGATCCAAAAGCTTCACCAACATCAGTAAATTCAACGCCAGTTGCTCCTTCGTAATTAACCGCTTTGCCTTTTGCTAATAAATCAAGAGCTTTTTTTAGTTCGCCTGGGTAAATTTTTGTTCCAGGTGCGTTTGCAACATTCATAACGTTTGCTTGTATTGTTCCTCTATCTGCTTTTCCACCTGCTTGCATAGAAAGAGCTATTAATGCTGCTGCATCATAAGATTCTCCAGTGTATGGCCCTGATGAATCAATTCCACCAGCTTTTGCAACTTCAGCAAATTTTCCAGCACCTTTTCCTGTTGATCCAGGTAAAGAGCCAAATGATTTGTTTAAATCTTTACCAAATCTGTCCGTTAATGAGTCACCAATCATTCCATCTGAAAGTACAAATACATCAAATGCTCCAGAGTCTAATGATCCTTGAATTATCATACCACCAGCTTGATCAAGGTAACCAAGTACTGCCAAAGCATCACCTCCAGCTGCAGCTAAAGTAGCTACTTCTGCACCATAGTCTCCTTTACCTTCTTCATGGGCAGTGACCGCTGTAACATTTATACCGTGAGCTTTCACAGCTGCTACATATACATCTGCTAAACCTTTACCATAGTCATTGTTTGTGTGAGTAACAGCAACTGATTTTACTTTTCTATCTTTAGTAATATCTGCCAAAACTTGACCCCCTCTTGCATCTGATGGTGCAGTTCTGAAGAAATAACCATTATCGTTTAGATCTGTTAATCCTGGAGAAGTTGCAGATGGCGAAATCATAACAACACCATTAGGTACAGCAACATTAGTTGCAATTGCTCCAGTTACACCCGAACAGTCAGCACCCATAATAGCAACAACACCGCCTGATACTAATCCTTCAGCTGCTGTTGTAGCTGCGGCTGAGTCTACGCAAGTAGAATCTGCTCTCTCAATTGAAATTTTTTCTCCACCTAATAATGAGCCTGAGTCTGAGGCTTCTTTAAAAGCAAGCTCAGCAGAAGCAGCCATTGCTGGCGTTAGAGATTCAATAGGACCAGTAAATCCTAATATTATCCCCATTTTGATATCTGCAAGAACATTTGATGTCATTGTCATGACAAAAATTGTTGCAGTTATAATTAATTTTTTCATTTTTCCTCTAATTGTTAACAATTTATAAAGTCTAATTTAAATATTATTCAATTATTATTTCAATAAGTAATTTTGGCTTATATTTGATGTTATCTAATTGAAAATGGATCCAAGGTAGGTTCGTCAGAAGTATAAAACCATGTAGTCTTTACTCGAGTATAATCTTTAATAGATTCTATCCCAGCCTCTTTTCCATATCCACTATCTTTTATTCCACCAAATGGAGCAGTTGGTGAAATCAGTCTATAAGTATTAACAAAAGTAATTCCAGCTCTAATTGCTTTTGAAACCCTCATGCCTCTTGCAAGGTCGGACGTGTATACACCTGATGATAATCCATACTGGTTATCATTCATTTTTGAAACAACTTCTTCTTCAGTTTTAAATTTCATCACTGATAAAACAGGTCCAAACAATTCATTCTCAGCAACTGGTAAATTATGATTATCACATTCTATAATTGTTGCTGGAAAGTAATAACCTTCATTAGAAAATGAATGTCTTTGTCCACCACATTTTAATCTTCCACCTTGTTCAAGAGTTAGTTTGATATTTTTTTCAATGACCTCTAATTGTTTATAATTACTTATCGGACCCATCTCAGTTTCAGGATCCATTGGAGCTCCAATCTTTATTTTCCCAGCTCTTTTTGATAGTTTGTCTAAAAATTCATCATAAATCTCTTCCTGCAAATAAAGCCTAGATCCAGCAATACAGCTTTGTCCACTGGCACCAAAAATTCCTGCAGTAATTCCGTTAATAGCATTTTCCTGGTTTGCATCATTAAACACTGCAACAGGACTCTTTCCCCCAAGTTCTAAACTTACTTCAGATAAATTTTCTGCAGAATTTCTAATGATGTGACGTGCTGTTTCTGGCCCACCAGTAAATGCAATTTTTTCAACTAGATTATGTGATGTAAGAGCTTTACCACAAGGGTCTCCAAAACCAGAAATAACATTAACAACTCCTTTTGGAATACCAGTTTCTTGAATTAACTTTGCAAATTCAAACATTGTTGCAGGTGCTAACTCAGAGCATTTAATAACAACAGTGTTACCCATTGCTAATGCTGGTGCAAGTTTCGTTGCAGTTAAAAACATTTGTGAATTCCATGGAACAATTGCAGCAATTACACCGATTGGTATTCTTGTCGTTATTGCTTGAATGTTTGGTTTGTCTATTGGAAGAACAGTACCTTCAACCTTATCAGCAAGACCTGCATAATAATCATAATATTCAGCTATGTAGTTGGCTTGTTTATATGTTTCTCTATAAAGTTTTCCAGTATCAATTGTCTCTATTTTTCCTAAATGTTCAGCATTGTCTCTAAGTTTATCTCCTATCATCCTCAGATATCTTGCTCTCTCTTTTGGTAACAATTTTGGCCACTCGCCTTCAAATGCATTTTGTGCAGCTTTGACAGCTCTGTCAACATCGCTTTCACTTGCCTCTGGAACTACAGCCCAAGGCTTATTATTTTCAGGATTAAGTGTTTCAAAAGTTTTTTTAGTATCTGAGTTAACCCACTCGCCATTTATAAACATTTTATATTTTTTTAACTCAGGCATTTTCTATATGTTTTTTAATTTCTAAATTTACCTTATCAGAACATTCAATACTACATAGATGTTTCCCTTTAGGAATTATTTTAAAGTAAGAATTCTCAATTTCTTTACTTAATTCCTCAGACATTTGAGGCGTAGAACCTACATCACCCTCTCCAGTCATTACTAAGGTTTTTACTTTTATTTTTGAAAAATCCTCTTGATCTTTATGATTTACAAAAAGTGAATATATTTTTAAAAAATTGTTCATGTTATTTGTTTCCAATAGGCTACTTATTTTATTATATGTATCAGGATTTTTTTTTAAGTAATCATCTGTAAACCATCTATTTAACGCTTGTTTAGATAATTTCTTACTTTTTTTGGCAAGTTCAAACCTATCATTTACTAATTTTTGTTGTTCTGTACTTCTTTTAAATATTGAACAGAGCAATGTTAAAGACTGAAGTCTTTCATTAAATTTGCATGCAAAATTTCTTGCTATTAATGATCCAATTGAAAAACCAATTAAGTGGATTTTTTCAATATTAAGTTCATTAATCAAATTTAACAATTGATCTGAAAAAATATCAAATGAAATTTCATCTTTGTCTAGAGGTGTTTTTCCATGTCCTAGAATATCATATGTTAATACACTATTTTCAAATGCGTTTACTTGAGGTTCCCAAATCGTATTATTCAAGCCTACACCATGTATAAATACCAAAGGAATTCCAGATTTTTGATTTAAAGAATAAAAAGTATTGTAGGAGTCTTTTGCATTGATCATTATTTATTGTTCAATGCCCATTTCTTTCATATCTTGATATCTGTCTCCAGTTCTTGCATGCGCTCTTCCAAATGGAGCACCACCTATTGCAACAACTATCTCATCTTCATTTGGAGCGTCATGAATTGTAAATTCATGTGTTAAATAAAATGGCCTTAATCCAGGATCTGTTTTATGCATCATGGGAATAGAAATCTTTGATCCTGCTGGTCCCCTTGTATTTGTAAAACTTAAATAGGCAGTTCCACCAACTGCATCTCTAAACTTATTTCCAAATCTCAAAGTATGTATAAAAGCAGATGCATGTTCTATTTCTCCATTAAGACCAACTATTGCAGCCTTTCCATATGCTTGAATTTTATCTCCTGAACCTATCTCTTTAATAAGTTCTGGAACTAAAATATCTCCAAGCTTTGGTGCCAGTTCTAAAATTTCAGGCTTAATATCTTCAACAAAACCTTTTCCTGCCCAAGGATTTTGTATTACAGCAGCAACTGAAACTAAAAGCACAGGGTCCTTTGCATCTTTTCCACCCTCTATAAATGTTTTATCTACAAACTTTGTAAATTTACGTAATTGCAATTTCATTATTTTGATCTGTGTTTAAAGCTATCTCTCCTAAAACTGTACAGTGCTTTTGGATCTACATCAACATCAATCACTACAGGCTTATTTACATTAAGTGCACTTTTAACGGCATCATTAATTTCAGACAACTTCCTCACTTTATATCCTTTAGCTCCATAGAGCTCCGCTACTTTGCTAAAGGGTGGACTAGAAATATCAGCACCTAAATATCTTTTTCCAAAAAAATCTTTTTGATATGCTTTTTCTGCACCCCAACTTTTATTGTTCATTACGATTGTTATAGTATTAATTTTATGTTCTACAGCAGTACTTAATTCAGATATTGTCATACCAAATCCACCATCACCCATAAGACTTACAACAGTTTTTTTAGGTTTTGCAACTTTTACACCTAATCCACATGCAAATGAAAATCCAACTAAACCAAAATCTAAAGGAGTAAATAAACTAGGTGGATTGTAATATTCTAAAGCATCCGTCGCTTGCAAACAAAGGGTTCCAGCATCCAAAGTAATTGCTGAGTTTTTAGGTAAAACTTTTCTTAGTTCTTTGAAAAGCCCTGGTGGTTGGATTGGATAGTTTTTATAAGGTATATTATTACGTTGAAACAAGTAATTTGATCTTTCATTTTTAAACTTTTCTGTCCAAATTTTTATCTCAGATTTAATTTTTTGTTTTTTAAACTCTCTAAGCAATTGATTTGCAGTTGTTGCTGCATCTGCATTTATACCAATTTTAATTGGAAAATATTTTCCTAACATTTTTTTTTCTAGTTCAACTTGTATAATTTTTGCTTTTTTATTTATGTTCTCGAAAGAATAAAAAGTTGAATTAAAACCAAGTCTTGTTCCAATTGCTAAAATAATATCTGCCTCTTTAGTCAATTTTGTTGCAACAGGATTTCCTCTTGGTCCCATTTGTCCAGCATTTAATTTATGATTAAATGGAATAGCATCACCATGACCAGCAGCTGTTACAATTGGAACATTCAAATATTCCGCAAGTTCTATGACTGGTTTAAAACCTGAAGTATATTTTATTCCTCCTCCAACAATAATTATCCCTTTAGATGAATTACTTATTAATTTTGCAGCTCTTTTAATTGAATTAGGATTAGATTGAGTATTATTTGTGTTTTTAAACGATTTTATTTTTTCATTTATTTTATAATTATTTTTTTCAGCTAGTAGGTTTCTTGGTAAATTTATACAAACTGGGCCTCTTCTTGGCGACATCGCAACATTAAATCCATCTGATATCGCATTTGGAATATTTTTACTGTTCTTTAATGTAATTGTTTTTTTAGTTACAGGTTCAAACAAAGATTGCTGATCAAGTCCTTGAAATGCATCCTCCATTTTATCTTTTGTTGAATATAGTCCCGCTAAGGATACAACTGGTGAAAAAGCAGCTTTTGCTTGAGCAAGTCCTGTAACTAAATTTGTTGCACCAGGACCATTTTGCCCAGCAATTATTACACCTGGTTGATTAGATGCTCTTGCATAGCCGTCAGCCATATGGGTTCCTGTTCTTTCATCTCTAACATCAATAAATTTAATTTTTTTATCATGATAAATAGCATCAAACATTTCCATAGTAGCTGATCCAATTAAACCAAATACATGTTTAACTTGCTCTTTTCTTAAGGACTTTATTGCAGCTTGACCACCGGTAAGCTCTCTTGACTTAAGCTTCACGAAACTTTTTTGACTTCAGTGTCTAGATCATCTTTAAAATGTGGCATTACTTTTTCAGTGAATAACTTTATACTTTTCATACAATCTTTATGTTTCACGCCGGGAAAATTAGACCAAACTTGCAGATTTTGTAAGTTTAATTCTGATTTTAATTCATGAATTTTATCAATCACATACTCTGGCGTACCAAAAAGCATATTCCTTTGATGAAGGAATTCGTAATTTAATAAATCTAATTTGCCTTTAGTTTCTGGAAGCTCTTCACCTGGATCCATATGATTACCAAGACCTCTCCAATGACAAACCCATTTCATGTAATTAACCATATGTTCTCCTGCCATTTCTTTTGCTTCTTCCATTGTATCAGCAACAAACATGTCTCGAACAAGAGTAACTCCCTCTCCTAAAGGAACATTTTTTTTAGTAACTTCAGATCTTTTATTTTTGTATGCCTCAAATCTTATTTTCAGGGCCTTAACTGTAGGAATCCACATGATTACATTAATATTATTTTCTGCTGCCCACTCAATAGATCTTATTCCATCTACAACTTGATGAATAGGCGGGTGTGGGTCCTGATAAGGCTTTGGCACAACACTTATTTTTTTCATGGTGCTGTCTTCCATATTCATAAATTCCTCACTTGGCGGACTCATATCATGTTGCCATACATAGTTAGGCGATGGATAAGTATAAAATTCTCCATCGTGATTAAAAAATTTTTCGGACCAAGCTTTTTTTAAAATTTCTAGTGTCTCAGCGAACAATCTAAAGTTTTTGGCTTGATCTTTTAAATCAGCCTCTTTATTTAAATTTATAGCTTCTCGCCCATAAACACCTCTAGCCACGCCTACTTCCACTCTTCCTTTGGAAAGCTGATCAAGCGTTGCAATATCTTCTGCCAATCTAATTGGGTTATGGAATGTGATTACGTTTGCAGCTTGTCCTATTCTAATATTTTTTGTTCTTGCTGCCGCATCTGCTCCTAACATTAAAGGATTAGTGCAAGATTCCATTCCCTCATGATTAAAATGATGCTCTGTAAACCATATAGAATTCCAATTATTTTTATCACAATATTCAGTGATCTCTTTAGTTTCATCTAGTAATTGATGATATGGTTTGTGTGTCCAATTGGTTGTGTTACAAAAATAACCAAACTTCATAAAGCCTCCTTTAAAATTTAATTTAAAGACGACCGATCCCACTTTCGTTAACTTTTGGATATGTTACGACGAGTTATGTATCGCTTTATTTTACAACCTTATTATTACTATCGTTGATATTCAACAAATTTCTTTAAGGAGCTATTTAAAAACTTTTCGTAAATTTGACCTTTATTTACAGTTTTTTTGCTCAACAAATATGAAGGATGCATTTTAAAATCAAAAGACGGCTCAAAAAAAAATGGGATAGACATCCTCTTTGATCTATTCCAAAGCACACGATGATTTGTTGCCTTAAATTTTCCTTTGGTTAAGTATTCTAAAGCTCTTCCAGTGTTGACCACAAATGCCTTTTTATTAAATGGTACATCATACCATTTTTTACTCTTTCGGTTTTGAACTTGTAATCCACCTTTTTTATCTTGATAAAGCACAGTGAAAATACCACTATCAACATGTGTTTCACATCCTAATGCGACACCGTCTTGCTTTGAGATCTCAACAGGCTTTTTTTGATTTGGATAATTATTGAACCTTAATGTGCTAAGTGTTTTTAGTCTTGAAAACGCTTGATTTGAAATTTTGGGATCTTTTTTGTAATAAACTATAATACTTTTAAAAAGTATTTCACTTAAACAAAAAATATTATCAAAGTAATTATTTAATTTTTTAACTGCTTTTGAATTAAAACATTTTTGAAGATTTAAATATTCAATATATTGGTTTTTGATATTATTTGAGTATTTAGAAGAGACTTTTAAATCTCCTAAGTCTAAACCTTCTTTTCCATTAACATCGTTGGGAAAATAGCCTCTATAAATATTTTTATTTTGTTTATTCCATTTTTTAGGAGATAATTTTCTTTTGTATTTATCTTCCATATTGAAAAATTTATTTCCAACAGCGAAAACGTTTTTAATTTCTTCATTTTTTAAACCATGACCAATTACTTGAAAAAAACCAACTTCTACGCATGCTTTTTTAATTGATTGAATAGTTCTTTTTGCTTCCTTTGAAACGAATTTACCATCTAACAAAGAAGATATATCAATTGTTGGGATATAGGATTTCATTACTTATTAGGCGGTGTATCAGTTGCAATCATTTGACCTCTAACTTTCTCTCTAAAGTAAATATAAACACCTGCTCCAATAATTATACATGCACCAAACAAGGTTCTTGGTACCGGAATAGTCTCAAATAAAATATATCCAGCCATCATTGCCCAAACAATATATGAATATTCAAATAATGAGACAACCGAAGGTGATGCAATACTATAAGCAGTAAATACGCAAAAAAATGAAATTGATGCAACTGTTCCCATAATTAAAACATAAGGCCAAGCACCAGATGGGTTTGTGAACCATTCTCTCACAATAAATTGTAATGTTGGATCAGTGAAAGTATTAAATTTGCCATCACCACTAACAATAAATATTAATAAACTTGCAAGTAATGCAAAAATGTAAAGCCATGTCATTTGTGTATAAATGTTATCTTTATCAGATGTATATTTAGTTATTGTCATTGAAATTGAATAACAAAGTGCACAAGCAACTGGTGCTAATTTAAAAAAATTAAAATCTTCTAATGTTGGATTTAAAACAATTAATACACCAATAAAACCAACAACAATTGCGCTCCATCTTCTAATACCGATTTTTTCTTTTAAAAAAAACTTTGCAAACATAGACATAAAAAATGGACAAGAGAAAAACAACGCACTTGTCATTGCTAGTGTCATAAACGTTAAAGAAATATAAAAAAAACTAAAACCAAAGAAAAAACAAACAACCCTCACCATTGTCAAAAAAGGGTAGTGCGTTTTTAAAGTAATTGATTTCTTTGTTATAATGACAAAACATAATAAAAAGATTGCTTGAATAAGAGTTCTTCCAAAATAAAGCTCAAACAAAGCAATATCTTCAAATATAAATTTTATTAAACTGTCTTGAATTGAAAAGAATGCCATACCAGTCATTATAAAAAAAATGCCTTTGGTATTTTGGTTTGTGTCCATCAGACACCTATATCAAATCGAGAATGATTATAATATTAATTATTAAGAATAGCCTCAGAACCTTTTTCAGCTATCATAAGGGTAGGGGCATTTAAATTAGCACTTGGTATTTCAGGTATAACAGATGCATCAATTACCCTTAAATTTCCGATTCCATTTACCTTTAAATCTTGATCTACAACTGCCATGTCATCCACTCCCATTTTACAAGTTCCACAAGGGTGATAAGCGGTATCAGCTTTAGATCTTATATATTCATTTAATTCATCATCTGACTGAGCGTTGAAACCTGGTCCAACTTCATCTCCAGCATGTTCTGCAAGAGCTGGTTGAGATAGAATTTTTCTTGCAACATGAATACATTCTCTAGTTTGTTTTAGATCTTCTTCTTCTTTTAAATAATTAAATAAAATTTTAGGGTAATCGTATGGATCTGATGAATTTAGAGTTATCTCACCTCTACTTTTTGGATGATTTGGACTTGCGTGTAATTGATAACCGTGTGAGTCTGGATCTTCTAATCCATGATTTATTACAAAAGATGGAAAGAAATGAAATTGAATGTTAGCAACTTTTCTCTCTGGTGAGGATTTTGCAAAACCTCCAGCTTCTAAAAATGATTTTGAACAAGGTCCTGATTTAAACATAAACCACTGTATGCCTGCTAAAACTTTAGGTATCAATTTTGTGTATGTATAAAGAGTGTTGGGTGTTTTACATTTTTGTTGAA
>CACJEN010000014.1 GCA_902592445.1 uncultured Pelagibacteraceae bacterium
TAACTTAAAAATATAGCAAGTTTTAGATTGTGTTTTCTAAAACTTTTTTGCATATAAATTTAATTTCTCTAGTCGTAAGGTTGTGGCTTGACGGTAAATATAATCCTTTATTCCAAAGTTTATTGCTATTAGTTGTTTTAATTTTTGATTTGAATTTCGTAAAACAAGGTTGCTCATTCATTGACATAAAAAAATTTCTTGTATCAATTTTGTGTTTCTTTAGTCTTTTTTGTAAACTATTACTTGATAATCTAATTTTATCAGATAGTAAAATACCTACCATCCAATAAACACTCTTAGCTAATTTTTCAGTTTTTAAAAATTTTATATTTGAATTTGTTAAATATTTTTCATAAGTTTTTTGAATTGTTACTTTCTTGTTTATTATTTCATTTACATATGATAATTGACTGTTGGCAATAGAAGCTTGCATGCCTGTCATTCTAAAATTGTACCCTTGAATGTAATGCTTAAATCTGGGCTTAGTAAATCCAAGATTTTTGTACAATTTTAACTTTTCATAAAATTTTTTGTCATTGGTTGTAATTATTCCTCCTTCTCCTGAGGAAATTACTTTATTTGCATAAAAACTATAACAACCAGCAATTCCAAAACTTCCAACCATCTTATTTTGATAAGTTGCCCCATGAGCCTCTGCACAGTCCTCGATTAAATAAAGTTTGTATTTTTTTGCAATTCTAACTATCACATCCATTTTACAAGGATTTCCTAAAAAATGAACCACAAGTATAGCTTTAGTTTTTTTTGAAATTCTTTTTTCAATAATATTTTCATCTATATTCCAAGTATCAATTTTAGAATCTATAAATTTTGGAATTAGATTGTTATGAGTTATAGCTAAACCTGTAGCAATATTTGTAGTTGAACTTACTACAACCTCACTCCCTCTTGGCAGATTTAAACAAGAGATCGCTAAATGCAAGGCTGTGGTGCCGCTGGACACACTAACGGCATATTTTGTTTTATTAAATTTTGCAAAATTTTTTTCTAGTAAATCAATACTTTTTGAAAATGTCCCAGAAATCTCTCCTTTTTTAATAGTCTCGTATGCAGCATTAATATCTTTTTTTTTTAAAATAGGTTTAAAAACAGGAATCATATTCTATGTCTTAACTTTCACATTAACTTTATCAAAATCTGCCCCAAGAAATGGGCCTTGTTTTACACTAATACATTGCATATCCTCTAACACCGTAATTGCATGTATTCCATGTATCAATACAATTGCGTCACCTTTTTTTAAAATAATTTTTCTTATTAATTTTTTTGAGTCTGAAAATAAATCTACTCTTATTTTACCTTTTTGAACAACGAACATTTGTTGTAAATCATCAATAGTTCTTTTAAAAGGTCTGTGATAATGAGCTGGTTCTTTAAACCCTTTTTTATGCGCTAATATTCCAAATTGGAATGAAGATTTTTCAGGAGATAAAAAGGTCGTTTCCTTTTTAGTCAATGATGCACGAATTACTTCTGCATAATGTTTTTTTTTATAAATTATTAATTCGTGTTTTTTTGTAGACATCAATTTAATTTCTTTTTAATTATTGCTGGATTTCCAGCAACTAAAGTATATGGTGGTACATCTTTTGTAACAACACTTCCAGCAGCAACAATGGCTCCTTCTCCAATTGTAACTCCTTTCAGAATAATAGATCTAGTTCCAATCCATGCATTTTTGCATATTTTGATTGGTTGATTTGCTACATCAGACCATCTCATTTGATTTTTTTTGAATCTTTCAAGATCATTTATTCTCTCATCGACTTTAACAGAATGACTATCATGATCTGCAATAATACATTCATATGATACCAACACATTTTCCTCAATTTCAATTTTATTCAAACAATCTAAAATTGTCTTACCACCAATAAAAACATTTTCTTTTATCTCGATGTGGCTTTTTGAAGCTTCAGTGACTAATCTTCCATTAATTAAACAATTTTGACCAATCATTATTTGACTGCTTTTATGTCTTTTTTCAATAATGCAATGAATAATCGATTTATTTCCTAAAAAGTTTATTTTCTGTGCATTTATAAGATGAATTAGTTTTTTAATTAGGGATATTACAATTTTCAACATTATTTATGACATACAAACCATTTTCCTTTTGAAATATGGTCCTCCCACGATGAGTCTATTACCTCAACTTTTTTAAAGCATTTTTCAAATTTATCTATCCACCATTCAGGACTATTGTTGTGAAAAGATTGATAAGTCTTTATCCATCCTTCATTAATATTTTTTTTGGAGACTGGCATCATATGAATAGAGGTTTTTTTTGTGATTTTTGATAGTTTTTCAATTAATTTAGCAATTCCATCTTCTGTAAAATGTTCCATTGAACCTATCGAATATGAGTAATCAAAAAAATTTTTTTCAAAATCTAATTTAGTTGCATCAACGCAAAATAAATTTTCTACTTCAACTCCATTTTCGGTTGCTATATCAAGAAGATATTGAGAAATATCACATCCGTATAAAAGTGCATCAGGATTACTTTTTTTTAAATCAAGCATATTTAAACCTGTTCCACAAGCTACATCTAAAATTTTTCCCTCTTTATTATTAAAAAACATTTGAATCTCATTCCAGGTTGATCCCTTTCCCCATTCACTTAATTTTTCTGCGGTCAATGATTTATTATAAATTTCAATATCTTGTTTATGAGAAATTAACTTTTTATTTTTTTTAATTAATAAGTAGAAATAAATATCTCTATATAAGTTCAGAAAAAAAGGAGGAATTATTTGTTTAAATAAATTTTTCATTTATTCTTCTTTTTATTTTACTTAATAATGACAAATCTCTTTTAAAAAATTCCTTTATTTCTTTTTCAGCTTTATTGGATAAAAAAATTTTTTTTGGTAATTTAAATTCAATAAATGGTTTTTGATTTGTATTAAATAAATTTGACCTAGAATTATGATTACCTGAACCATCAAAACCGATATTATTTATAAAACTTCTGGGAGGAAAAAAACAACAAGTGTTTGACTTAAACATATAAAGATAGAAAATTATACCCCATGAATTTATTTTTTTATTAAGATGTTTCTTTAACATTGATAAATAATCAAATGAACCACCATAATTAAAGAGATAAATCAACTTTTTTGATTTTTTTATTTTCTCTAATTCAGTGATTTGATCACTTTTATTATTTAAGAATTTACTGAATTCTTTCCATTTTTTTGAACTAATCGCCCAACCCCAGCATGAACTCAATTTAGCAAAGTATGGATTTTTTAGATTTTTAAGAGGATAAGAATATCCAGAAATTTGTAAAATTTTATTATTATTTTGATATTTTAAAATTGATTTTTTCATGAATTTTAAAAACTTTGAATGAAAAATTAAATCATCTTCAATAATAATTGCTTTATCAAATTTACTAAAGATAAAATTTAATGATTGAGATATATTTCGTAATAAGCCAAAATTTTTTTTTCGATTTATAATCTCAATATTAATTTTATTTTTATAGTTGTTTAATATCTTTCTGACCTCTTGTACATTTTTTAACTGATCTTTATCTTTTGGACCATCTGAAAATACATATAATTTGAATTTTTCTAAATCCTCACATTTTAGCAATGAATTCAAAGAATATTTAAGATGTAAAGGTCTATTATACACGGTTAGGATAATTGGAAATTTATCCATTTATATACCTTTTTTCCTCAAGTTTCCCTTTATTAATTTCAATTACCCTATCAAAAACATGCATAAAACTTTTATCATGTAAGACAAAAATAATTGTTTTTTCAGCAAAAAAATTAAAGATATTTTTAATAAGGACTTTTTTCATATTATCATCAATTGCATTTAAGGATTCATCGAACACGATTATATCACTATCGTCATAGAAACATCTAGCTAACCCTATACGCTGTTTTTGTCCTCCAGATAGTTTGTTTCCTAATTCACCAACACTTGAGTTTTCTTTATTTTTTAAACCTCCAATAAAATCTTTTAAACCTGACAAATTGATAGCATTATCTAATTTGTTTTGATTTATTACACCGTAAGATAAACTTATATTTTGAGCTATGGTGCCATCAATAAGTAATAGGTCCTGCGGAACATAAACCATATTCATTATATTTTTTTCAAAGTTAAATTCATCGGTTTTGTCTATATGTATCTTCCCTTTAATTGGTTTTAATAGTCCGGCTAATATTTCAACAAGGGTGGTTTTACCAGATCCAGATGGTCCAATTATACATATTTTTTCCCCTTTATTAATTTCAAAATTAATATTATCAAAAATTAAATTTTTTTCTGAATAACCAAAATTAATATTTTGCAACTCTAATGATTTTTTAAAATTAATCATTTTTTTTGAATTTGTTAAAACGTCGTTTTTTTCAATATTTACTAACTCATCGTAAATTATTTTTTTTGAAGGTGCTGCAAATTTAATTTGTCCTAAATTAAAAATCATTTTATTTATTGAAGGAAGTATTCTAATACAAACTAATATTAAAAGGCTTAATGATAAAAATAAATCAATTAAGTTAGTATCCAAATATAATTTTACAATAGTCCAAACTATAATAAATGATAATCCAATAAATTCGAGAAATGGCTTTGATAGAATTTGAATAAAATTAAATTGTGCAAACGTTTTTTCAAACTTAAAAATATACTGCTCAAATAAATTGGAAAAAAAACTTTCTTTATTTTTAATTTTAATACTTTTAACATTTTTTATAAAATTTTGTAAAATTGAAAATTTTTTTTCATCTATTTCATTTCTTAAATTTCCTGCTGAATTAATTTTCTTTCTAACAAAAAAATAAAATAAGAAAGAGCAAATACCTATGTAAAGAAAAAAATATAATACAATTATACTCTCCATATAAATAAGAAATCCAAGAACGAAAATAGCGACAAACGCCTCAAGATAAAAGTTTATCCATCCTAAGACAAATCTATCGCAAAACTCTGTTACTTCTTTAAGTAAATCTCTTGTAATTATAGATGAACTTTTTTTTTTAAAAAATATGAAAGGCTGTTTTGTATAATAATTAAAAATGTTAGATGTAATTTTTGCTTTTAGATCTGCTGTTAAATTAATAGCAAAACTGTTCGAGAAAATGTAAACTATATATTTTAATAAAATTAAACTTAAAAAAGTTATAAATAATAAAATTAATATACTGTTTTGATCATAATCAAATAGGAAGTTAAAAAAAGGATAGTTTGATGAAATATTTTTTGAAAAATTCTCAAAATCAACTGTTAAATTGTATATTGGAATTATCATTCCTATTCCAATTACCTCAAGAAATGAATTTAGGAATAATAAAACAAATAGAAATAAGAGCTTAAAATAAAGATTTTTCCAAATTAGTTTTTTTATTTTTGATATAATCATCATTAAAGATATATCTAATAAAAGTTTGAGAATAGGCAACTCTTAATAATAATTTATTAATTATATAAATTTTAATATAATTTATAATAATACTGAACCAATGAATTTTTTAAAAAAAATAGAAACTTCAAATAATTACAATTTTATTAATGATACTCTTTTTGCTCAAGGGAATGAGCATAAAATTTGTGAGAATGAACTAAAAAAAATTGACGAAATTATAAATCAAGTTTTTTTAATAAAAAAAAACCAAAAAAAAGAATTAAATTCTCTTTTTTCAAATTTAGAGTATTACTCAAATATCGTATTCGAAAATCTTTTTAATGTTAATAAAGATCAATATTTTCAATTCTTTATTGAAGAAATAAAAAAAAAATATTTTAGCACAGTGAATGAAATTAAATTAAAAATATACTCAAAAAATTTTTCTCAGTCGTATGATGAAAATAATGCTTTGTTTACTAAAGGATATCATTTTGGTGAGTTAAAAAAAGAAGCAGTTGACAGTATAATTAAGATTTCTAAAAAATATTTAAATACATTTTCTGAAAATATAAAAAAAAATAAAACAAATCGAAATGATTTATCTATTAATACTGGCTCTGATATTAGAAAAATTATCAAAATTATAAATTTTCAGTTTGATAAAAATGGTATTAATAATTGTGTATCGGACTATATGCAAAAAACTTCAGAAGTAGTCGGTTGTTCTTTGGAAATGAGTACAGAAAATTCAACCTGGTGGAGGTGGAACGATGGGAAGAATGTATCTAAGTATACTTTATACGCACACGTTGATGAAGATTTATTTTGTCCTAAATCTATTTGTTATCTTTCAGATGTAGGTAAATTAAATGGTCCAACAAGCTTTTATCCTAATATAATTAAAAATTTAGATCTCAACTTCATGCAAAATATTATAGGAAGAATAATTAATTCAATTGGTTCATCAAAAAAATCTAAACTTTTTAATATTTATGAAAAAAAATCAAATAGAGCATATGAAACAGAACTTTTTTTTAAACATATAAATAATCTTCCAAAAAATTTAAAATTTGATTCACATATAGGCTGGTACATTAAAAATAATACTGCTCTAGAAAAAAAATTCATAGATAATGAAATTGTAATGGAAGGTGGACCTGGCAAATTTGTGGTATTTGATGGATCAAAAGTATTTCATAGAGGTGGGTGTATTGATGAAGGTCAAAGATTGGTTCTTCAATTAACTTTTGGTGAAAAAATCAATTTTTTTAAAAAATCTTTGAGAAAAATATTAAAAATTTTCAAAATTTAATGGATAAAATAAAGTCTTCATTGAAAAATTTAAGAGATTTTTTTTTTGAAGATGACCTAAGTAAATTTCTAAGCCAAAATATAAGTAGTAATTTATGCGTTGATATAGGTGCTGCTAAATTTGAGCATATACAATGGAGAACATTTCTTCTTTCAAAACATACAGAATGGATAGCTGTTGATCCTAACAAAGCAGATCTAAAATATTTAGATACATGGAGATGGAATGCAAAACTAAATATAGAACCTATTGCTTTAAGCAAAAATGGTGGCTTGATGGACTTTTATACCACCAATGTTCCTACAGGATCTAGTTTAAAAAAAATTAAAATTGATGAGTCAATGAAAAATAGAATTGATGAAAAATACTTTTTTCCGGTAAAAAAAACCAAGATTAAAACATTGTCTGCAAAAGATTTGTTAAAGAAATATTGGATACCTGAAATGGATATTTTTCTAAAAATTGATATTCAGGGTTATGGTTTAGATATATTGGAAAGTTTAAAAGAATTAATTGAAAAAAATATAGTTTTAGGAATAGAAATTGAAAGTTCATTGTATGCCAAGCCAGTATATGAAAACAGTTCAAAATTCAGCGAAATTTCACATTTTCTAGAGCAATTTGGATATGAATTAATAAATTTAAATGTGATCAATTTGAAAAAAAATACAAATAAAAATAATTATCTACCTAACGAATGTGACTCTGTTTTTAGTTTACAGCAGAATAATTTTAGAAATAAAAACTTATCTTCTAAAATTAATCAACTATGTTTTTATAATTGTTACAAAATGTATGATGAATTGAGAAATTTTTACATAGGAAATCAAGACATTCAAAAAGAATTTGAAAAATTTAACAAAAAAAAATTATTTGAGAAACTACTTGAAAAAAAATTATAGGATAAATTTTTTAGAATTATTTATTATTTTTTTATTAAACTTATTTAATTCACTGCTATTTCTAAAATTTAAATCTTTTAATTTAATTTTTTTTGAAATTTCAAGATTTAAGTAACTCTGATCTTCTTGTAACATGTGATATAATTTGTATGTATTTGAAATATCTCTCTGGTTTATTTTTTTAAGTGATCGATAATTTATTAATAGTTTTTGATAATCATATTTATTTTTTGGCAACTTTATAAGATTAAGTGGACTTACTAAGTTTGGTGACACATAAATGATATTTTTTTTGAATAATATTAATTCATACAATACAGATCCACATACAGAAATTCCAACTTTAAATTTTTGACTTTTAAATATTTCAGTATTTGAGATATTTTCTGGCAAAAAATTATTATCTTTGTATTTTAATCTTAGATAATTATTAAATGATAAACTCTCTGGCTTTGAATTAGGATGAAATTTGAATGCAAAATTTAAATTATATTGATTTATAGTTTTTGCAGTAAATTTAAACCACTCATAAAAATCAGGGAATATTTTCAAACCTGCTTCATGGGGTGCATCATAAAAATCATGAAGAAATATAACACCTTCAAAATTTAAATTGCTTTTAAAATTAGCAATTTTGTATCGTGGTTCATTTTTCAAATACTTTATTAAATTATCCGACTTTCCTATAAATCTGTTATTAAGTTGATTAATCGATGCAGACAAAGATTTTTTTTTGTTCTTAATATTTTTAAACTGGGATAGAAGATTGTAATAATTTTTTTTTGCATATGGAAATTTTTTTGTAATTAAATTACTATAATTGTTTCCATAATTTCTCGGCAAAGAAACAACTTCTATATTTTTACTAATAAAAACTCTAACTAAAAGTCCATGATTAATGTA
>CACJEN010000015.1 GCA_902592445.1 uncultured Pelagibacteraceae bacterium
TACAGAACAAGATGGATACTTTGCTAATTTAGAGGGAAAAATACAGAAATCATATAAATCTTCTTATCCTCCAGGAGATGCAAAAGAGGATTGGGTAATAGTTAATGAATTAGCATCATCTATCAAAAGAAAAAAACTTTTTGAGAAAAAAGAAGATCTAGAAAATGCAATGTTTAACTTCTTAAAAATAAATCCTGTTAATAAAAAATTTAAAACTCCAAATTATGAATTTCTGGATGAAAAAATTCTTTTAGATAGCATTGATTATTATCATTCAAATGTTATCGCTCGGGCATCAAAAACAATGGGTGAGTGTAAAAGTTTAAGGACAAATTTTAAAAAAACAGGGACTGAGGGATAATGACTGAATACGCTACAATTCTTTTTTCAGAAGTTCTTAAAATTTTAATGTTACTTGTGCCTGTTTTAGTTTCTGTTGCAATGATAGTTTGGCTAGATAGGAGAGTTTGGGCGTTTGTTCAAAAAAGGAGGGGTCCAAATGTTGTTGGACCATTTGGTTTACTACAATCTTTAGCTGATGCTTTAAAATATATTTTCAAAGAAATTATAATTCCTGCTAGCTCAAACAAAGTTATTTTTATTTTAGCCCCAATTATAACAATGACACTTGCCTTAATATCATGGGCTGTAATACCTTTTAGTGAAGATTTTGTTCTTGCAGATATTAATGTAGGAATACTCTATTTATTTGCTGTATCATCCTTAGGAGTTTATGGAATTATAATGGGAGGATGGGCATCTAATTCAAAGTATCCATTTCTTGGAGCAATAAGATCTGCTGCTCAAATGGTTTCTTATGAAGTTTCAATCGGAATAATAATTATCAATGTGCTATTGTGTGTAGGATCGTTAAATTTATCTGACATTGTAAAAGCACAGGAAAATGTTTGGTATATAATTCCACTATTTCCAATGTTTGTTATATTTTTTATCTCAGCATTAGCTGAAACAAATAGACCTCCTTTTGATTTACCGGAAGCTGAAGCGGAACTTGTTGCAGGGTATCAAACTGAATATTCTGGAATGATGTATGCAATGTTCTGGTTAGGTGAATACGCTAATATTCTATTAATGTGTGCATTAGGATCTATTTTATTCTTAGGTGGATGGTTGTCACCTATAAATATATTTCCATTTAATGTTATCCCATCACCAATATGGTTAATACTAAAAATTTTGCTATTATTTATCTTGTTCGCTTTAGTAAAAGCAATTGTTCCAAGATATAGATATGATCAATTAATGAGACTTGGCTGGAAAGTTTTCTTGCCTTTATCATTAACTTGGGTGGTATTAACAGCAGGATATTTAATGTATTTTGATCTATTACCAGGAAATTAAAATGAAAATAAGAAGATTTTTTAAAACAATATTAATGATTGATTTTCTAACTGGATTATTAATAGCAATAAAAGAGTCTTTTAGACAAAAAAAAACAATAAATTATCCATTTGAAAAAGGTTCTGTTAGCCCACGAGCCAGAGGTGAGCATGCTTTAAGAAGATATCCGAACGGAGAAGAAAGATGTATAGCGTGTAAATTATGTGAAGCAGTTTGCCCAGCTCAAGCAATTACTATTGAATCGCAGGAAAGATCAGATGGTAGTCGTAAAACGACCAGATATGATATTGATATGCTCAAATGTATATATTGTGGATTGTGTGAACAATCTTGCCCTGTAGACGCTATAGTGCAAGGACCAAATTTTGAATTTGCCACAGAAACAAGAGAAGAACTTTATTATAACAAAGACAAGTTATTAGAAAATGGAGACAGATGGGAAAGTATTTTGGCAGCAAATATTAATGCTGACAGTTCTCATCGATAACTAAATGATAGCACACGCAGTTGTTTTTTATATTTTTTCATTTATTGCAATTGTCTCTGCGATAATGGTAACAGTTTCAAGAAATACAGTTCACTCAGTTTTTTTTTTAATTTTAGATTTCATAAGCATATCATGTCTTTTTATTATGATAGGAGCAGAATTTTTGGGAATGATAATGTTAATTGTTTATGTAGGAGCAGTTGCAGTTTTATTTCTTTTTGTAGTAATGATGTTGAATGTTGCTCAGCAGAAAAATGAGTGGTTTGTTGCAAGCGATAGTAGCTCACATATACCTATAGGTCTCTTAGTAAGTTTAGTAATTTTTTCAGAATTATTGATTGTCATTGGTGGATGGAAGTACAAAGCTGAACTTCAAGATTCTATTAATATAAATCTGAATTCAAATTTAACAAATACCCAGTCATTAGGTAATATTATTTACACTGATTACGTTCACTTATTTCAATTATCAGGAATGGTTCTTTTAGTAGCTATGATTGGAGCAATTGTTCTCACTTTTAGAAAACGATCTGGTGTAAAAACACAAAGCTATTTTAGACAAATCTCAAGAGAAAGAAACGAAGGTGTTGAATTGATAGATGTAGAAACAAAAAAGGGAGTTAAAATAGATGCTTAGTATTGGTCTCGGTCATTATTTAACTCTTGCTGCCATTATATTTACTATTGGAGTGGTAGGTATTTTTTTAAATAGAAAAAACGTTATTGTTATTCTTATGAGTATTGAGTTAATTTTGTTATCTGTAAATATTAACTTGGTTTCCTTTTCTATATTTATTAATGATCTCAGTGGTCAAGTTTTTACACTATTTATATTAACAGTAGCTGCAGCAGAGGCTGCCATAGGATTAGCAATTATAGTTATTTATTATAGAAATTCTGGAACAATTAGAGTTGAAGAGATTGACAGTTTAAAAGGATGAAATGGGATATTATATTTTATTTTTACCACTCGCTGCATCAATAATATCTGGATTTTTCGGAAAATTAATTGGAGATAAAGCATCTCAATTAGTCACAAGTTTGTTGGTTTCTATATCAGCTTTTTTATCAATTATCGTTTTGTATAATGTTATAGCAACTGGATACTCAGAAAACTTAATTATTGCTACATGGATAAATTCAGGAAGTCTTAATGTAAATTGGTCAGTAAATATTGATCCACTTTCTGCAGTTATGCTTGTCGTTGTTACATTGGTCTCGGCTATAGTCCATATATATTCAATTGGTTATATGTCTCATGATCCACATAAGTCACGTTTCATGTCTTATTTATCACTATTCACATTTGCAATGTTAACTCTTGTTACATCTGATAATTTTATACAATTGTTTTTTGGCTGGGAAGGTGTTGGATTATGTTCATACTTTTTAATCGGCTTCTGGTTTAAAAAAGAAAGTGCAAATAAAGCGGCAATTAAGGCATTTATCGTAAACCGAGTTGGGGATTTTGGATTTGCTTTAGGTATTTTTTTAATTTTTTATTTATTTGGGACAGTTAACTACGATGAAGTTTTTCAACAAATCCCAGATATATTAGATAAGAAATTAAATTTTCTTGGTTTTAATATTAATTCTGTAGACTTAATTTGTTTACTTTTATTCGTTGGTGCAATGGGTAAATCTGCACAATTTTTACTTCATACATGGCTACCAGATGCAATGGAAGGTCCTACACCCGTATCAGCACTTATTCATGCTGCAACGATGGTAACAGCTGGAGTATTTTTGGTTGTAAGATGTTCGCCAATTTATGAATACTCTGAATTAGCTTTATCTGTTGTAACAATTATTGGAATGGTAACAGCAATTTTTGCTGCGAGTATTGCTTTAGTTCAGACAGATATTAAAAAAATTATTGCATATTCAACTTGCAGTCAATTAGGTTATATGTTTTTTGCGGCAGGTGTTGGAGCATATAATGTTGCAATGTTTCATTTATTTACACATGCTTTTTTTAAAGCACTTTTATTTTTAGGCTCTGGTTCTGTAATTCATTCGTTTAAAGACGAGCAAAATATTAACTTAATGGGAGGTGTATGGAAAAAACTACCTTACACATATATTTTAATGATAATCGGAACCCTAGCACTCACTGGTTTTCCTTTGTTATCAGGGTTTTACTCAAAAGACGCAATTATTGAGTTTGCATATTTAAGTGGAAACAATGTTGGAATGTATGCAGCCTATATTGGAATTTTCACAGCTTTTTTAACATCAATATATTCATGGAGACTTATTTTTAAAACTTTTCATGGCTCTTATAACAATTCAGAAATAAATATTGATAGTATGCATGAATCACCACCAACAATGATTCTACCACTTATTCTTCTTGCAATTGGTGCAATTTTTGCTGGTATGTTATTTAAAGATCTATTTATTGGGAAAGAATTATCTTATGCATTTTGGAATAGTTCAATTAAATTTCTTGAACCATTAAGTACAGATCATCCACCTAATTGGTTTTTATTTTTAACCCCATCTCTAGTTGTCATATCAATACCATTATCTTTTTATCTATTTGTAAGAAATGTGACAGTCGTAGATGAAATTGTTAGAATAAATAAACCACTTTATATTTTTTTACAAAAAAAATGGTATTTCGATGAACTTTATGACTTCATTTTTGTAAATCCATCAAAAAGAATTGGAAAATTTTTATGGAAACAAATTGATGGGTCAGTCATTGATAGATTTGGACCCGATGGAATATCTAAAGTGATAAAAAATTTTTCAGCTAGAGCTGTTAAATTTCAAAGTGGATATATCTACCAATATGCATTTATAATGCTTCTTGGTTTCTCAGTTTTACTAACTTTATTAATTTTAGTATAATGGACTTTCCAATCATTTCATCTTTAATAATATTACCAACAATTGGTGCTTTATTTATTTTATTTACAAAATCATCAAACAGTAAATATCAAAGTAGTAAATATGTTGCATTATTCATATCACTAGCTAACTTTATTCTCTCAATATATCTTTGGTTAATTTTTGACAAATCTTCTATCAATTTTCAATTTGTAGAAAATAGAGAATGGTTATCTGGTTTTATTAATTATAAAGTAGGAGTTGATGGAATTTCAATTTTATTTATTTTACTTACAACTTTTATAATACCAATTTGTATAATTTCTGTAATTTCAACAATTGAACACCGTTTAAAAGATTTTTTAATAGCAATACTTATAATGGAAACTCTAATGATTGGAGTTTTCTGTTCACTCGATTTAATAATTTTCTATTTATTTTTTGAAGGTGGCTTAATACCAATGTTCCTAATTATAGGTATCTGGGGTGGTGAAAGAAGAGTTTATTCTGCCTTCAAATTCTTTTTATATACCTTACTAGGTTCAGTTTTAATGTTGATTGCAATAATATCTATTTATTGGATATCTGGAACAACTGATGTTGAAAAGTTGTATGAAATTGGAATTGGAGAACAATATCAAAAACTTTTATGGTTGGCTTTCTTTAGTTCATTTGCAGTAAAAACACCTATGTGGCCGGTCCACACTTGGTTGCCAGATGCTCACGTTGAGGCACCAACTGCTGGATCTGTTTTGCTTGCAGCAATATTACTAAAAATGGCTGGGTATGGATTTATAAGATTTTCTGTAGGATTATTTCCAATAGCCTCTGAATATTTTGTACCACTTGTCTTCGCATTAAGTTTGATTGCAATTATTTACACATCTTTAGTTGCTCTAATGCAGGAAGATATGAAAAAGTTGATTGCTTATTCTTCAGTTGCGCATATGGGTTTTGTAACACTTGGAATTTTTACCATGACTCAACAAGGTATTGAGGGCAGTATATTTCAAATGATCAGTCATGGATTGGTATCAGCAGCTCTATTCTTAAGCGTTGGTGTTGTTTACGATAGAAATCATACAAGATTGATAAAAAAATATGGTGGGTTAGTAACTGTGATGCCAAAATACGGTATTGTATTTATGATATTTGCCCTAGGTTCTCTAGGACTTCCAGGGACAAGTGGATTTATTGGAGAATTTCTAATTCTAATGGGCACATTCAAAAAAAGTTTTCTAGTTGCAACTATTGCAAGTTTAGGTGTTATTTTAGGAGCAGCTTACATACTTTGGATGTACAAAAGAGTTGTTTTTGGTGAAATAATTCATGAAGAAATCAAAAGCATGAAAGATCTAAAAAAATTTGAATTATTAATTCTTATTTTATTAGCAGTACCAATTATATTTTTTGGATTTTATCCAGAGCCATTAATAAATTCAATTGAAACATCTGTAACCAGTTTAATAGATAACTATAATACAAATTTAACACAAAGTATTGCAAAGAAATAATGGAAAATTTAGAAATAATCTTACCTGAAATATTTTTATCACTAACAATAATGTTCTTACTTCTTTTTGGTGTTTTTAAAAATAATAGTTCAAAATTAATATATAATTTAACAACTCTTAGTTTGATTATACTGTTTGCTTTATTATTAAATCTTTACCAAGTTTCAGATTTATCAATTTTTAATAATAGTTACAAAGTTGATAGTTTGGCAACATTCATGAAATTATTGACCATTGGGTCTGGGATTTTTGTGATGCTTACTTCTTCAAAATATATTGAAATAAATAATATTAACAAAATGGAATATCCAATTTTAATATTAAGTTCTATTTTAGGAATGATGGTAATGATCAGTTCAAACGATTTAATTGTATTTTACATGGGTCTTGAATTACAATCTTTAGCACTATATGTACTTGCATCTTTTAATAGAGAAAATCTTCTATCTACAGAGTCTGGTCTTAAATATTTTGTACTTAGCGCTCTGTCATCTGGTTTGTTACTTTATGGTTGCTCATTAATATATGGTTTCTCAGGATCTACAAATTTTAATATCATTTTAGAAAACTCAAGCTCAGGCCAATATGGAATTACTTTTGGTATTGTATTTATATTAGTTGGATTGGCATTTAAAATTTCTGCAGTTCCATTTCACATGTGGGCCCCAGATGTTTATCAAGGATCCCCAACTTCAGTAACAACATTTTTTGCAGTACTGCCAAAAATTGCAGCTTTATCTGTTTTTATTAGATTTTTGTATGTCCCATTTGCTGAAATGAACGATCAATGGCAAATGATTATTATATTTTTATCTATTGCATCTATGATTTTTGGAGCTGTAGCTGCAATAGGACAAAAAAATCTAAAACGACTGATAGCTTACAGCTCAATAGGGCATATGGGATATGCATTAACTGGTTTAGCTGCTGGAACAAATCAGGGAATTCAAGGATCTATAAGCTATATTGCAATCTACCTAGTTATGAATTTAGCTTTCTTTAGCTGCATGTTCATGTTGCGAAGAAATAATGAGTATTATGAAAGCATTGAGGATTTATCTGGTCTTTCCAAAAACCATCCATTATTATCATTTTCACTTCTAATAATATTATTTTCACTCGCAGGCATACCTCCACTTGCAGGTTTTTTTGCAAAATTTTATGTATTTATGGCTGTAATTGAACAAAAAATGTATTTTTTAGCAATTGTAGGATTACTGTCTACTGTCATAGCTGCATTTTATTACTTAAGAATTATAAAAATTATATATTTTGATAAAGAAAAAGAAAAATTTGAGACAGACCATCATTTTGGATTAAAGCTTACATTGGCTTTATCAACAATATTTATTTTAGCATATTTTATTTATCCTAGCGGTTTAACTGAGATAGTTTCAAAAATAAATATTATTTAATGAAATTGAAAATATTTCAGTTTAAAAAAGTTAAAAGTACAAATTCTACAGCGATAAGACTAATTAATCAGAATATAAAATTTGGTGTAGTAACCTCAGAAACACAATATAAAGGAAGAGGCCAAGGAACAAATAGGTGGATATCAAATTATGGAAATATTTTTTTATCTATTTTTTTTCCTATAAAAAGAAACCTTTCTATAAAAAATATAACTAAAATAAATTTAAATGTAGTTAAAAAAGTTATTAAAAAACATATCAATGAAAAGATAAATATTAAATTTCCAAATGATATATTGATAAATCAATCAAAAATTTGTGGAATACTGCAGGAAATAATTTTTA
>CACJEN010000016.1 GCA_902592445.1 uncultured Pelagibacteraceae bacterium
TAAGATTTAACAAAATAAAATATAAAGAAAATCTAAATACAATACTAATATCTAATTTAATATTATCAAATAAATATAAAATTAAAAATATAGATTCTGTAATTTTAAATTACGAGAATTTAAATCAAAAATTAAATAATTTAAAATTTCAAAAAAAAAATGATAATCGATATAAACTATCAGGTAGTGAATTTGACGCTCAATTACTCATTTCAAATTATTTAAATGGAGAAAATGCTAACAACATTTTTGATAGATTTGAAAATATAAACTCAAAAATATTAGTTGAATTTAATAAAATATTTATAGATAAAAATAGTAAACTGACTAATTTAATTGGTGAGATTTCATTAAAAAAAAAGGGGGTATTTTCTGCTCAAATTAACTCTAAAATTAACAATAAAAATGATTTTTCACTATCAATTAAAACAAATTCTAGAGATGAAAAAGTTACAAATTTATTTATTGGAGAGCCAGAACCTTTTATAAATAATTACAAGTTCATTAAAGGTTTTACCGAAGGTAAACTTTCCTATGGATCAATAGAAAAAAATAATAAAACAAACTCAAATCTAAAAATATATAAATTTAAAGTACAAGAAGTACCTATTCTAGCAAAGTTACTTACACTTGCATCCCTTCAAGGAATTGCAGATCTTCTTACTGGAGAGGGAATACGCTTTAAAGAATTTGAAATGGATTACGAGTCCACACAGTCACATGTTAAAATAGATGAAATGTATGCTATTGGACCAGCAATTTCTATTTTGATGGAGGGGTACATTGAAAAAAATAATCTAATAAGTCTTAGAGGTACTCTAGTACCTGCTACCACAATAAATAAAACAATATCAAAAATACCTTTATTAGGAGACATTTTGGTAGGCAAGAAAAGTGGGGAAGGCGTTTTTGGAGTGAGTTTCAAAATTAAAGGCCCACCAAAAGACCTAAAAACATCTGTTAATCCGATCAAATCTCTTACACCAAGATTTATAACTCGAACTTTAGAAAAATTAAAAAAGAATTAAATAATAATTTTAAAATGCTTTTTTTTACCGACTGAAAGTTTGATAAATCCTTTACTTTCAAACAATTTTTTACTTATTACTAATTTTTCATCCTCAACTTTCTCATTATCAATTTTAATTCCATTGTTTTTAATTAATCTTCGGATTTCACTTTTTGATAAATCATGATTTATATTTTCAATCAAACTAATTATATTCTTTCCCATTAAGTCACTTCCAATTTTAACACTAGGTAAATGTTCACCAGTTGAATTTTCTTTAAAAGTAGATTTTGCTAATTCTTCAGCTTTTTTTGTTTCAATTTCTCCGTGTAACATCTTTGTAGCTTCGTTTGCTAATAAAATTTTTAAATCGTTTATATTTTCATTTTTAATTTCATTTATTTTATTTAAAGATAGATCTGTAAACATTTTAAGAAACTTAATCACATCTTGATCATCTGTATTTCTCCAAAATTGCCAATAATCATATGTAGGTAACAAATTTCTATCTAACCACACTGCTCCACTTTCTGTCTTCCCCATTTTTACTCCCGAAGCCAAAGTTATAAGAGGAGTTGTCAATCCAAAAACTTCTTTTGATAAATATCTTTTAATTAAATCAACACCATTTACTATGTTACCCCATTGATCTGATCCTCCAATTTGAAGAAGACAATTCTGTTTTTTATTCAATTCAAGAAAGTCATATGCTTGAAGTATCATGTAGTTAAATTCCATATAACTTAAAGATTGTTCTCTGTCTAAACGGAGCTTTACACTATCGAAACTTAACATTTTATTAATTGTAAAATGTTTCCCTATATCTCTAAGAAAAGAAATATAGTTTAAATCTTTTAACCAAGTATAATTATTTACAAATATCGGAGACGTCTTCTTATTTTCAGTCTTAAGGTATTTTTTTAAAACAAGCTCAATACTTTTAATATTTTTCTCAATTTCATTTTCATCTAAAATTTTTCTTGTTTTATCTTTTCCTGATGGATCTCCTATCCTAGTTGTTCCTCCACCTAATAAAACGATTGGCTGGTGTCCATGTTTTTGCAACTGCCTTAAACACATAATTTGTAACAAACTACCCACATGTAGACTTTGAGCGGTACAGTCAAATCCTATATACCCTTTGATACTTTCCTTATTTAATAGATTTGAAAGTGCCACCTCATCTGTACACTGATATAAAAAACCTCTTTCTTTAAATTCTCTTATAAAATCATTCATAATTTAGTATTTTCAATATACATATTTATTTAAAAATAATAATCAATAATGGACAATATCATTACTTCTTTAGGTTTAATGAGTGGTACTTCTTTAGATGGGATTGATGCAAGCATAATTAATTCAGATGGAAAATCACATCTAGAAGTAAAAGAAAACCATTTTTATCAATATAAATCTGATTTTAGGCAAAAATTAAGAGATTATATTAAAAATATTAATTCAATAGAAGATATTGAAAATAGTACTACAGAATATAAAAAACTCGAGAAAGAAGTCACTCTGCTTCATTCAGATACAGCAAAAAAAATAATATCCAGCCAGACTATTGAAATTGATTTAGTGGGTTTTCATGGACAAACAATTATTCATAAACCTGAAAAAAAATATTCAATCCAGATGGGTGACCCAAATTTGTTATCACAATTAATTCAAAAAAAGGTCATTTTTAATTTTAGAAAAAATGATATTGCTAACAATGGAGAGGGTGCACCTTTAACACCAATATATCACGCCTTACTATCAAAAAAAATTTTTCCTAATGAACCATGTATTTTTTTAAATATAGGAGGAGTTTCAAATATTACTTATTGTAATAATGATGAATTAGTTGCAAGAGATATAGGACCAGGAAACGTTTTGATAGACGAATATTTAAAAACAACAAAAAATATTGATTTTGATAAAAATGGTGAAATTGCCTCTACAGGCCAAATCAATATGGATATTATAAATCAATTCATTGAGCATGATATTTATAGTTCAGAAGACAGACATTCCTATGATAGAAATGAGTTTGATTTTAATTTTATTAAAGGACTTATTTTTGAGGATGCTGTTGCAACTCTTAATTATTTTACTGCCTTAATTATTTCAAATTATTTAAACGAAAATTTTATAAATTGCTCAAATGTAATTTTGTGTGGAGGTGGTAGGAAAAATAAAATATTAATTCAAAATTTGAAAAGTTTGTTAAAAAAAAATATCTGTGAGATCGATAAATTTAATTACGATGGAGATTTTATCGAATCTCAAGCTTTTGCTTATTTAGCTATAAGATCATATCTTAAAAAAAATATATCTTTTCCAACAACTACGAAAGTTGTTAAACCAGTATCTGGTGGGGAAATTTTTAAAAATTTTTAATAAAGAGCTGTTTCTTTTTTTATATATTTATTTAAAGATTTTACTAAAGCAACATCAGCTTTTGAGAAAAAGTGATTTGCATCTGCAATAGAATCAAATTCAACTTTTATTCCTTTTTGAGCACTTAGTCTTTTATTTAGTTCGTTAATATGTTCTACCGGAACTAATTCATCTTTTTTACCATAAATCATTATTCCTGATGTAGGACATGGTGATAGAAAAGAAAAATCGTAAACATTTGGTTGTGGTGAAATCACTACAAATCTATTTATTTCTGGTCTTCTCATTAGTAATTGCATCGCAATTAATGAACCAAAAGAAAATCCAGAAATCCAACACTGTGAATTATCGAAGTTTTCTCTTTCTAACCAATCGAGTGCGGCAGCAGCATCTGCTAATTCTCCTTGACCGTTATCAAATTCTCCATCACTTTTACCAACGCCTCTAAAGTTCACTCTACACACAGAAAAATCGTTATCCATAAAAGTTTGAAATGTATCAGCAACAACTTTATTATTCATGGTTCCACCGTATTGAGGATGAGGATGTAGAACTAATGCAATCGGAGATGTATTTTTTTTGCTTTTATAATATTTTGCTTCTAACCTCCCCGCAGGTCCAGGAATAAATATTTCAACAATTTTGTTATCTGTAGTTGTCATTGATAATTAATCTCAAAAAAAAATTGTGTTTTTCTATCAAAATTGAGCGACAAAATGCAAGTTTTAAAATTTTTCTGAAACTTGACTATTTTAGTCGGGTATATATATAAACCGCACAAAATAATAATAATATGAAATTATCAAGCAAAGGAAGATACGCGGTTATGGCACTTGCAGATCTTGCTAAATTTGACCGTAATGAGCCAGTTTCTTTAAGAGATATTTCTTTGAGACAAGGAATATCTTTAGATTATCTTGAACAATTATTTTTAAGGTTAAAAAAAAATAAAATTGTAAATAGTGTACGTGGAATTAAAGGTGGATACGTTCTTTCTAAAGAAGCTTCGAGTATTAAAATTTCGGATATTTTGTTTGCAGTCGATGAAAAAGTTAAAACTATAGGATGTGAAAAACATTCAAAAAAAGGGTGCAACGGTAAAACGGTAAAATGCATTACCCACGATCTCTGGGATGAATTAGAAGATTATATAAATAATTTTTTTGAAAAAAAAAGTCTTAGAGATTTACTAAATCAAACAACAAATAGATTGTAAATGAGAGATAAACAAATAGAAGATTTAAAAGAATATAAATATGGATTCACAACTGATATAGAAAATATCAGAGCACCAAAAGGTTTAAATGAGGAAGTAATTAAATTTATATCTAAAATAAAAAAAGAACCAAAATGGATGCTAAATTGGAGACTAAAAGCATTTGAAAGATTAAAAAACTTAAAAGAACCAAATTGGCAAAAACCGAAATATCCAAAAATAGATTACCAAGACCTATATTATTATTCAGCTCCCAAAAGTGCTTCTGATAAACCAAAAAGTTTAGATGAATTAGATCCTAAGCTTCTAGAAACTTATCAAAAACTTGGTATACCACTTCAAGAACAAAAAAGATTAAATGGAATAGCAGTAGACGCTGTATTTGACTCTGTTTCAGTTGCAACAACATTTAAAGATAAGTTGACTGAAAAAGGAATAATATTTTGTTCAATGTCTGAGGCTATTCAAAAACATCCGGAATTAGTAAAAAAATATCTCGGTTCAGTTATACCAGTTACTGATCATTATTTTGCGACTTTAAATTCGGCAGTCTTTACTGATGGTTCATTTGTTTACATTCCAGAGGGCATTAGATGTCCTATGGAATTATCGACATATTTTAGAATAAATGCTTCTGAAACAGGTCAGTTTGAAAGAACTTTAATTATTGCAGATAAAGGTAGTTATGTAAGTTATCTGGAAGGATGTACTGCTCCTATGAGAGATGAAAACCAATTACATGCAGCTAATGTTGAACTTGTTGCATTAGATGATGCAGAAATAAAATATTCAACTGTTCAAAATTGGTATCCAGGAGACAAAGATGGCAAGGGTGGAATTTATAATTTTGTAACTAAAAGAGGATTATGCAAAGGTGTAAATTCAAAAATATCTTGGACGCAAGTAGAAACTGGTTCAGCAATTACTTGGAAATATCCTAGTTGCATTTTGCAAGGAGACAATTCTGTTGGAGAATTCTACTCTATTGCAATTACAAATAATCATCAAAAAGCAGACACTGGCACTAAAATGATTCATATTGGCAAAAATACTAAAAGTAAAATAATATCCAAAGGTATTTCAGCTGGATATGCTGATAATACTTACAGAGGTCTTGTAGATATTTTCCCAAAAGCTAAAAATGCTAGAAACTTTACACAGTGTGACTCACTATTAATGGGTAATAAATGTGGAGCACACACTGTTCCTTACATTAAAAATAGAAATTCAGATTCAAATATAGAACATGAGGCAACAACGTCAAAAATCAGTGAGGAACAATTGTATTATTGTCAACAAAGAGGTTTAAACTCAGAGGAAGCTGTAGGGCTCATAGTTAATGGATTTTGTAAAGAAGTTCTTCAACAATTACCAATGGAATTTGCCGTTGAAGCGCAAAAATTAGTAGGAATTAGTTTGGAAGGAAGTGTTGGATAATGCTTGAAATTAACAATTTAGAAGCAGGTATTGATAACAAGGAAATCCTAAAAGGACTTAGTTTAAAAATAAATCCTGGAGAAGTTCATGCAATAATGGGACCAAACGGATCAGGAAAAAGTACTTTATCAAATATTTTATCTGGAAAAAAAGGTTACGAAATCAAAGGGGATGTAAAATTTGAAAACTCTAACTTGCTAGATCTTGAAATTGAGGAGAGAGCCCACAAAGGAATATTTTTAGCATTCCAATATCCTTTAGAAATTCCAGGTGTAAACACTAATAATTTTTTAAAAACCTCATTAAATGCAGTAAAAAAAGCAAAAGGAGAAAAAGAATTAGATGCAATTGAATTTCTAAAGCTTGTAAAAGAAAAATCTGCACAATTAAAATTTGATCAAAATATTCTGTCACGCCAACTAAATGTGGGATTTTCAGGAGGAGAAAAGAAAAAAAATGAAATTCTTCAAATGTCTATCTTAAATCCAAAATTATCAATATTAGATGAAACAGACTCTGGTCTAGATATTGATGCACTTAAAATAGTTTCTGATGGAGTAAACTCATTAAGAAATACAAATAATTCATTTTTAATAATAACGCATTATCAACGATTACTTAATTATATAAAGCCAGATTTCGTTCATGTTTTGAAAGATGGAAGAATAATAAAAACGGGTAATTTTGAACTAGCATTAGAATTAGAAAAACAAGGTTATGAGAGTTTATAAATGTTAAAAGAAAATTTTGAATTTGAAAGTTTAATTTATGGGAATTTAGGAAATATTAAAGAGAGAAAAGATCATTTTTCTAAATTTGTAGAAAGTGGGTTTCCTTCTAAAAAATTAGAAGATTGGAAATTTTCAGATCTAAAAGCCATTATAAA
>CACJEN010000017.1 GCA_902592445.1 uncultured Pelagibacteraceae bacterium
TATCAATTTTATAATCTTTTGGGCAAAAGTTTCATTTGTTAGTTTTATTGACCATTTTATGTTACTTTCTCTAAGTCTTTGTCGTGACATTTCTAAAAGACCGAAGTTGCTTATTCTGCCGATCTGAATTCTGGCTCTATCATTTCTACACTTTTCTTTTAATTTTCTTTCAATTTGTCTTCTATTCCCAAAATTTAACATATCTATAAAATCAATTATGATTAAACCAGATAAATCTCTTATTTTAATTTGTCTTGCAATTTCTTCGGCAGCTTCCAGATTTGTATCATAAGCTGTACTTTCGACATTTTTTTGTTTTATTGATTTTCCTGAATTTACATCTATCGATACTAAAGCTTCGGTAGGATTTATCACTAAATATCCGCCTGAACTAAGTTTTACCTCTGATTTAAAGATTTCAAAAAGTTTTTTTTCAATGTTTTCTTTAAAAAATAACGGCAACTTATCTCTATATTTTTTAACTTTTTTTAATTGTTTTGGCATCATTAGCTTCATGTAGTTTTTTGCCTTTTGATAACCTTCATTGCCCTCTACTATGATATTTTGTGTATCATCATCATACATATCTCGAATACTTCTCTTAATAATATCACTTTCTTGATGGATTAGTGATGGCGCCATAGAATTCATTGCGTTACTTTTAATTGTATCCCAAACTGTTATTAAATTTTTAAGATCACCATCAATCTCATTTTTTGTCTTATTTGAGCCTGCGGTTCTTACAATAATTCCCATCGCTTTAGGAATCTCTATTTCATTTAAAATATTTCGAATTTTTTTTCGATCTCCCGGATTAAATATTTTTCTTGAAATGCCCCCGCCTTTTGCTGTGTTTGGCATCAATACAATGTATTTTCCTGCAATTGAGATAAATGTACTAAGTGCAGCTCCTTTTAAACCTCTTTCATCTTTCAAAACTTGTACTAATATAACTTGATTAGGTTTTATTACTTCTTGAATTTTGTATCTTTTTGAGGGAAATCTTTTTTGTATTTTCTCGTCTTTTTTTTCTTCTATATTTTCATCTTTTTTTTCGACAGGATCCTCAATTTTAATTTCTTCTTCTCCATCTAAAATTTTGTTTTCTATATTCTCACTCTCTTTAGATAATTCTTCTCTTACTTTTTCCTCTTCTTCTTTAATTTTTTCTAAGTCGCTCTGGGGTATTTGATAATAATCTGACTGAATATCGTTAAATGACAAAAATCCATGTCTTTCTCTTCCAAAATCTATAAAAGCAGCTTGCAAAGACGGCTCAATTCGACTTACCTTTCCAAGATAAATATTATTTTTTATTAATGTATTGTTGATACTTTCATATTCGTAATCTTCAATATGATTTTCATTTTTAAGCACAACTCTTGTTTCATTAGGATGCGATGCATCAATGTATAAATTTTTTGACATAGATTTTGATTTTTTTTCATTTGTTTATTTATAAATTCGGTGCCACAACAATACCAAATTCGTAAAATAAATTAAACATAAATGAGATCAATAATAAAAAAAGTTATATTGCTGACATTTTCATTAATAGTGTTAACTGTTTTAAGCATTTTTTCAATTTTATGGATTTATTCGAATAAACTTCCAGATTATAAATTTCTAAAAAATTATAAACCTCCTGTCTCAAGTAAATTATACTCAGGTAGTGGGGTATTAGTAAGTGACTTTTCATCTGAGAAGAGAATATTTGTACCATACAAGGCTATACCACTCGTTATTATTAATTCTTTTTTGTCTGCTGAAGATAAAAATTTTTTTTATCATCCTGGAGTTGACGCAAAAGGAGTAGTTAGAGCTATTAAGAATAATATCAAAAATTTGATAAAGTCAAAAAGATTAGAAGGAGCCTCGACTATCACCCAACAGCTTGCTAAAAACTTTTTATTATCAAATGAAGTAAGTTTTGACAGAAAAATTAAAGAGGCAATTTTAGCTTTTCGAATTGAAAGAGCTTTAACCAAAGAAAGAATTTTAGAACTTTATTTAAATCAAATATATTTAGGTGAAGGCAGTTATGGAATAGCTTCAGCAAGTTTGAGATATTTTGACAAATCAATAAATGAGTTAGATTATTCAGAGGCAGCCTTGTTAGCAGCATTACCAAAAGCTCCAAGTAGATACAATCCTTACAAAAATTTAGAACTAGCTAAATTTAGAAGAGATCTTGTTTTAAAAAATCTTTATGAAAATAATTACATTGATCAAACTTTGCTCAATAAATTTACAAATTCTAAAATTAATTTGAGTAAAAGAAAGAGAATTTATTTAGAAGACTCTAGATATTATGTTGAGGATGTTAGAAAAAGTGTAATTAATACATATGGTTTTGATAAAGTTTATAAACAAGGATTTAATATAAAAACTCCACTTGATTTAAAATTACAAACCATTGCTTCAGAGTCTTTAAGAAAAGGTTTAGAACAATATGATAGAAGAAGAGGTTGGAGAGGATCTTTACAAAATAAAAAAAATATTAAAAATTGGAATAAAGATTTAGACAAATTTAAATTGGAAAAATCTTTAGGATGGGAAATTGCAATCATTAAAAAATTAAATAAATTTGAAGTAATTATTGAAACTGCAGCTAATAAAATTGGTAAAATTAAATTTGAAAACATTACTTGGACAAGAAAAAATATTAATGAGTTATTTAAAATTGGAGATTTAGTTTACGTAAAAAAAATTAATAAAGAAAACTATGAATTAAAGCAATTACCTAATGTAAATGGTGGAATAGTTGTAATGGATCCATTCACTGGTAGAGTTTTGGCAATGTCTGGAGGTTTTAGTTTTAAAAAAAGTGAATATAACAGGGTTACACAAGCTCAGAGGCAACCAGGATCCGCATTTAAACCATTTATATACGCATTAGCTTTGGAGAATAATTTTACTCCGTCCACATTAGTACTTGATGCCCCAATTGTTCTGGAGCAAGGGAGTGATTTAAAATTGTGGAAACCTGAAAACTACGGAAAAAAGTTTTATGGTCCCTCAACATTAAGAACAGGTGTAGAAAAATCGAGAAATTTAATGACAGTAAGAATTGCTCAAGAAATTGGATTAAAAAAAATTGTAAATTTTTCAAAAAAACTTAAAATTTATGAAAAACCTGATGAATTGATGTCAATTTCGTTAGGCTCTGCAGAAACCACTTTACTAAATATTACAAGTGCTTACTCATCTTTTGTAAATGGTGGAAAATTAGTTGAGCCAATATTTATTGACAGAATTCAAGATAGTGAGGGCAAAACAATATTTAAAAATCAATTAAGATTTTGTAAAGATTGCGACTTGATTTCATATACTGGTGAAAATCTTCCTCAAATAAAAAATAATTATAAACAAATTTTTTCACCTCAAACTGCTTACCAAATGACATCTATATTAGAAGGGGTTGTTAAAAGAGGAACAGGAAAGAAATTAAAAGATCTAAATTTGCAATTAGCAGGTAAAACAGGCACTACTAACAAAAATACTGATGCATGGTTTATAGGTTTTACATCAAATTTAGTAATCGGAGTATACGTAGGTTTTGATAATCCAAAAACTTTAGGAAAATTTGAAACAGGATCTAAAACTGCCTTACCAATTTTCAAAGAATTTGTAAAAAACTCAGTTAGTAATCATGACGCAAGACCATTCAAAGTTTCAAAAGGAATAAAAATGATGGTCGTAGATTCATCTACGGGTAAAAAAGCTGACAGTAATTCTAAAAGTACTATTATTGAGTCTTTTAAAGAAGAAAAAATTGCAAATAATAATAAAATTGATATTGATAATATTAGTGATTTATCAAAAACAAATATATTAAAATTTTATTAAAATGGAATTAGAAACAAGCAATTTAATTAAAGAGATAAATAAAATAATATTAAGAATTAAGGAGTTTCTTTGAAAAAAATAAACTCAATTCTAAACTTAATGAATTAAATAATAAAATTGAAAGCCAAGATTTCTGGCAAGATAGAAAATCATCAGAAAAAATTTTAAAAGAAAAAAAAATTTTAGAACTTTTAATTGGATCGTTTACTAATTTTGAAAATGATTTCAAAGACATAGTTGAAATTTTGGATCTCGCTAAATCTGAAAGTGATAAATCATTACAAGATGAAAGTTTCGATAAATTGCAAGCTTTAAAAGCTGGAGTGAAAAAATTAGAGATAAAATGTTTTTTATCTAACGACAGTGATAATCTTGATAGTTACTTAGAATTTCATGCTGGTGCAGGTGGAACGGAAAGTCAAGATTGGGCAGAGATGTTAAGACGAATGTACATGAAATGGGCATCAAATAAAGGATATTCTGTCGAACTAATTAGTGAGCATAAAGGAGATGAAGCAGGAATTAAATCATCTACAATAAAAATATCAGGTGATTATATCTATGGTTATCTTAAAGCAGAGTCAGGTATACATCGGCTAGTGAGAATCTCACCTTTTGATTCAAGTGCTCGAAGACATACAAGTTTTGCTAGTGTTTGGATTTACCCAGTGGTGGATGACAAAATAGATATTGAAATAATAGAAAAAGATTTAAGAATCGATACTTATAGATCCAGCGGCGCTGGTGGACAGCATGTAAACACAACAGATAGTGCTGTAAGAATTACACATATTCCAACTAAAATAGTTGTACAATGTCAGAATGAGAGATCACAACATAAAAATAAAGAAACATGTATGAATATGCTGAAAGCCAGACTTTATGAACACGAGCTTCAAAAAAGAGAAAAACAAAATGAAAATATAGAAAGTTCAAAATCAGATATTGGTTGGGGACATCAAATTAGATCTTATGTATTGCACCCATATCAAATGGTTAAAGATAATAGAACTAATTTTGAAAGCTCTAATCCTGAAAAGATACTTGATGGCGAAATTGATAATTTCCTTGAGAGCTCATTGTATAAAATAAATGCGTAAATACTTACTTCTATTACCAATTACCATAATATTTTTATTAGTAGCAATTATTACTTATTTAAATTTTTTTGGTATCAAAACAGATAAATTTAATGAATTAATTTATTCAAAAATAAGTCAAATAAACCCAAAACTATCATCTGAAATTAAAGATGTATTTATAAAATTAGATATCAAAGAAAAGACAATAAAGCTTGAGACTTCAAACGTTAAATTACAAATTGCAGAGGATTATCTTTATTTAGATAAAATTATTTCAAAATTGAGTATATCAAATTTGTTTAATAATAGATCAGTTCAGAATTTAGAAATTCAACTAAGGGAAGATGAAATATCAAATTTAAAAAATTTTATTTCAGAGTATAACTATAACTTTTCTAGAGAATTAATTTTAAATCAAATTAAAAAAGGCAAGATTAAAGCCACAATTTTTTTAGATTTTCAAAATAAAAGCAAAAAATTTGAATATATTATTTTAGGAAAGGTAACGAATGCACAAATAAACC
>CACJEN010000018.1 GCA_902592445.1 uncultured Pelagibacteraceae bacterium
ATAAATATTTAAATGTATCTTGGCCATCTTCACATATTTTTACTACATTATTTGCAAGTTCTTTTGTTCCTTCACTTCCATTACTCCAGTGCGTACATTTAGATGCTTTTACACCTTGAGTTTTACAAAAATCTAATAATGTTTTCATTTCTTTTTCTGTATCAGTAATAAAATGATTAACTGCTATTGTGACTGGTAGACCAAATTTTCTTGTATTATTTATATGTCTTTCGAGGTTAACTAATCCTTTTTTTAATGCTTTTACATTTTCATTTTTTAGTTCATCTTTTGTTGCACCACCATGCATTTTAAGAGCTCTAATTGTTGCAACAATGACTACACAATCAGGTTTAATACCAGATTTTCTACACTTTATATTTAAAAACTTTTCTGCTCCAAGATCTGCACCAAATCCAGCTTCAGTAACAACATAGTCTGCTAATTTTAGACCAGCATTCGTAGCTATTACAGAGTTACATCCATGAGCAATATTTGCAAAGGGACCACCATGGATTATAGCTGGGTTATTTTCTAAAGTTTGGGTTACATTTGGTCTGATTGCCTCTTTCAATAACACAGTCATCGGACCATGTGCATTTAAATCCTTAGCATAAATGGGTGTTTTATCTCTTGTGTACCCAATCGTTATATTGGAAATTCTTTTCTCTAAATCTTTTAAATCTGTTGCTAAACAAAAAATTGCCATCAGTTCTGAAGCTACAGTGATATCAAAACTATCTTGACGAGGATAACCATTAGCCACACCCCCAAGATCAACAATGATTGATCTTAAAGATCTATCATTCATGTCCATGATTCGTCTCCAAGAAACTCTTCTCACATCTATATTTAATTTATTTCCCCAATAAATATGGTTATCAATAAGAGCTGATAATAAATTATGAGCTGAGGTAATTGCATGAAAATCACCAGTAAAATGTAAATTAATTTGTTCCATCGGCACAACTTGAGCATATCCTCCACCGGCTGCTCCGCCTTTTAATCCAAAGGAAGGACCAAGGCTTGGTTCCCTAAGACATACAATTGATTTTTTTCCAATTTTATTCAATCCATCACTTAAACCTACTGAAGTTGTTGTTTTACCCTCACCAGCAGGGGTGGGAGTTATCGCAGTTACTAAAATTAATTTTCCATTTTTTTTATCTTTGAGCTGATCTAGATATCCTAAATTTATTTTTGCGATATGTCTTCCCATTGGACTGAAAGCATTTGGTTCATCAGGTACATTTATTTTAGCTAAAATTTCATCTATGGGTTTCATTTTAGCTTCCCTGGCTATTTGGATATCAGTTTTTGACATAAGAATATTTTTGTTGGTTAGTTAAACGTGGAGAATTCTTATCCTTTTTTGTAAGGTTTTTAAACTTCTAATTTGTTTGGTTTTTAAACTTCTAAAAAATATATATATAAAAAATAAGAAAAATATGTATTTCTTACTGTAAAATCCAAACATGCAAAAATATTCTGTTTTTAGTTTAATTAAAAATGCATTCACAGATCATCAAAACTGGGAAGTTGCTTGGAAGGATCCAACACCAAAAAGTGAATATGATGTAGTCATCATTGGTGGTGGAGGCCATGGTCTCGCAACTGCATATTATCTTGCAAAAGAGCATAACATTACGAACGTTGCAGTCATTGAGAAAGGTTGGATAGGCGGAGGAAATGTTGGTCGAAATACTACAATTATCAGATCAAACTTTATGTATGATGCTAATGCAAGATTTAATGAATTTGGTATGGACTTATGGAGAAATCTTAGCCAGGAACTAAATTTTAATGTGATGTTTTCTCCAAGAGGAATAATTAATTTAGCTCACTCTGATGCACAAATGAATGCTTATGCGAGAAGAGGAAATTCCATGAGATTAAATGGCATAGATGCAAAACTTTTAAACAGGGATGAAGTTAAAAAACTAATCCCAATGGCAGATTTTTCTGATGAAGTTAGGTTTCCTATTTTTGGTGGCTTAATGCAACCAAGTGCTGGAACAGCAAGACACGACGGTGTTGCTTGGGGATACGCAAGACAAGCAGATAGTATGGGAGTTGATATTATACAACATTGTGAAGTAGAGGGATTTGATGTTGAAAGTGGAAAAATTAAAGGAGTAAGAACTTCTAAAGGTGTTATTAAAGCAAAGAAAGTTGGTTTATGTGTGGCAGGTAGCACAAATATTCTTGCAGAGAAATTAAATATGACATTACCAATTGAAACTCATTTATTACAAGCATGTGTTTCTGAGCCAGTTAAACCTGTATTAGATGGAGTTGTTACATTTGGAGCTGGACATTTTTATATCAGTCAATCTGACAAAGGTGAAATGGTTATGGGAGGAGATCTTGATGGTTATAATAGTTATGCTCAAAGAGGGAATCTACCAACTATACAACATGTTTTAACTGGAGGTTTGGCGTTATTTCCTTTCTTAAGCAGACTTAAAATGCTTAGAACATGGGGTGGCATAATGGATATGTCTATGGATGGTTCACCAATAATAGACAAAACACATATTGAAGGATTATATTTAAATTGTGGTTGGTGTTATGGAGGTTTTAAATCAACGCCTGTTTCAGGCTGGACTTTTGCACATACTATTGCTCAAGATAGACTTCATGAATTAAATGCTGATTTAACATTAAATAGATTTTCAAACGGATATCTTTTAGACGAAAAAGGTTTAGGCACTAAGACTTGGATTTCATAAATTATGCTACACATTAAGTGTCCATTCTGTGGATTAAGAGCGCAAAAAGAATTTGCCTATGGTGGAGACGCAACAGTTAAGAGACCAGAACTTGATAAAGAAGTTTCAAAAGAGGAATGGGATAATTTTGTTTATATGAGAAAAAGTCCAAGAGGAAAACACATTGAGCTTTGGCATCATATCTCAGGATGTAGGCAATGGTTTAAAGTTCAAAGAGACACTGCAACACATGAAATATTTAGAACTGCTAAAATGAGTGAAGAAATAGCATGAAACAATCTCACAGATTAAATAATGTTGGGCTTATTAACAGAGACAAGGAAATTACATTTAACTTTAACGGGAAATCATATCAAGGTTATGAGGGAGATACTCTAGCTTCAGCATTACTTGCAAATGGAGTCCACTTAGTAGGAAGAAGTTTTAAATATCATAGACCAAGAGGTTTTATTGGAGCAGGAGTTGATGAACCAAATGCTAAACTTCAAGTTACAATCAATGGCCATTCGGAGCCAAACATAAATGCAACTGAAATAGAATTAGTAGATGGATTATCTGCAACCAGCCAAAATTGTTGGCCATCAGTTGAATTTGACATTGGTGCGATAAACAATTTTCTAAAAAGATTTTTCCCAGCAGGATTTTATTATAAAACATTTATGTGGCCAAAAAGTTTTTGGTATAAAGTTTATGAACCATTCATTCGTAAAGCAGCTGGATTAGGTGTTGCTTCTTTAGAAAAAGACAAAGAACGATATGAACATAAATTTGAATATTGTGATTTACTAGTAACTGGCTCCGGACCTTCCGGTTTAGCAAGCGCTTATGCTGCAGCAAAAAATGGAGCAAAAGTAATTCTTGCTGAAGATAAACCAAGGTATGGTGGAACTCTGTTAACTGATGACGTTAGTATAGATAATATGTCTGGAAAAGACTGGTCTGAAAAAATCATTTCTGAACTAAAAACAATGCCAAATGTGACATTAAAAAATAGATCTCAGGTATTTGGTTATTACGATCACAATATGATGGTTATGTTTGAAAGAGTAGGCGACCACTTATCAAATAAATCAAAATATACTCCAAGACAAAGACTTTGGTATATAAGAGCTAAAGAGACTATTTTATCAACAGGATCAATAGAACGACCAATTGTGTTTGGAAATAATGATACACCTGGTGTAGTTTTATCATCAGCGGCTAAAGAATATATGAAAGTATATGGTGTTTTAGTTGGAAGAAAACCAATTATATTTACCAATAACGATAGTGCTTATGAAACTGCTTTTGAATTTAAGAAAAATAACGTTGAACCAATAATATTAGATACAAGAGAAGAGCACGATTCTGTGGTTGTGCAAGAAGCAAAAAATAAAGGTATTCAAATAAAATTTTCTTACGGTGTAATTGTTGCAAATGGATACAAAAAAGTAAAATCTGCAAAAATAGGCAAATTAACTAAAGATAAAAAATCTTTCCAAAGCACTGAAACAATTAATTGTGATTGTATATGTGTTTCTGGTTTTTGGACGCCTACAGTTCATTTGGCATCGCAATCTGGAAATAAACTAAAATTTGATGAAAAAATAGATGCTTTTATTCCGGATAAATCTAAACAAAATGAAAAAACAATAGGCGCTGCAAATGGAAGTTTTACACTTCAAGAAACTATTGAAAGTGGGTTTAAAACTGGCTCAGAATTATCAAGCAAAATAACTGATAAAAATAATGAGAACAAAATACCAACAGTGACCGAAACTAAATACAGTGTGCATGATAAATTTTGGTGTATGCCACTTCCTAAAAATGAAAACCCAAAAAGATTTGTAGATTTTCAAAATGATGTTGCAGTTTCTGATATAGAGATAGCTTTAAGAGAGGGTTATAGATCCATCGAGCATGTAAAAAGGTATACAACGTTAGGTATGGCTACTGATCAAGGAAGAACAAGTAATCTTAATGGTCTTCAAATGGTCTCTAATATCGAAAATAAAATTGTACCTGAAGTAGGGCACACAACTTTTAGACCACCATTTACTCCAATTACTATTGGCACAATTGT
>CACJEN010000019.1 GCA_902592445.1 uncultured Pelagibacteraceae bacterium
GCTTATAAAAGAATTTCATCTAATTCTAGAACAAGAGAGCCAGTTGAAAAATTTTTGAAAGCAGTTTTATTTACAGCTTCTTTAGCTGCAATATTAACTACTGTTGGAATAATTTTTTCACTTATATTTCAAACTATAGATTTTTTTAAAGTAATCCCATTATTTGATTTTGTCTTTGGAACTCATTGGTATCCTGCAAAAGCTTTTGTTAGAGATTCTTCTGAGGCTTTAGATCCGTCAATGTATTCCGATACTTTTGGAGCAGTCCCTATTTTTGCGGGAACTTTTTTTATTGCTTTCATAGCTATGTGTGTTGCTATTCCTATTGGATTAATGAGTGGAATTTATTTGGCTGAGTACGCATCAATTAAAGTTAGACAATACGCAAAACCTTTAATTGAAATTTTAGCAGGTATACCAACAGTTGTTTATGGGTTTTTTGCTGCTCTAACAGTTGGACCTTTTTTAAAGGAAATAGGTAATAGCATGGGTTTAGACGTTTCAGCTGAAAGCGCTTTAGCGGCAGGCGGAGTAATGGGCATTATGATTATACCATTCATTTCAAGTTTAAGTGACGATGTGATTACAAGTGTACCTCAAAGTTTAAGAGATGGAAGTTATGCCATGGGAGCAACCAAATCAGAAACAATAAAAAAAGTTATTTTTCCTGCAGCATTACCAGGTATTGTTGGTTCTATTTTATTAGGTGTTTCAAGAGCTATTGGAGAAACAATGATAGTTGTTATGGCCTCTGGTTTAGCTGCTAATTTAACTTTAAATCCATTAGAATCTACTTCAACAATTACAGCGCAAATTGTTGTAATATTAATTGGAGATCAAGCTTTTGGCGACCCAAAAACGCAAGCTGCATTTGCTTTAGGTATGTCATTATTTTTAGTAACGCTCTGTTTGAATATTGTGGCCTTAAGAGTAGTTAAAAAATATAGAGAAAAATATGAATAAAAATAAAGAACAATTATTAAATAAAAGATATAAAGCTGAAAAGAGATTTCGATTATACGGTAAAAGTGCAATTTTTATGGCACTTTTATTTTTAACAATCTTTATTTTTAAAATTTTTTCGACAGGCTACTCAGCCTTTAAAAAAACTTGGCTTATTGTTCCAGTTACTTTTGATGCTGAATTAATGATGTTAGAGCAAAATCCTTCTAAAGAGGATATGAAAGATGCTGACTATTACGATATAGCATTAAAATCAATGGCTGATTTAGATCCAAATGCTAATGAGGATCAAGAAAATGAGCTGAAGAGAATGGTTTCTTACTTTTTCGAAAGAGAGATTAAAAGGGAACTTTTAAAAGACCCTTCATTAATTGGAAAAACTAAAGATGTTTATTTAACTGCCTCAGATGATTTAGATCAAGTATTCAAAGGCAATTATCCAAGAGATTTACCTGAAGATCAAAGAAGAGTTACGGATTATCAATTAAAGATTTTCGATCAACTTGTAGAACAAGGAAAAGTTGAAAGTAAATTCAATTTAAGTTTTTTTACATATCCTGATTCAAGAGAAGCTGAATTAGCTGGTATAGCAAGTTCATTTATGGGATCAATATTTTCTATACTTGTTTGTTTAATGATAGCTTTTCCTGTAGCAGTTCTAGCAGCTATTTATTTAGAGGAATTTGCTCCTAAAAACAGATTTACTGATTTTATTGAGGTAAATATAAATAATTTAGCGGCAGTACCTTCAATTGTTTTTGGTCTTTTAGGACTGGGTATTTTACTTGCTGTATTTCAATTACCTAGGTCAACACCTTTAGTCGGTGGAATAACTTTATCGTTGATGACTTTACCAACAATTATTATTGCTTGTAGAGCATCTTTAAAAGCAGTTCCTCCAAGTATAAGAGAGGCAGCACTTGCAATGGGTGCTAGTAAAATGCAAACTACAATGCATCATACAGTTCCGTTATCTATGCCAGGGACTTTATCCGGTACAATAATTGGTTTGGCCCAAGCTTTAGGCGAAACTGCACCTTTGATATTGATTGGCATGGTGGCTTTTGTAAATACAATACCAGGATCTCCTTTAGATCCAGCTGCAAGTTTGCCAGTGCAAATTTATATTTGGGCAGAAAGCGCTGAAAGAGGTTTTGTCGAGAAAGTTTCTGCCTGTATTATGGTTCTATTAGGATTTTTAATTATAATGAACTTATTTGCACAAATAATTAGACATAAATTTGAAAAAAAATGGAGTTAAGATGATAAAGATAAGTTCAAAAAATATAGATGTTTTCTATGGAAAAAAACAAGCTCTATTTAATATAAATTTAGATATTGAAGAAAATCAAGTTACAGCACTAATTGGGCCTTCAGGTTGTGGTAAATCTACTTTTTTAAGATGTCTAAACCGAATGAATGACGTAATTGATATATGTAGAGTAAAAGGGCAGATTATGATCAATGATTTTGATATCAATGACAAAAGTTGTGATGTTGTTAGATTAAGAGAAAAAATTGGGATGGTTTTTCAAAAACCAAATCCTTTTCCCAAAACTATTTATGAAAATATTTCTTATGGTCCAACAATTCATGGTATGGCTCAATCAAAGAATGAAATGGATGAAATAGTTGAAACTAGCTTAAAAAAGGCAGCATTATGGGAAGAGGTTCAAGATAGACTTCATGAGCCGGGCACAGGGTTATCAGGAGGTCAACAGCAAAGATTATGTATAGCAAGAGCTATTTCAGTTAAACCTGAAGTTATTCTCATGGACGAGCCTTGCTCTGCTTTAGATCCCATTGCTACAGCTCAAATTGAAGAATTAATTGATGAATTAAAAAAAGACCATACTATCATAATAGTCACTCACTCAATGGCACAAGCTGCAAGGGTCTCTCAAAATACTGGTTTTTTTCACTTAGGAGAATTGATTGAACATGGCTCTACTGATAAAATATTTAAGAATCCTGAAAATAAAAAAACTCAGGATTATATCACTGGGAGGTTTGGATAATGACCGAAGCACCGCATACTGTAAAGTCTTACGAAGAAGAGCTTAAAAATTTAAATAGCAATATAATTAAAATGGGTGGTTTTTGTGAAAAGTCTTTAGGAAATGCTATTCAAGCTATTACCACAAGAAACAGTGATAATGCGGAATCTGTTATAAAGGATGACGAAAAAATAGATAAGTTTGAAACTTTAATAGAGCAACAGGTAGTAAATCTTATTGCTTTAAGACAGCCAATGGCTATAGATCTTAGAGAAACAGTTACTGCTTTAAAAATATCTTCTGATCTTGAGAGAATAGGTGATTTAGCAAAAAATATTTCCAAAAGAACTCTTTTGTTAAATGAGAATTTACCCAAAAATTTAGTAGATGCTATCATAAGAGTCTCTTCTGATGTTCAAAAACAATTAAAATCAATATTGGATGCATACCTAGAAAGATCTTCGGCTATGGCAATTAATGTATGGGAAAGCGACGAACAAATTGATGATTTAACCAATTTTTGCATGCAAGAAGTGATTAAATATTTAAAAGAAAATGAAAAAAACTTAAGTGATGGAACGCACTTATTATTTGTAACTAAAAATATAGAGAGGATAGGTGACCATACAACTAACATTGCAGAGCAAGTATACTATTTAGTTAAGGGAGAATATCTTGAGGGTGATCGACCTAAAGGTACAGAACCTATTGTTACAGGAGAAAAGTAAAATATGCCGGCTCACATTTTTATAGCTGAGGACGAAACTTCGATAATATCCCTTTTAAAGTATAACCTTGAAAAAGAGAGTTACAAAGTAAGTTTCTGTGAAAATGGTGAACAAGCGCTTAAACAAATTAAAGATAAGCATCCTGACTTAATTTTAATGGATTGGATGTTGCCTGATTTATCGGGTGTTGAAGTATGTAAGAATTTAAAGAAAGATAATAAGTATAACGACATACCAATAATAATGTTGACAGCGAAAGGTGAGGAAGAGGACAAATTAAGAGCCTTTGACACAGGTGCTGATGATTATGTTACAAAGCCGTTTAGTCAAAAAGAACTTAATGCAAGAATTAAATCACTACTTAGAAGATCAAAACCATATTCTTCAGTTGATGTTGTTGAGTTTACAGATCTAAAAATAGATAGAATAACAAAAAGAGTTTATAGAAATAACGTTGAAATATCTTTGGGTCCTACAGAATTTAAATTATTAGATTTTTTTATCAAAAATCCA
>CACJEN010000020.1 GCA_902592445.1 uncultured Pelagibacteraceae bacterium
TGGTAAAATATTAGATAAAATTGAAAAAATTGAAAATTTACAAAAAATTACTGTAACAAAAGAAAATGTTAAGTCTAATGTCCAAAAACCATTTAAAAAAAAGAAATTTAAAAGAAGAAAATTTATTAAAAAGAAAATTAAATAATTCCTCTATTTGAAGTTGATGCAGATCCAAATAAATTAGGATTTATTCTTCCGGAAAGAAAGGATTTTCTTCCAGATATTACTGCAAATTTCATAGCCTCGGCCATTTCGAAGGGGTTTTTGGCTTTGGCAATTGCTGTATTAATTAAAACTCCGTCACAACCAAGTTCCATTGCCTGAGTTGCGTCAGATGCTTGTCCTATGCCAGCGTCAATAATAACAGGTAGCTTTGTTTGACATCTAATAATTTTCAAATTTATTTTATTTTGAATACCTAGGCCTGAACCTATTGGAGCAGCTAGTGGCATGATTGCACATGCTCCAGCATTTTCTAATCTTTTTGCCATTAAAGGATCGTCATTACAATAAACCATTACTTTAAATCCCTCTTTTGATAAAACTTCTGTAGATTTAAGCGTTTCAATTGCATCTGGAAATAACGTTTTTTTATCTCCTAAAACCTCAAGTTTTACCAATTTCCATCCCCCAATTTCCCTTGCTAACCTAAGTGTTCTCAAAGCCTCATCTGAACTAAAACATCCTGCAGTATTTGGGAGATATGTAATTTTTTTTGGATTTATATAATCCATAAGTAAAGGTTTGTTTTTATCTGATATATTTACTCTTCTTACAGCAACTGTCACAATATCTGCACCAGAAATCTTAACGGCTTTTGCACACTCAATCATAGATTTATATTTTCCGGTGCCAACAATTAATCTTGAGGAATAATTTTTTTTTGCAATTATAAACTTATCTTTGTTTTTCATTAACCTCCTCCAATGAAGTGTACTATTTCTACTCTATCATTTTTAGAAAGAATAACTTTTTTCAATTTCTTTTTATCAATAATTTGTTTGTTATATTCTATTGCAATTTTGTTTAGAGGTATTTGTAACTTATCAACAAGATTTTTTAATGAAAAGTTCGAATTTATAGTAGTTTGCTTACCATTCACTATAATTTTTATTTTATTTTTTTTTGTCATATATTATAATTTTTTAGTGAGCAAAATAATTATTATTAATGGACCTAATCTTAATCTATTAGGTCAAAGAGAACAATCTCAATATGGTAGCAAAGACTACAATTACTTAACAGAGATTTGTTGTAAAAAGGCTAAAGAATTAAATTTAAATTTAGATATTAGACAATCTAATGTAGAAGGTGAAATTGTAAATTTAATTCAAGATAGTGTTAATACTTATGATGGTATTATAATTAATGCTGCTGCCTACAGCCATACATCTGTAGCAATAAGAGATGCATTGGATGTGTTTAAAAAACCTAAAATCGAATTGCACATATCAAATATTTATAAAAGAGAAGAATTTAGACATAAGTCAATGATAAGTGGTGTTGTAACTGGAATTATATGTGGACTTGGGATAAATGGCTATATTTTGGCCATAAATTCAATGCAAGAGCTTTTAAAAAATGAAAATAAATAAAAATATTATTAAAGAATTAAGTGATTATTTGGATGAATTCAATCTTACAGAAATAGAATATACTGAAAAGGATTTAAAAGTTAAAGTTTCAAAAACAAAAGAAATCAGTTCAAGTCCAGTCAACAGAAATACTTCAAAAGAAAAAATCGAGAGTACTGAAAGCAAATCATCTGAAATAAGTGGAACAAAGATTACATCGCCAATCATTGGTACTGCATACTTAGCGCCTGAACCAGGAGGTAAAAAATTTGCAGAAAAGGGAAGAAAAATTAAGAAGGGTGATACAATAATGATTGTTGAGGCAATGAAAACTATGAACCATGTGCCCTGCCCAATGAATGGAACAATAAAAGAAATTTGTGTTGAGGATGGTCAGCCTGTTGAGTTTGGACAAACTATAGCAATTTTAGATTAATATGTTCAAAAAAATTCTGATTGCAAATAGAGGAGAAATTGCAGTTAGAGTTATCAGAGCATGTAAAGAATGGGGTATATCAACAGTTGCAATTCATTCAAATGTTGATCGAGATAGCATGCACGTTAGATTGGCTGATGAAAGTGTTTGCGTAGGTCCTCATCAGCCTACTAATAGTTATTTAAATATACCTGCAATAATGTCTGCAATAGAATTAACAAATTCTGAAGCCGTTCACCCGGGATATGGTTTTTTATCTGAGAATGCTGAATTTGCTAAAATCCTTGAAGAAAATAATATTAAATTCATAGGTCCATCAGCTAGTTTGATAAGAAAAATGGGAGACAAAATTCAAGCAAAAAAAATTGCTAAACAATATGGTTTACCAGTAATTGAAGGATCTGAGGGTGGTGTCTCAGACATCAAAGAAGCAAAAAAATTATCTAAAAATATTGGTTTTCCAGTTCTGATAAAAGCAGCAGGCGGGGGTGGTGGAAAGGGCATGAAAATAGTTAAAAATGAAAATGATTTTGAGAATTTATTTTTAACTGCAAAATTAGAAGCAAAAAAATTTTTTGGAAATGATGAAGTTTACATAGAGAAATTTTTTCAAAACCCAAGACATATTGAAGTTCAAGTTTTATCAGGTAAAAATAGAACCGTTCACCTACATGAAAGAGATTGCTCAGTTCAAAGAAGACATCAAAAATTAATAGAGGAAACCCCAAGTCCAGTTTTAACGGAATCAATCAGGTCAGATTTATTTAATAAAACGGTAAAAATGGTAAGTCAAATAGGATATGAGGGCGCAGGAACAGTTGAATACATCTATGAAGAAGGAAAATTCTATTTCTTAGAAATGAATACAAGAGTTCAAGTTGAACACCCAGTAACAGAAATGGTTACTGGTATAGATATTATTAAAGAACAAATTAATATTGCTTTCACTGGTGAGACGGCATTAACTCAAAATGATATTAACCCAAGAGGACACGCAATTGAATGTAGAATAAATGCTGAAGATCCAAGTAAAAATTTTCAACCCTCACCTGGAACTGTTGGAATGTGCCATCAACCTTCTGGATTTAGAACAAGAGTAGATGGTGCAATTTTTCAAGGTTACAAGGTAACACCATATTATGATAGTATGATATGTAAATTAATTTGCCACGGAAGAAATAGAACAGAAGCTATACAAAGAATGAATAGATCACTCGATGAATTTGTAATTGAGGGTATAAATACTACAATTGGTTTGCATAAAATTTTATTAAATCATAAGAAGTTTATTAATTCTGACTTTAATGTCAGTTGGCTTGATAAAGAAAAATTAATTTAGGAATAACATTTTTTTAACCATATATCATATACTGGATGGTCAAATGGTCTTATTGATGGACTAGAGGCAAAAGTCCAATCGTTGAAAACAAAAACTTTATCTTTATCTTTATTTTTTAAGTCAATAACTTGCATATATGCTGTAACTTCTGGATCGTCATCAAATTTTGAATTTTGACATTTAAGAATATTTATATTTAAATTTTGAAAAAATAACTCTTCACCAATTATTAATTTTAACTTTGTCGTTTTAGAGCTCACCTTGTCTAATACCAAAATTTCTGCAAATTTTTCGCTATACTCTGATGTTTCAGCATTAATATTAAACATAATTATTTGAAAAAAAAAAATTAAAATTAATACAAATTTAACCTTGCCAAGATTTATATTTTTTCTCAGTTGCATTTTTATTATTTTTTGGATGATAGGCGTTATTTGTGCCCGTCTGATTAGGTAAATGGTTTTTTTGCCATTTATATTTTTTTAAATCATGTAAATTTTCTATTTTATTATTAGTGTGGTGCATCCATGAATACCACTCATTTGGTATTTTTGAAGCTTCAACTTCTCCATTGTATATTACCCAACGTTTACCTTTTTTATTCTGATAGTATTTATTTCCTAAATCATCC
>CACJEN010000021.1 GCA_902592445.1 uncultured Pelagibacteraceae bacterium
TCTTCCACCGAATATTGATATTATAACCTTTGTCTTCTTATCAATTTTACTTAATATTTGTTTAGTTTGTTTGGCCGTGTAAACAGCTGTTATATTCAGTTTTACTCTATTTTTATTTAAAGTGTTTATAGCAACTCCCATAAATGTTCCTTTGGAATTGGTCACAGGAACTTTAACATAAACATTTCTTCCCCATTTATTAATTTTGTTTCCCTGCAAAATCATATCTTTTGAATTGTCAGCGAATACCTCGCAAGAAACAGGTTTATTTGTAATTGCTAAGATGTTTTTAGAATATTTTGTGTAGTCTTTTGCTCCAGCTTTTCTCATCAAACTTGGATTAGTAGTAAAACCTTTAACTATTTTTTTTTTGTTAAATTTTTTAATTTGACTTATATCTGCAATATCGCAAAAAATTTTAATCAATTTATAAACTCTTTACTATTTCCTCAGTCATTTTCTTTGCATCCGCAAAAAGCATTAATGTGTTATCCCTATAAAAAAGATCATTATCTATTCCAGCATAGCCTGGGGACAAACTTCTTTTCACAAATAAAACTGATTTACTTTTTTCAACATCCAAAACTGGCATGCCATATATTGGACTTTGTGGGTCTGATTTAGCGACTGGATTTGTAACATCATTTGCCCCAATCACATAAGCGACATCACAATTTGCAAAATCATTATTAATTTCTTCTAATTCAAATACCTCGTCATACGGCACATTTGCCTCTGCTAATAGCACATTCATATGTCCTGGCATTCTTCCTGCAACAGGATGGATTGCATAAGATACTTTTACACCATTTTTTTTCAGAGCATCAACCATTTCTCTTAATGCATGCTGTGCTTGTGCAACTGCCATACCATAACCAGGAACAATAATTACAGAAGATGCATTTTTCATTAAAAAAGCTGCATCATCTGCATTACCACTTTTTGTGGGTTTTTGCTCTTTGCTTTGATTAGATGATGTTTGATCTGTTGCACCCCATCCACCAAGTATTACATTAAAGAATGATCTGTTCATTCCCTTGCACATTATGTAAGATAAAATTGCTCCTGAAGAACCTACTAGGGCACCTGTGATAATCAAAGCTGTATTTTCTAGGGTAAATCCAATTCCAGCTGCTGCCCAACCAGAATAAGAATTTAACATTGAGATTACTACGGGCATGTCTGCTCCCCCAATCGGAATGATGAGTAAGACTCCAACTAAAAAAGAAATGGCAACAATTGTCCAAAAAATATTTGATGATTGAGTTCTGCATAGATAAAAAATTAAAAAGATAATTGTCAAACCTATTAATAAGTTAATGAGATGCTGTCCTTTAAAGGTTATCGGAGCTCCTGACATTATGCCTCTTAGTTTTAAAAAAGCTATAATTGAACCTGAAAATGTTATCGCTCCAATAGCAGCACCTAAAGACATTTCAATTAAACTTGCAAGTTTTATACTACCAATGGTGCCGAGACTGAATGCCTCTGGGTTTAGAAATGCTGAGATAGCAACAAACACTGCAGCTAATCCGACTAAACTATGAAATCCCGCAACAAGCTCCGGCATTGCAGTCATTGGTATCTTGAACGCTATAAATGCACCAATTGATCCTCCAATCACCAAAAATATCAAAACATAAACGAAACCAGATCCAAAACTTCCAACAGACAAAAATGTAACAATTATTGCTATTAACATACCGGCAATTCCAAAATAATTTCCTTGTCTTGATGTTTCTGGCGAAGAAAGACCCCTAAGTGCAAGAATGAATAAAATTCCAGAAATTAAATAAAATGTTGCTGAAAAATTTGCTGACATAAATAATTACTACTTTTTTTTTTTCTTATACATTTGAAGCATTCTTTGAGTTACCAAAAATCCACCAAATATATTTACTGCAGCTAATATAATTGCAAGGAAACCAAAAATACTTGAAGTTTCAAAAATTTTATCTGAATTTGAGGCTAAAGCAGCAATAATTGCACCAACTATTATTACAGATGAAATTGCATTTGTAACTGACATTAAAGGAGTATGAAGAGAAGGAGTTACACTCCAAACAACATAATATCCAACAAAAATTGATAATATAAATATACTAAATCTGAATATAAAAGGATCTATTTCCATAATTATTTTAGTTGAGTTTTTTCTATTATTTCATCCTCTAAATTTATATTAAACTTTTTTTTTTCTTTATCATACAAGTTGCTAACAAAGTTAAACATATTTTTTGCATATAAAGTTGAAGCTGAATTTGGAAGTTTATTTAAAATATTGCTTTCTCCCATAATTTTAACCCCATTATAGTCTATGGTTTCGTTAACTTTTGTAAGCTCAGAATTTCCCCCTTGGGAGGCTGCAAGATCATAAATTACAGATCCACTTTGCATAACTTCAATCATATCTTTTTTAATAATTAAAGGTGCTTTTTTTCCAGGTATTAAAGCTGTACAGACCACGATATCAATTTTTTTTAATGTTTCTTTTAATAAATTCTCTTGTTTTTGTTTAAATTCCTCTGATGCTTCTTTTGCATATCCACCCTCTGTTTCTAAATTTTCTGCACCTTCAACAATTAAGAATTTTCCACCTAAACTTTCAACTTGTTCTTTTGATGCAAGCCTTACGTCGGTTGCATAAACTATAGCACCCATCCTTTTTGCAGTTGCAATTGCTTGCAGACCTGCAACACCAGCTCCAACTATAAGTACTTTGGCAGCTGGAATTGTTCCAGCTGCAGTCATCATCATTGGAATAGCTTTTTGGTAAAAAGCAAATGAATCAATTACAGCTTTGTATCCTGCTAAATTTGCTTGAGATGAGAGAATATCCA
>CACJEN010000022.1 GCA_902592445.1 uncultured Pelagibacteraceae bacterium
TTGGTTTGGATCTAGAAGCATAAAGCTTGTAATTGGTACAGTCGTTTGTTTTATTGTAATTGGGTATTTTGGCATGTGGAAGAATTGTATGGCTACAGTAGCTATAATATCAGTTTCCACACTTGTATGTATAGTTGTAGGGATTCCTATTGGAGTGCTTATGTCTAAGTCAAGTAGAGCCGAGAAAGCTATATTGCCAGTTCTAGATATGATGCAAACGATACCAAGTTTTGTATACTTAATACCTATAATTATGTTGTTAGGTATTGGGAAAGTGCCAGGTTTATTAGCTGTATGTATTTATGCTCTACCTCCGATTGTAAGATTAACTAATCTTGGTATCAGAGAGGTTGATAAAGAAACTTTAGAAGCTAGTGAGGCATTTGGTGCAACCCCTTTACAGAAATTGAAATCTGTTCAGATACCTTTGTCACTTCCAACAATTTTCGCAGGTGTGAACCAAACGATCATGATGGCTTTAGCTATGGTCGTGATTGCATCGATGATTGGGGTTAAAGGCCTAGGGGTCCCTATTTTACAGGCTATTTCAAACCAGTATTTGGCTCTTGGAATGATGAATGGTTTAGCAATTGTTGCTCTAGCAATTATTTTCGATAGAGTTACACAGCAGTACGGGAAGCGGATCCAAAAACACAGAGGTCAAAAAAAACAATAAGCCCAGTTTGGATATCGATTTTTCTAGACTCATATTTCAAAATAAATAAAGATCCAAAAAATAATGAAATTTTCTTTAGAAATTGGACCACAATCAACTCTCGAAAACTTGCCGCCAGTTACAGATGTTTACATAACTATGTTGCCAGGAGGTGACTATAAAGAAACTGCCGCAAAGTCAGGAGAGCTAGTTGAAAAAGGATTTAATCCCGTTCCTCATTTTCCAGCAAGATCAATAAGTGACGATAATGAATTAAAAGATTATGTAACAAGATGTAAGGATTTAGGTGTTAAACAAGCTTTAGTGATCGGTGGAGGTAGAGAACCAATAGGAAAATTTGATAGCTCATATCAAATGCTGGAAACAGGATTTTTTGATGGAATTAAAATAGGAATAGCGGGACATCCTGAGGGTAGTCCTGATATATCCGATACAGATTTAGAAAAAGCAATGATAGATAAAAAGCCTTATGCTGATTATATAGTCACCCAATGGTTATTGGATAGTCAGCCTATTATTGATTTTATTTCTAAACAATCAGTACCAGTACATGTAGGAATTACTGGGCCAATGAAAATATCTAGCTTAATAAAATTTGCTAATATTGTAGGGGCAAAAAATTCCATAAACTTTCTTAAATCTAATTTTAGTAAGGCGTTAGATTTATTAAAACCTAAAGACCCTAATGATTTAATTGGGAAAGTTAAATCGCATACTGATTATTTTCACATTTATACATTCGGCGGCTTGAAGGAAACAAACAAGTGGTTGAAGGAGAATAACTATGTCTAATGAATTTGACTATAGTAAAGTAAGACACGTAACATCAGTAGATCAGTCTGATAGAAACGTACCTTACAATTTAAGACAAAGCGGTCCAACAAAAGTTGAAATGCTAATTTCAACAAGAGTAAGAAAATCACCATACTGGCACTTATCGATGAGAGCTGGTTGTTGGAGAGCAACAGTTTATAATCGAATATACCATCCAAGAGGATATGTTAAACCTGAAGATGGTGGTGCGATGGTAGAGTACGATGCAATTGTTAATCACGTTACAATGTGGAACGTTGCAGTTGAAAGACAAATAAGAGTAAAGGGTCCTGATGCAGAAAAATTTGTGGACTATGTAATCACTAGAGATGCAACTAAAATTTCACCTATGAGAGCAAGATATGTAATTCTTTGTAATGCATATGGTGGAGTATTAAATGATCCAATTCTACTTAGAATTTCTAAGGATGAATTTTGGTTTAGTTTATCTGATAGTGATATTGGTATTTACCTTCAGGGAGTAAATGCAGATGAAAGATTTAATGTAAACATTGATGAAATTGATGTGAGCCCTGTTCAAATACAAGGTCCTAAATCAAAAGCATTAATGAAAGATTTATGTGGTGATCATGTAGATTTTGACAATATGCCTTTTTATGGTCTTGCAGAAGCAAAGGTTGGTGGAAGAAGTGTGGTAATTTCACAATCTGGTTTTTCAGGTGAAGCTGGATATGAAATTTACTTAAGAGAGTCTACTTTATATGCCGAAGACATGTGGAATGCTGTTCTAGAAGCGGGTAAAAAACACAGTTTGATGGTCATTGCTCCAGCACACCATAGAAGAATTCAAGCAGGAATTCTTTCTTGGGGTCAAGATATGGACAATCAACATAATCCATTTCAGTGTAACTTGGGTTATCAAGTTTCTTTATCAGGAAAAGGTGAGTGGGATAAAAAAGGAGATTATGTGGGCAAAAAGGCTTTGGAGAAAATGAAAGCTGATCTTAAAGCAGGTCACAAACCTTATAAACTTCAATTAGTTGGATTGGAACTTGGAGGAAAACCAATTGAAGAATATGCTCCAGATTTTTGGTTAGTTTCTGGTGAAAACGGTGGAGAGCCATTAGGTTTTATAACTTCTCCTTGGTATCACCCAGAAAAGAAACAAAATATTGCAATGGGCTATGTTCCGTTTGACGGAACTTTAAATGCAAATGGCTTCCCTAAAGGTAAAGTTGGCTCTAAATATAAAGTGCATTTGCCTGAAAAATACTCTGATACTCCAGGACAACCAGTCGATGCAGTTGT